>DASSEQ010000196.1:0-8574 GCA_035695245.1 Mycobacteriales bacterium | reverse complement strand
TTGCTCCAAAGAGCGGACGTCGTACGTAAATGGCCGATCCCAAGATCAGTGATTCACCCGATGCGCCGGCCCTTCTCGGCTCGTAACGTCCTGCCTTGTCCAGCACGAGTACCCAAGTCTCGAAAGGCGACGCAGGAGGAGGCCACAATGGCGGCTTACGGAGCAGCAGACATTCCCCTCAGCTGGGACCCGAAGCGCGACACTGCGTTCTTCCGGATTACTGCGCCGCTGTTTCCTCGCGCGTTCACCGAGGGCGCCAGCGTTCTTCTCGCCAGCCACGACGAGCCATACGAGACGTCAACACCAGTGGCGAGTCCGCCGGCCCCGGCGGCAAGCCCCACCATGACGGTTCACCACAGCCCGGTTCGTTAGAGCGCCGAGCCCACGAACTCCCGCAACGGCTCTTGCGAATTCCGCAAGATGCCGACGAGCGATAGTCGTGTGCTCATACTGAGCCCGTGACCAGTGGGGGCTGGTGATGCTCGGTCGCGACAGCGAAGTGCGCGTCGCGGTCGATCGTCTTCGCGCCTTGTCTCGAGGCTCGCGCCCGATGGTCATCCTCATCGTGGGCGAACCCGGCATAGGCAAGAGCACACTTCTTCGCCGCATTGGGCAGCTGAACGACGAGGTACGAGTACTGACGCTCGCGGGCTTCGAGCCCGCGCGGCACATCCCGTTGGGCGCGGCGGCATCGCTGCTCCAGGCGCTCCGGTCAGCATCATCGGAGAGGACCGCGCTCTCCGCGATGCTGCGGCCCGAGGTGGGCGCGGTCGGGCCGTTGGAGCCACTGCGGGTCTTCGAAGCCACCCGCGCCGCTCTCTTCGCGTTGGCCCCGACGGTCATGCTCTTCGACGACGTTCAGTGGGCCGATGACACGTCGATCGCCATGTGTCTCTACCTGCTCCGGGCCGCTGCGGCCGAGAAGACGTCGTTGGGTCTAGTGGTCGCGTCTCGTCCAGGCGCCCACCTGTCCGGGCTCGCGCACGGCCTCAGCGACGGCGACCTCGACTTCGTCGAGCTCAGGCTTGGACCTTTGGAACGCCAAGCCGGAATCCGGCTTGCCCAGAGCATCGATCCTGGTATCCCGACCGATGACGCCGAAAGCCTGTACGACGCGGCCGCCGGCTCGCCGTTCTGGATCGAAGTATTGCTCCGCCGGTCACAACATCAGGGACGCGAGGCGGACCCGATCACCCAGCGGCTCGAGTCGCTGATCGGCGACTCGGCGGAATGTCTCGCGGCAATCGTGGTCGCGGGTCGGCCTGTCACCTCCAATGAGCTGGTCCGGCTTCTCGGCTGGTCCGAGACTCGTGTTGAAGAAGCGACGCGCACACTGTCTGATCGCGGCTTGCTTGCCAGCAACGGCACGAACGTCCAAGTCGTCCACGACCTGGTGCGTGAAACGGCATACCGGCAAATCTCGGAGCGCGAGCGACGCCGACTGCACCATGCGGTCGCCGCGTGGTTGGAAAGCGACGCAGGCGACGACCTGCACGCACTGACTGAGGCGCTGGCTCATCGCGCCGCCGCTGGCATGCCTTCACTCGAATTGGCACTGCGGATTGCGCGTTCTCCGCAGCGCCGGCTTCTCGGCGCGGACGGCCTGGCACAGCTCACCCCGATCGTCGAAGGCGTGCCATTGACGGATCCGGACGTGGCATCCCTGAGCGTCGAACTTGCGACGATGGCCGGTGAGTTGGGTGACCGGGAAGCATCGTATGAACGGTTCGTTGTGCTCTCCGATCGACTGCCGTCGGCCCGGGACCGGGCCTATGCCTCTCTTGCCGCCGCGCGGCAAGCCATTGAGTTGCAGCGTTCGGACGACGCCCTCGCGATGATTGAGAGAACCGTCGTCGTCGACGACCGGTGGCTGGCGATCGAAGCGGCCGCCCTGGATCATGCCCGTCGGATGTGGCTGGACTTCGATTTGTCCGGCGGCCGCACCGCGATCGAAGATGCGGTCCGAGAGGCCCGTGCGCTCGCCGTCGCGTCGGGCGGCGTTGAGCAGCTGAGCGTGGATGCGCGACGCGCATACGTCGAGGCGCTCTCTGCGGCGTACGACGTTGCCCTCACCGACGACAACGCCTCCGACATGGCCCTGGCTGCCCAGGACCGAGTGGAAGCGACCCGCGGTCTGGGCGAAGCACATCTCGTGGCAGCCGCCGACGCCGCACGAATGTTGTGGTGGTCAGGACGCATGCAGGAAGCTGCGACAAAGTTGCACGCAGTGTTGGCAGAGGCCCGTCGCCAGGTCTATCCAGCGCTGATCGCAGACCTGTGCCACGTCGTCGCGTTCAACGAATACGCGTTGGGACGGCTCACCGAAGCCGCGCAACTGCTTGACGAGGCCGACGCGATCGAGCGACGCATCGGGGACCGCACTCGACGCACGGTCCCATGGATCCGCGGCGGTCTCCGTCCTCTGATCCAGGCATCGCAGAGCGACTGGCAGGCGGCGGTCTCAGCGTTGCAGGCGAAAGCAGCGTCCTACACCAACCCACACGCGCGGCTGCGGCTGCACCAGTGGACGGCTTTGATCGGTGCGCGCTTCGGAGGTGCTGCATCGCGCGACGCCGTCCGCGCGGCGGCAGATGCCGCCTTGAACGACGCGACCGCTTCGGGCTGCAAACGCTGCTACTGGGACGTCGTCATATCGGCGGCAGAGTGCTTCGTCCGGATAGCCGACGTCGCCGACGGCGCGAACCTTCTCTTCAGCTGGGACCAAGCCCATCCCCAGTCGCACCTTCGGTTCGGTGTCGAGAGAGAGTGGGTCCACGCGCTGATCGTGGCCGCGCACCAGCCCGATGCGGGCGTCGACGCATTGGATCAGGTGGTGAGTCTCGCGAAGCAACGGCAGCGCCTCCTCGACCAGTTGTGGGCGCTGATCGACCTCGGGCGGGCACAGGCGGGCATCGTGCCGGCCGCGGCCGTGGTGACATGGGAAGAAGCGATGCGGCTGGCCGACACGATCGGCACCGCGACCGAGGCGGAACTGATCAGACGGGAGCTGCGTCGGGTGGGAGCCCGCACACAGGCACGGCGTCCGAAACCGGGCACTCGGTCGATCCCGGCCCTGAGTGAACGGGAGCTCGAGGTGGCTCGTCTGGTCGCAGGCGGTCGCCGCAATGGCGAGATCGCCGAAGCGTTGTTCCTGTCACCGAAGACGGTCGAACATCACCTCTCCAGCATCTTCTCGAAACTGGCAATACGAAGCCGCGCCGAACTCATCGCCCAGTACTCCGAGCAGTTGCAGCACTGAATTGGGGGATTTCCCCGATGGCAGCGGCCGGCTGCATCCCTAACTTCTGGCGTGCGCAGCATCCGCTGCGCGCGGGGGGTGCTCAGTGGCGATGTTGCTCGTGCTGGTCGGGAAGGACGGTGTCCTCGACCTCGACACCGACCGTTTGGCGCAACTGAGCCGGCTCGGCGTCACGGATGTCTCGGTGCTGCGCGATGCAGCCATCGTCGGTGTCGTCCTCGACGGCTGGGCCTTCGACCCGCAGCGGTCAGCGGACGAGGCGTCGGCACTCGTGACATCAGCACCACGCCCGCAGGCACTTCTGCCAGTCATGCACGCGGCGGTCCTGCCAGCGGCTGACGAAAGGGGACTCAGATGAACAAGATCACCCGTCGGGCGGTGCTCGCGGTCGCGGCGGCGGCATCTGGTGCGGCCCTGCTGACCGGCACCACAGACGTGTCCGCCGCGGCCGGCGACGCATCGACGCTGCCACCGACATGGCACATCCACGACTGCGCGCAGGCGCCCTGCGTCCTGCCACATGCCGCTGTCGGCTTCTTCCCGGCGATCCTCGGCGAATCGCTGACGGCCTACCTCGCCGATCCCGCGGAGTGCCCGGACGCCACCGACAAGGCGTTCCTCGGCGGTGGGCAGCCACCGACAACCGACGGGGTCGAGCAAAACCAGCCGTTGCGAGAAGGCGTCTGCCAGACGAGCACGACGGTCATCCACCTCAGATCCGTTGCGCCGGACCAGCCCGCCCCGACCGGCTGGACCTTGCAGGGAACGTCCGGTGGCTACACGACCTACTACCTGCTGACTTCGCACTCCTGACACTCAGCCCAGACCACGTTCCAACCATCAGCCGAAAGTGCAGGTGTAACTGAGATGACGCGATACATGAAGCTGCTCCCCGCGTTCGCGGCGGCTGGCGCCGCCATTGCGGTGGCTGCGACTCCCGCGTCGGCGGCGGCCCCGCCGAATCCCCAAACCGGCTGCATCGGCGGCAACAACATGATGCCGGCGCCGGGAATGAGCACTCAGGGCTGGGCAACGCTGCCGGACAGCAACCCCGGTCTCGACCACGCCGGAAACGGGATGGTCACCGCAATGATCGTCAGCGACCCACTCTGGCCAATCATGTGCACGGCTGGATAACTGCTCGCGACTTGGCCGGGACGGCGCGCCATCGACACGCCGTCCCGGCTCAGGTCAAAGACGGCGCCAGGCGGGATACTGAGGGCGTCACGGGGAGGCGCTGTGCGCTGGTCGACGGGCTACCTGCTTCTGATTGCCGTAGGGCTCGCCGCCTGCGGTGGCTCGAGCGCCAAGAGCCAGTTGGGCGACGGCAATGGCACGACGGAATCGCCGTCGGGACAGTCGACGCAGTCATCCGTCGCCGCACAGCTGCCGCTCGGTGATGGCAAGGTGTCGACCACCGGACCGCGCAGCGGCTGGGTGTGGTCATGTCAGGCAGCGAACCCGAACGCGCCCGGCGCCCAGCTCGCGGGACCGTGGATCGGCACCACGACTTGGGATCCGCAACGCAAAATCCACGTCCAAGGCGACGTGCAGTGGCCTGCTGCGCGCTTCAGCGTCTCCACCACCAGCACAGCTCGCGTCGTAACCACGAACCGGCTGCCCGTCCACGAGGGCACTGGCGTGTTCCCCATCTCCGCCAGCGACCCGGCCGCCCGCTACGACAGCAATCCGAACGCCATCACCGCAGCAACGGTCCGCGTCTCCTTGCCGCTCACGCCAAAAGCCGCCGCGAAGCCGTCCTGTCTAGGGTTTGGCGGAATCGGAGTGCTCAATGACGGCGTGCTCCTGTTCGACGCACTCGACGCGCAAGGTCGCGATGCCGTCGCCCACGAAGTGCTCGATGTTTGTGACGGTCACCCGGCGCCCGGCGGCATCTACCACCACCACGACGTGCCCGGCTGCCTGATGGTGACAGCGAGCGGGCCGGCGACGCTGGTGGGCTACGCGTTCGACGGTTACGGGATCTACGTGATCCACAAGAGCGACGGAACCCTCCCGACCAACGCCGACCTCGACGCGTGCCACGGCACCACCAGCGTCGTTCCCTGGAACGGAAAGCCGACCCGGATCTACCACTACGTAGCGACCGCTGAGTTTCCGTACACCCTCGGCTGTTTCCACGGCACCCCCGTGATCAACAACACCGGTCCGCCGCCGGGCCCACCGGGACCTTGACCTCCGTACGCCGAACAAACCTCGGGCGACAACGAAACCTGCCTTCGGCACCATCCCGGTATGGCCCAGCCAACGGCGTCTGCCCAGACAACGCGACGACCACGGCCCATCCAACGGCTGGTGGAAAAGTACGTCAGCAACCCTGGGATGCGGCTTGCTCTGCGTGTCGGCGTCGCGCCTCGGACCTTCGCGCTCCTCGAAACGACGGGGAACAAGACGGGACGCCGTCGCCTGACGCCGGTCGGCAATGGCCTCGACGGCGACACGTTCTGGCTGGTCTCAGAGCTCGGGCTGGCGTCGGGTTATGCGCGCAACCTGCAAGCCAATCCGAACGTTCGAGTCAAGGTTGGCCGACGCTGGCTTGCCGGCGTTGCAGTCGCCGTACCGGACGATGACGGATGGGCGCGACGCGAGCAGATCGATGCGCGCAACGGGAGGATGGGCCGTCTGGACGGCAAGATCTTCCGGGCATCGGCCACCAACCCCGTGACGATCCGCATCGACCTGCAGCGCACGGACGGGGCTTCGCTCATCTGACGCTGACCCATGCTCCGGAGATGGTGTCGGCTCGGACGGCCGTGGCGGATTGGGACCGTTGTTGATACTCAGCTTGTAGCCCTTGCATGTCTCCCGGCGTGTAGGTGGCCGGTGATGTGTCGTTGACGTAGGGATACATCACCTCCGGGTGCCGTGACACGTGGTCCAAGCCCGCGGCATGACCCAGCTCGTGGCAGATGGTCGACACCCAGGCGGTCTGCGCCAACGTCTCCGTCGACGACAGCGTGATCGTTGCGTGGTCGTAGAAGCACCCTCTGGTGGTGCACGAGTAGTGCACTCGCGTATAGCCGGCTTCCTGGTTCGACAACGAGGCAGCGGTCATCGTCGCGTTCGCGGCCGCCGGCGACGAGACCTGGGTGACAGTGAAGTGGCCCTCCGCCTCCCACTGCTGCAACGCGGCTGGAAGCGCGAGCATCTGCACAGTGCTCAACGGCCCGACATAGAGATTGATGGTCCCGGTGAGCCACGTCAGTGGCCGCCCGGCTTGGGTGCACAAGAAGTCATAGGGCGCGTTCGGGGAACGGCTCAGAGGCAAGTTCTCGTGGCAGTCAACCGGAGCCATAGCGGCCGACTTGGGCGCCGTCGCGCTGGACGGTCGGTGACTGGCGCGGAGCTTCCTTGACGGCGTTGAAACGACGTGCCTCGTCACACCCTTGTGCGGCACGGCAGGCGTTCTCGGTTGCGCGCCGGTCGCGGGCCCGCCGCCGGTCGCCGACCCGGGCAGCAAGGTCCGCGGCGGCGCGACGGTCGACGAGCGAGTTGATGGCTGATGCCGGTGTCCGTGCGAGTACACCAGGACGTCGACCAGCAGCAGGACTGCGACCGCCAGCAGCGACAACCACCAGCCTGCTGTCCGTTTCCGGTGTCGAGCGTCCTTGGCCATCAAGGGCTACTTCAGCACAAGTTGGACATTCCAACGAGTCGAGGTCCTGCGTGCACGATGAGTTCGGCCAGTCAAGATCGTCCAAGTGATCGTGACCAGTCTGCTGCAGGAGACGACGATGAATTCGCTCGCTCGCCGGATGTACGAGCTCTTCGAGCCGATCGGGTTGATCCCGTACTCCGCGGACGAGCCCAATGACGCGATGTTCGCGTTGGGATTCACCAACTACTGGGATACCTACTTCGCCGGGCGGGCAGCGCCACTCGGCCTCGTGCCGGCGGAGGTCGTAGACGCGCTGTTCTACAACTTTGCTCCCGGCGAAGTCGCTCGGCACATCCCCAGGGTCTGGAGCATCACCACTCCTGAAGCGGCCATCGCCGCCCGTCGGCAGGGGTGCGCGAGGGCTCTGCGTCGAATCCTCGGCGACCAAGTCGACTCTCTCGCCTTCGCCCGCGCCACCGACCTGTTGACGAAAGCAGCGACCAGCGTTCCCTGCGAGGGCAGGCCGATGTACGCCGCTCTGCGCGCCTTGCCGATTCCCGACGAGGTGGCCGCCCGCATGTTCCACGCCGCTTCCCTGTTGCGCGAGCATCGCGGCGACGGGCACATCGCGGCTCTGGTGAGTGAGCGCGTCGGCGGTCTCGAGGCTCACGTCCTCGTCGCTCTCGACATGGGCATGCCGGCGGAGAAGTTCGGACGCATCCACCACCTTCCAGCCGCACAGCTCGCAGCAGTGACGAACGGGATGCGCGACCGGGGGCTCATCGCAGCCGACGGTTGGCTGAGCCAACAGGGTCGCGCCGTCAAAAGGAGAGTCGAAGCGCTCACCGACGATCTTGCGGCCGCGCCCTACGCATGCCTTGCGCCGGACGAACTCGACGAATTGATGACGACACTTGAACCACTCGCCGGGCTGTTGAACTCCACGAGCGCCGGGTGACAGCGCCAGATGTCGCGAAGCTGTGACCAGTCGAACGTGACGGCTCGATGCGCGAGCCGGTAGTAGACGGCGTAGCGAATATGCGGCGACAGATTCTGCGCCACCGAGTGCGCCAGCTGGTAGTGAGCCACCACGACATCACCAGCACCGAGCAGGACCTGGACGGGTTCGCCTAGCTCGAGCGGCGGGAGGCCCTCGGGTAAGGGGCCAAATCCGTCTGCGTCAAACCATCCTTCCGGGCGAGCGCGAGCGTGGGACTCAATCGCGCGGTGGGATCCGGGCCACACCACGAAGTTGCCGCTGTCCGGCTCCATGAGATCCGATAGATAGATCCCCACCAGCAAGCTGAACGGGAACACCTTGCCCGCTGGCAGACCGTTGGCGCGGTTCGGAATCCCATCCAGGTGCGGAATGAACGGCTGCCTCGCCTTCAACGGCGGGTCCGGCTGCGGGAACCGCGACGCCACCTGGCAGCACCGCGTAGCGGGGATTGCGCCCGGCTCCGTCAACTGCTCCACCACCGACAATGCAGGCGTCTCTGACAGAAGGCTGAGAATTTCCGGTGCGTGCTGGAGCGGGTCGCAGTTCTCGTGCCCGGTAAAGACGTCGTTCGCGACCCGGTGCGGCTTGTTCTCCCCGAGCGCGGCGTTGATCATGCGAAGCGCACGGTTTCGCGCCACGGCCGGCACCATGTCCCTGACCACGAGAAAGCCGTCGTCGACGAAGGCCTGCTTTTGC
>DASSEQ010000195.1:0-6690 GCA_035695245.1 Mycobacteriales bacterium | reverse complement strand
TCCGGTGCTCGTCGCGAGCAACTGGGGCGACTGGAATGTCAAACAGAAGAACGGCTGGGACGCCTACCACGCGTTGACGCACTCGATCTGCCGCAAGCTCTACATGGGCACCCGGTGGGCCGGTCACGGCGTGCCGCCCGGACAGGCCTACAGCGACACCGTCGACCGGTGGTTCGCGCACTGGCTGAAAGGCGTCAACAACGGGGTGCAGAACATGCCGGCGGTGACGTCCGAGACGTCGGACGACTCGGGGCCTATTGGCTACATCTCCGGTGCGGAACCGCGACCGGTGAACCAGCGGCTCTATCTCGGTTCGGCGGGCGGCGCCTGGACGCTGACTCCGAAGGCGATGACCGGTTCCGCCGTCGCGTCATTCGTCCAGACCGGCACCAACACCGAGTCCTACGCGGCGACGCATCCGTTCGCAGGCGGCAACTACCTGGCCTTCGCTTCCGCCCCGCTCACCCACGACGTGCGTGTCTTCGGCCGGCCAGTGCTGCACCTGTGGTCGACCACACAACGTCAGTGGGTCACGATCACGCCTTCCTTGCTCGACTTCGACCCGGCGAAGTACTCCGGCAGCGGCCCGGCGACACAGGCCAACGACCCGAGCGCCGCGGTCGCGATGACCCGCGGCTGGCTCGACTCGCGCTACCGCGATGGTCTCGACCACGAAGTCCTCGCCACACCTGGCAAGCCGCTCGACACGAATGTCGCGTTGTTCCCCACCGACTACACCGTGCGCAAGGGCCACCGGCTGGTCGTGCTGGTGCAGACCGAAGACCTCGACTGGGCGATCGCCAAGCCCTACCCGACCGTCAACGACCCGACACTGACGATCGACTGGAGCAAAGGCCAGAGCTGGCTCGACCTCCCGCTCGTCCGCTAACGCTCGCACCACGGCCGCACCGACCTTTGGCCGCTTGAACCGCCCTGGACCGGCTCAAGCGGCCAAACGGACGATCTCGACACCCGGGGGCAGTCCGCGGCCGGCCAGTCGCACGTAGCAGCGCTCGGCCTCCGCAAGCACGTCCGGCCCGGCGCGCCACAACCGCCGCGGCGAGTTGTGAAGCACGGTCAGGCCAGCAGCAGTCATGACGTCATGGCGCTCTTGCATGTCCTCGAAGAGGTCGTCACGGGCGTGCGGAGCGCGGCCATTTGTCTCGTGCACGAGACCAGCGTCGACGATCAGTGCATCCGGGCTGATCAAGCGGCCGCACGGCAGGCGCAGCAGGCAGTTGTAGATCGGCTTGGGCAGGATGTTGCTTGCCTCCAGGATCACGCGAGCGTCCGTCTCGGCTGGCGATCGGATGCCCACCGCTATGTGCTCGAGCGCACGGCCCGTCAACTGCGCATTTCTCGGTGATCCGAGTGCGTGGGCGGCCAACAGCTCGGAGGGCGTCACGATTCGCCGCTGAACGGCATCGCTCAAAGCGGCGACGACTGATCGTTCGCGTCGCATCCGGCGAGCGGCTGCGATGACAGCGGTCGACGCTTCCACATAACGCACGCGCTGTGAATGTACGACGCCAAAGGGCCGCAGAGTTCGCCTGACGCGGACGATGCCGCGGCTTCGTGCCTTCGTTCCCCAGGGCGCAAGAACGTCGATGATGTCGTCGTCGATCGCGATCGCTTTGACCCCGTGAAAGCGGCATGCGTCTGCGGCATCGACCGCAGCGTCATCGCCGGCGTACAGCAAAGCCCCGATCTGCAGCTGCCGGCGGCTGGGCTCGCCCGGGTGACACAGATAAACCGACGGAAGCAAGATCTGCCACCCATCCGGACGCAGGCGATGCGTAATGGCGTGACGCGTGAGGCCGTGCGCAAGAATTTGCTCTCGCGCCAAGACCCAGTCCTGCTGCGAGGCGAGAGCGGACAGCGCTCGAGGCAATTGTGAAGGCATTTAGCCAGCGTGGCTGCGGGAAGCAGCGCCTTGGCCAGGACAACTCTGGTCTGTGGTCAAAGGACCGACATTTGACGCTGTGTATGGCCAACGAAGCCGGTCCTGACCGGCTCAGCTGGCCATACGGCTAGGAGGTTAGGCGCGTTTGCGGGCCGCCGTCGCCGGCTTTGCCGACGACTTCCGGGCGCGCTTGACCGGTGGCTTCGCCGCCGGTCTGGACAACAGGTCGCGGAGAAACGCTCCGGTGTGGCTGGCGGAGACGTCGGCGATTGATTCGGGAGTGCCCTGCGCAACGACGGTGCCACCACCGCTGCCGCCTTCAGGACCCATGTCGATGATCCAGTCTGCGGTCTTGATGACGTCGAGGTTGTGCTCGATGACGATGACGGTGTTGCCCTGGTCGACCAGCCGCGACAGCACACCGAGCAGCTTGCGAATGTCTTCGAAGTGAAGGCCGGTCGTCGGCTCGTCGAGGATGTAGACCGTGCGTCCGGTCGACCGGCGCTGCAGCTCTGACGCCAGCTTGACCCGCTGCGCCTCGCCGCCCGACAACGTCGGCGCCGGCTGCCCGAGCCGGACGTAGCCGAGGCCGACGTCGACAAGAGTGGTCAGGTGCCGCGAGATCGCCGGCACCGCGGCGAAGAACTCCGCCGCTTCCTCGATCGGCATGTCGAGCACGTCCGAGATCGTCTTGCCCTTGTAGTGCACTTCGAGCGTCTCGCGGTTGTAGCGAGCCCCGTGACAGACCTCGCATGGCACATACACGTCCGGCAAAAAGTTCATCTCGATCTTGATAGTGCCGTCGCCGGCACAGGCCTCGCACCGACCGCCTTTGACGTTGAACGAGAAACGACCCTGCAGATAACCGCGCACCTTCGCCTCGGTCGTCTCGGCGAAGAGCTTGCGGATGTGATCGAAGACGCCGGTGTATGTCGCCGGGTTGGATCGCGGAGTCCGACCGATCGGCGACTGGTCGACGCCGACCACCTTGTCGACGTTGTCGAGACCCTGCACGGTGCGGTGTCGTCCGGGCACGATGCGCGCGCCGTTGAGCTCGCGCGCAAGCACGCTGTAGAGGATGTCGTTGACCAGAGTCGACTTCCCCGACCCGCTGACACCGGTGACGGACACGAAGCATCCGAGCGGGAACGTCACGTCGATGCTGCGCAGGTTGTGCTCGCGCGCACCGATGACCTTGAGGTCACGACCGCGGGCGGGCTGGCGGCGAATGTCCGGAATCGGAATCGAACGGCGCCCGGCCAGGTAGGCGCCGGTGATCGATCGCTCGTTCTTCAACAGGTCGGGATAGGGACCGCTGTGCACGATCTCGCCGCCGTGCTCGCCAGCGCCCGGACCGATGTCGACGACCCAGTCGGCCGTGTGGATGGTCTCCTCGTCATGCTCGACGACGATCAAGGTGTTACCGAGGTTGCGAAGCCGCACCAACGTCTCGATCAGCCGGCGGTTGTCGCGCTGATGCAAACCGATCGACGGCTCGTCGAGCACGTACAGAACACCGACGAGACCCGATCCGATCTGCGTTGCCAGTCGGATGCGTTGCGCCTCACCACCGGCAAGGGTCGCTGCAGCACGGTCGAGGGAGAGATAATCAAGACCGACGTCGACGAGAAACCGCAACCGCTCATTGATCTCTTTGAGCACGCGTTCGGCGATCTGCTTCTCGCGGGCGGTCAGCTTCAGCTTGGCGAGCCACGTCGCGCACTCGCCGATCGGCAGCTGCGCGATCTCCGCGATAGAGCGACCGGAGACAGTGACCGCAAGCGCTTCGGGCTTGAGCCTGGTGCCCTCGCATGCCGGGCACGGGACCTCGCGCATGAAGCCTTCGAACCGCTCGCGGCTGGTGTCGCTTTCCGCTTCGCCATGCCGGCGTTCGACGTACGGGATCGCGCCTTCGAAGTCGGTCCAGTAGGCCCGCTCGCGGCCGTAGCGGTTCTTGTAGCGCACGTGCACCTGCGTGGGGTGTCCGTTGAGGATCGCCTTCTGCGCCTTGGCGGGCAGCCGCTCCCACGGCGTGTGCACGTTGAAGCCGAGCTCGTCGCCGAGCGCCACCAGCAGCCGCCCGAAGTACTCACGGCCGGCCGCGCCACTCCACGGGGTCACCGCACCCTGATCGAGCGTCTTCGTCGGGTCGGCAACGATCAGCTCGGGGTCGGCCTCCAGCCGCGTGCCGAGGCCGGTGCAGGTCGGGCAGGCGCCGTACGGCGAGTTGAACGAGAACGACCGCGGCTCCAGCTCCTCGATCGACAGTGGATGGTCGTTGGGACAGGCGAGCCGCTCGGAGTAGCGCCGCTCGCGGTGCGGGTCCTTCTCGGGGAGATCGACGAAGTCGAGTACGACGACTCCCCCGGCCAGTCCGAGCGCGGTCTCGACGGAGTCGGTCAGCCGCCGCTTGCTCGACTGCTTGACCGAGAGCCGGTCGACGATCACTTCGATGTCGTGCTTCTCGTACTTGGCCAGCTTGGGCGGCTCCGCCAGCTGCGCGACGACTCCGTCGACCCGAGCCCGGGCGAAGCCCTTTGTCTGCAGCTCCCGGAAGAGCTCGCCGTACTCCCCCTTGCGGCCGCGGACGACCGGTGCCAGCACCTGGAACCGGGTGCCTTCGGTCAGCTCCATGACGCGGTCGACGATCTGCTGCGGTGTCTGACGGGAGATCGGCTCGCCGCAGATCGGGCAGTGCGGGGTGCCGATGCGCGCGTAGAGCAGCCGCAGGTAGTCCCAGACCTCGGTGATCGTGCCGACAGTCGAACGCGGGTTGCGCGAGGTCGACTTCTGGTCGATCGACACCGCCGGTGATAGGCCCTCGATGAAATCGACGTCGGGCTTGTCCATCTGGCCCAGGAACTGCCGTGCGTACGCCGAAAGGCTCTCGACGTAGCGCCGCTGGCCCTCCGCGAAGATCGTGTCGAAGGCCAGGCTGGACTTGCCGGATCCGGACAGGCCGGTGAAGACGATCAGCGCGTCGCGGGGCAGGTCGAGGCTGACGTCGCGCAAGTTGTGCTCGCGCGCGCCACGTACGACAAGCCGATCCGCCACGGTGAAGCCAGGCTACAAGCGCCCTCGGACAGTTTCCGGCCCGTGACCCGACCTGCGGCAGCTCAGTCCGGCTAGGTCATGATCGTCGGAAACTTCAGGAGGAGAACGCATGGCGCAGGTAGCGGCAGTGGCGAAGCTGACGGCGGCGGAAGGCAAGGGCGAGGAGCTCAAGGCAGTCATCGCCGATCTGGTCGGGGCAGTGCGCGACGGCGAGCCCGGAACCCTGATCTACGCGGCGAGCCAAGACGCCGGCAACGCCGACGTGTTCTGGTTCTACGAGCTTTACGAGTCGCAGGAGGCGGCGGCGGCGCACTCGTCCGGCACCGCCCTGGCCGAGGCCGGTGGTCGCATGCGAGGCCTGCTCGCCGGCCGCCCCGAGGTCAACTTCCTGACACCGGTCGCCGCCAAGGGCCACCCCGCCTGATCGCCAACGCGCCCGCCCCGGACCGTTCCTCACCACTTCGAACGGCGGGAGTTCGTAGGGTGGCGGCATGCCTGAGACGTATACCGGCGAGGTGAGCACCGGCGGGCCGCCGGACACCCGCGACACCGGCCCCATGACGATCACCAAGCTGTCGGTCGGGCCGATGGACAACAACGCCTACTTCCTGCGGTGCGCGGGCACCGGCGACGTGCTTCTCATCGACGCCGCCAACGAGCCCGACCGGTTGCTTGCCGCGCTCGGCGACGACAAGCTCGCGCGGATCGTGACCACCCACCAGCACTCCGACCACTGGCAGGGGCTGCCGGAGATGGTTGCCGCGACCGGGGCGCCGGTCTTCGCTCATCCCGCGGACGCAGGGAAACTGCCGGTCACGGTTGCCGGGGAGCTGAACGACGGCGACGAGGTCCGCGTCGGCGACTGCACCCTCAATGTGATCCACATCGTCGGTCACACGCCGGGCTCCATCGCGCTCCTGTATCAGGGGCCTGACCGCCCGCACCTGTTCACCGGCGACTCGCTCTTCCCGGGCGGCGTGGGCAACACCTTCGGCTCGAAGGACAACTTCGAATCGCTCATCGACGACGTGGAGCAGAAGTTGTTCGGCCGGCTGCCCGACGAGACGTGGGTCTACCCGGGCCATGGCAAGGACACGACCCTCGGCGTCGAGCGCCCGCACCTGCAGGAGTGGCGGGATCGCGGCTGGTGAGGCCTACCAGTGCACGCCCGGGAGCAGTTTCACGATGGCCTGCGCGCCCCGGTTGAGGGAGACCTCGTCGTCACCGCCGGCCGCTTTCGAGTCGGGAAAGACGCGATAGGCGACGTGGAGCACAGCGTCGACCAGTTTCGGCGCGAGAGCATAAGAGACCTCGCCCAAGGTGCCGAGTCGCGTCGAGATCGTCTTCGGCCGCTCGGTGAGCGCACGCACGACCAGCTGTGCGGCCTCGTCCGGTGTGAGCGTGGGAAACGCGTCGTAGATGCGCGTCGGCCGGATCATCGGCGTGCGGACGAGCGGCATGTGAATGGTCGTAAACGTCACTCCATCGCCAAATGTCTCCGACGCAACGACGCGACTGAAGGCGTCCAACGCCGCCTTCGACGCGACGTACGCCGAAAACCGCGGCGGAGCGGTCTGCACGCCGATGGACGAGACGTTGACCACATGGCCGAACCTGCGCTCGGCCATGTGCGGCAGCAGCGCCAGGATCATCCGAACGGCGGCGAAGTAGTTGAGCGCGACCGTCCGCTCGTAGTCGTGCATGCGGTCGTAGGACAGGTGCACCGATCGTCG
>DASSEQ010000194.1:0-2185 GCA_035695245.1 Mycobacteriales bacterium | reverse complement strand
GCAGATTCCGCGGGTGCGGGCGGAGATCGATGGGGGCACCAAGGATTCTCCGTACGTGCAGGTGCAGATCGGTAGCACACTGGTCTACGCCTACGACCTTGCGGCGGTCCGGACATTTGCTCGAGCGTGGGCCGACGCGGCGTCGCGCCCCGTTCACCTGCTGCCGGAGGACAGCCCATGCCAGCCAGCAACAGGCTGCCTGACAGCGGTGTCGGTCACTGTCCGCGGCGAACAACGGCAACGGGTTCTGTTCGTTGCGGCGCAGGCAAGCCCGGACGGGCGCACACACCTGCTCGTCACCGTCGGCCCTCTCACGGTCGCGGTCTATGACCGGGCCGCGCTGGACTCCTATATCGGCGCCTGGACGCTGGCTGTTGACTACGCACGTCGCGTCTTTGTTGACCCCGAGCCGGACGCGTTCGACGAGATCGCCGAGCGGGAGCGCCAACGCGAACTCCGCCACTTCGAGCGGACCGGTCAACTGCTCCACCGATGACCGCGAAGGCGCGCGGGGCGGCCCGCTCAATCGGTGCCGCCCCACCGGCGCGCGCTCACATTGCGCTCACATCTTGTCCGCCACGAGCCGGCTCGACGTGGCTCGAACCGGCTCGGCACTAGCCCGCTGATCTGCCCAAGTACGCTCAGCTGGCTTGAGTCGGCCCGGGCTGGTTGAGCGTGATCGGGTCTTGAAAACCGCTATGGCGCGAAAGCGTCATCGTGGGTTCGAATCCCACGCCCTCCGCGGCAGGACTAGAGCGCCTGGGTGGCGAACTGCGTTCATCGACCGATCTGTGTCGGAAGGTGATCGCATGTCCCGCCGAGTGGCCACTCGTGCTGCTGTTGTCTCTTCGCTGGTGATGCTTGGTGCCGGCTTGGTGAGTCTCGCCCCGACCGCGTCGGCGGCCAACCACCAGCGCTGGCGCATCGCCAACGTCGGTCCGTTCGGCGGCGAGCCGTCGATCGCCTCCGACCCGCACGGCAACCTCTACGACATCACGCCGTCGGGCGGCATGGTCGCTTACCGATCCAGCAACCGGGGCGCCTCGTGGAGCCCGATTGCAGTGGCGGACAAGAGCAGCGGCGACGACTGCGTGACCACTGACCAGACCGGTGCCGTCTACGAGTGCAACCTTGCCGGCAGCGCGGAGCACTCCCCGCTCGACGCCGACGTCTGGAAGTCGACCAACGGCGGCAAGTCGTGGGCGCGCGGGCAGAACACGTTCGTCAACAGCAGCACCTGCGGCACGAGCTGCTCTGTCTTCGGCGTTGACCGCGACTGGCTCGCGGCGTCGGTGCTCAAGAAGGGCGATCCGACGAGCAAGGCCGAGGTCGTGCTGATGTACCACGACTTCTACGGTCCGAGCTCGATCTGGGTCAACATCTCCAAGGATGGCGGCAAGACGTTCAGTCGCCAGGTCAACGTCATCAACGGCCCGGCCTTCACGCCCAATGCGGCGACCGGTGCGATCGAAGCGGACGGCTACACGTTCTGCAGCTCGGTGCCCGCCGGCGTCAGCATCGTGCCGCCCGGCCAACCGCATGCAGGTCGCATCATCGTCGGCTGGATCGCAGCCGACCCCGGTCAGGACGCCGCCGGATGCAACGTCAGCCAGTACCAAACGTTCCACACGTTGTGGGTCTCCTACTCCGACGACGGTGGCAGCACGTGGACGCCACAGCTCGCTTATGACGCCGGCGTCGGTCACGACACGTCGACGCCGTTCGTCGCCTACACAGCCGACACGAAGGGCAACCCTTACTTCGCCTACGCGACCAACGGAAACTCGGTTGCGCCGGTGTGTGGTGCCGAGTCGACGGCAGGCACGGTGCAGAGCGACCCGTCCTGCGCCTACAACATGTACGTCATCTGGTCGAAGGACACCGGCGCCACGTGGGACGGTGGCGGCGGCGTGATCCCGGGCAGCGCTGCAACGGCGTACCAAGTCAACTCGCCGCAGGAGATCGGCACCCACTGGTTCCCGGCCATCGCGGCTGCCGCGCCGGGCCACGTCGATGTTGCCTACCTGCGCACCCCGACGATCCTTCCGACCGGTCCGAGTGGCAAGGCCGATCCGGGCGGCTGCGCCGGTTCGAAGGCGAAGGCCGCGCCGCCGACGTACCCGGCGTCCTGCAAGTGGTACCTCTACGCGGCACAGAGCACCGATCTGACGCTCGCTCCCAACAA
>DASSEQ010000193.1:0-3333 GCA_035695245.1 Mycobacteriales bacterium | reverse complement strand
CCGATTGGCCAGCTGCCAGACGAGGTAGAAGGTGCTGGTCATGCCGAGGGGTTTCAGCACCAAGTCGCGGATGGCGTCCTCGAAGGACGACTCGTGCAACGTCGCCACCAGGTGTCCCGCGACCGTCACTGCGTTGTTGTTGTAACTGAACAAGGCGCCGGGCGGGGCCTGCTGGCTCGCCTTGCCCAACAGGGTCTGGATCGCGCGGGCGAGTGCGTCCTCGCCCCAGCCCGTGTCAGCGGAACCGTCTCCGACCCAACCGGCGGTGTGGTCGAGCAGCTGTCCGACGGTGACGGTGTCTCGTGCCTGCTCGTCCAGCACCGGAAGGCCTGGTAGATGCTTGACGACGGCGTCGTCCAGCGAGAGCGTGCCGCGCTCCACGAGGGCCATCACCGCCGTGGCGGTCAGCGTCTTGGAGGTCGATCCGATGCCGAACATCGTGGTGTCGCGCACCGGGGCCCCGTCGTTGACGTCGGTGACTCCGTGCGAGGCGAATTGTGTTTGTCCGTCGTGGAAGTAGGCCAGCGAAGCACCCGGCAACTGCATCGCTTCGCAACGCTCCGCGAGCAGCTCGACGACGTCGCTGTGAAGTCCGCTGCTCACAACTAGATGATCTGACGTGCGCCGCGATAGGTGAAGCAGGTGCAACCGTTGTCATAGACGTCGGCATAGAAGGCGCCGGCTGCGTCGTGGCGTCCTGGGCCGAGGTCGAGTCCGACCGTCAACGCCGACATGAGGGACTTTCCGATCTTCTCGGCGCCCTGGGCGAGACCGCTCGCGGTGAGGGCCGGGGCGGCGTCGAGGGCTCGGGCCATCACCGCGAGCGCATCGCAGTATCCGAGCGCGTAGGCCTCGGCGTTTGCGTTCGTGAAGGTCTGCCCGCCCGCTTTCATGAGCTGACGGCAGTGAGCAGCGGCCGGAGACTCGAACTTGTGCTCGCTGCCGTAAGGCAGGTCCAGCACCGGCGTCCATCCAGCCGCTACGGCGCCGGCCATCGATTGCTGCTGGACGTTGCCTGTCTCGAGAAGAGTCTGGAACGCATTGCCACTGCCGCCGCCCAGTCGCGGAAAGTAGCGCTGCGAGTATGCATCATTGGCGAAGAACAGCGTCGCGCTGCCGTTGCTGTCCATGATCACTACGTGGTCGACGTTGTCCTGGCGGAACTTCAGGACCGCGTTCTGGATGTCGGCGAGCACGCCGCCGTCGTCTCCCGCTGACCCGGGCTCGTGAAGTCGGATGATGTCTTGTGCGGCTGGGGGACGATGGCCGGCCCGAACCAGAGCGGGCAACAGCACCTTGTCGACGGCGTAGTTGAGCACCGGGTCGTCGATGGTGAGGACGCCCATCTTGAACTGCCCGCCGGGCGCGGGAGACCCGGTGACCGTGTTCCAGGGTGCATACCAGTTGCCGATGGTCCAGGCCCGGACGGCCGCAAGCATCGATCGGTCGATGTTCATGGCTGCGGTTGCGAAGTCGATCTGGCTCTTGCCGTCGCTGTCAGACAGGCCGATGAGGCTTCCGTCGAACTGCGCAGTGCCGGCATGGTTGAGGCACGCCTTTGCGTCTCCGAATCCGGACGCAACCAGCACGGCGAGGACCCTGTGGTCCTGCGTCATGAAGGCGCACATCTGTTGTGCAGTCACGGCATAGGGCTGCGCCGACGTTGCGTCCTCGCCGTAGGGCAGGACGACGAGACGGCGACCGGCCACGCCGCCATGCTTGTTGATGTCGTTGACGAGGATGCGGATCTCGGCCAGGTCGTTGCCGGCGGTGAGTCCGTTCGCGCCCATGGCCTTGTCGGCTGCCGAGGAGTTGGTGGCGTAGACCACCCCGATGGTGATCGTCGACGCAGTTACCCCCGGCCCGGACATCGACGTCGCGTTCGTGGACCCGCCATCTGCCGCGGTCGCACCTGTTCCGGCGGAATTCACGCTGCTGCCGGCGGCGCCTGCTGGTCCGAGGCCGGCCGCCGACGTGCTGCCGGTCGTGCCGTTCGACCCGGCGGCGGAACCCTGTGTCGATCCTGCGGTCCCAAGCCCGAGTTCGTTGCCTGAGGACGGACCGGCGCTGGAACCAACCGAGACGGTTGACCCGCATGCCGCCGTCGCCGCGAGTACGGCGCTGACGATCACTGCCTGGATGACCAGACCTCGAGTGTTCTTCATCCGCGACCCGCTGGGGTGTTGGCGCTTCCGACGACATCCCCGACGACGCCGTCGACGAACCGGCGGACCTGCTCCGCGATGAGCTTCGGCTGCTCGTAGATCAGCCCATGAGTGGCGTCGATCTCGAGCACATGCACCCTCGGGTCTGCCGCGGCAATCGTGCGCAGTTCTCTGATCAGCCAGCTGCGGCGAGCGGCGATGAGCGTGTGTATTTCGGTTGGCAGGGCGATGCCGGGCTGGTCGCGGGTTGCGACGTACACGAGTTGCGGCACGTCGCCCTGCCGATAGAGCTCCACGACGTCTAATGCGTCAACAGCGGCTCGCAATTCGGCGAGGCGCTCCGGCACCGGACGTGAGATGAACGTCTCGTCTCCACGAGCGACGAGCTTGCGATCGAAGGCCTCGGCGGCGAGGTCAGGTGCCAGGCCGAGGGCGAGCGCCGCGGCCACCCAGCCGTCGCGGGCAGCGCTCAACTCCTCGCGCGTGCGGGGTTGGGCCAGTGCGCGGATCGACTCGTCGGTGAGCGCTTCCAACTGTTCCAGCAGGCGAGTCACCTCGGAGGCGTCGAGGTCGTATTGGTCGGGTGTGCCGGGGCCGTGACCGTCGAGATTCACGGCGGCAGTGACGTCGGGATATCGCTGCGCGTACATCGCGGCGACCATGCCGCCGAGCGAGTGTCCGACGAGCACCGGATTCGCCAATCCCAGGGTTTCGACAACGGCGCGAAGGTCGGCGAGCACGGCGTCCCAGGACCACTGGCCGTCCCCGGAAAGCCCGTGGTTGCGCAGGTCCAAGCCGAGGACGCGATAGTGGTCCACCAGGTGAGCAGCCAGGGGAGCCATGTCGACCAACGTGTTGCCGCCGCCGTGCAACAGCAAAACATTGCGGCCGGCCCCGCCGAACTCTCGAACCGCGATGTCGACGTCGACCGCCCTCACCACTGCGTCCACGGCAGGTCCTTCCGCGGGAGTCGAGCCCGGGCGCCGAGCGGATAGTATGCAGTGCATAGTATTCGTGCTCGTGAGAAGGCAGTCAACCGTCCTTCCTGCCCTACGGTGATGGGCGTGAGCGACGCTGGGGTCCGTCACAAGCCGGGGCCCAAACCGCGGTTCACCGAGGCGGACCTGGTCGATGCGGCGCTTGCTGTCGTCGATGCCGGCGGCTTCGC
>DASSEQ010000192.1:0-17231 GCA_035695245.1 Mycobacteriales bacterium | reverse complement strand
TCATGTCGCCCTTGTCCGCGCGCTCGAACATCTGTCGCACCAGAGCTTTGTTGGCCTCAGACATCGGCCCACCTCCTCATGCCCCGGACCGTACGACTGAGATGCCCTGCGGTCCATAGCCCGCGGCGTTGATCTCTTCAGGCCACTGCGCGTGCGGCGGCCCGGCCCGCCGCTCTGCCGGAGAAGAGGCAGCCCCCGAGGAACGTGCCCTCCAGTGACCGGTAGCCGTGCATGCCACCTCCTCCGAAACCGGCCACCTCGCCTGCCGCGTAGAGGCCCGCGATCGGCGCCCCGCCGGCGTCGAGGCAACGCGCGTCCAGGTCGGTGACGAGACCGCCGAGAGTCTTCCGGGTGAGCACGACGAGGCGCACGGCGATGAGCGGCCCGGCCTTCGGGTCGAGCAGGCGATGCGGGCGAGCGACGCGGATCAGCTTGTCGCCGAGAAACGTGCGTGCGTTGCGTATCGCCGCGATCTGCAGGTCCTTCGTGAAGGTGTTGGCGATCTCCGCGTCTCGGGCTTCGACCTCGCGGGCGACATCGTCGTACGACAGCAGCGGCGTCGACCCGGTGACCTCGTTCATCCTCGTGACGAGAGTGCGGAGATCGTCGGCCTGCACGAAGTCAGCGCCGTTGTCGAGAAACGCCTGCACGGGTCCCGGCGTGCCTTCGCGTGCACGTCCGAGGACGTCTCGCCACGACTTCCCGGTGAGGTCGGGGTTCTGCTCCGATCCCGAGAGTGCGAACTCCTTCTCGATGATCTTCCGCGTGAGCACGAACCACGAGTGGTCGTGGCCGGTCGTGCGCAGATGTTCCAGAGTGCCGAGCGTGTCGAAGCCGGGAAAGAGCGGCACCGGAAGTCGACGCCCGGTCGCATCCAGCCACAGTGACGATGGGCCGGGAAGGATGCGGATTCCGTGCATCGGCCAGATCGGGTTCCAGTTGTGGATGCCCTCGACGTAGTGCCACATGCGATCCGGGTTGATGACGTGGGCGCCGCTGCGTTGGGTGATCTCGATCATCCGCCCGTCGACATGCGCGGGCACGCCGCTGATCATGTGCTCCGGTGGTGAGCCGAGCCGAGTCGGCCACGCGTTGCGCACCAGATCGTGGTTGCCGCCGATGCCGCCGCTCGTGACGATCACCGCTTGCGCGCGTAGCTCGAAATCACCGACGGCATCCCTGGACGACGGATGGCCGCGCTCGACCGACGTCGGCGACAACACCGTGCCGCTGACGCCGTCGACCACGCCCGCGCTGGTGGTCAACACGTCGACCTGATGGCGAAAACGCAGCTCGACGCGACCCTGCACGACCGCTTCCTGCACGCGCCGCTCGAACGGCTCGACGATGCCCGGGCCGGTGCCCCAGGTGATGTGGAACCTCGGCACGGAGTTGCCATGACCAGTCGCGGTGTAGCCGCCGCGCTCGGCCCAGCCGACGATCGGGAACACGCGGTGGCCCATCGCGCGCAGCCAGGCGCGCTTCTCCTCGTGCGCAAAGTGCACGTAGGCCTCGGCCCACCGGCGCGGCCAGTGGTCCTCCTCGCGGTCGAAGCCGGCGGTGCCGAGCCAGTCCTGCCATGCCAGGTCGACGCTGTCCTTGATCCGAAGGCGACGCTGCTCGGGCGAGTCGACGAAGAAGAGGCCGCCGAACGACCACCAGGCCTGTCCGCCGAGCAGGTGCTCCTGGTCCAGCAACAGCACCTTGCGGCCGGCGTCGGCAAGCTCAGCCGTCGCCACCAGCCCGGCGAGGCCGGCCCCCACGACGATGACGTCGGCATCCACGCGGGCATGCTCGCATGCTGGCAACGGGGTAAGTCTTTGGTGGTTTCCGCCCGCGCGTCCTGATCCGACCCTTACTGTCTCGCCGTGAACCCGCGCCGGATCCTGCTCGTCGCGCTGCTCGGCATCGCCCTGACACCGGGGGCGGCGCTGGCCAAGACGCACACGCAGTCACCGCCGCCGTCCGCGACGTACGACGTCTCCTATCCGCAGTGCGGGAAGACGTTGCCGGTGGCTCCCACCGGAGGCATCGTCGGCGTGAACGACGGCATCGTCCTGTCGGCCAACCCGTGCCTGTCGACCGAGTGGACCTGGGCGCAGAGCGGCACGACGTATGCGCCGGCGTTCTACGCCAACACCGGCAACCCAGGACCGGCGTACTCAGGGCACTGGCCGACAGGGCAGACCTCGCCGCGGACGTGCGATGGCAGCAACAGCGCCGACTGCGCCTACGACTATGGCTGGAACGCCGCCAAGGACTCCTTTGCCGATGCCTCCGCTGTGACGAGCACTGCTTCCGGATACGTGTGGTGGCTCGACGTCGAAACCGGCAACTCCTGGGAGACGCTCGAGTCGGCCTATGGCCAGACCCCGACCGCGCAGGCCGATGACCGCAGCGCCCTTGCGGGGGCGGTCGATGCGCTCCACGATGTTCACGTCAGTACCGTCGGGATCTACTCCACGTCGTACCAGTGGGGGCAGATCACCGGCGGCACCGGAACGCAGTTCAGCGGCCAGCCGGTATGGATTGCGGGCACGTCCACCCTCTCGAAGGCCAAGTCCAACTGCAGCAGCACGAGCTTCACGGGCGGGCTGGTCACGCTGACGCAATATGCGCAGAGCGGTTACGACGCCGACTGGCACTGCTGAGCCCTTGGCCTACCCGCGGGTAGCGGGTAGGCCTGTCGGTGATGACCGAGACCAACGACACCGGTGTCCTGTTTCCACTCGTCGACGGCCGACGCAGCACGCAGTCGACGGCACGCGCCGTCTTCGCCGACGCCACGCGTGCGGTAGCGCCTGACGTCACCCATCGCATCGAGACCGCCCGCAGCTGGCACAAGGACTACGTCGGCGTCTTGGCTGACGTCGAGCGAGTGACCGCAACGTCTGCGAAAAACGCGCTGATGGTGGCCACCGACGGCTTGTTCGCCGTGCACGAGCAGATGGTCTTTGCCCATGACGGCGCCGAGACACCGCTGCGCCAGGCGTTGGACCACCCGCAGGAAACGCACTTCACCGCCGCCGCCGTCGAAGGTGACGGCCAGCATCCGCAGCGACTCGCGATTCCCTACCGCGGCCGCGAGCTGGCGGGCGCCGAGTTACACCGTCAGCTCGACGACTGGGTGGCGCGAGGGGTGATCGAGGAGTCGTGCGCCCAGGCGTTGCGTCGCCTCGACGCGGAACCCGAATGGCTGGACGCAACGGACATCACGTTCGCGCTCATCGGCGCTGCCGCGGAGATGAGCCCGATGCCGGCGCTGTTGCGCTGGGGTGCGACCGTCGCGGCCGTTGACCTTCCGTCGCCTCGCGTCTGGCAGCGCATCGCCGACGCCGCCCGCGCCGGCAGCGGCCGCATCATCGCTCCCGTCGCCGGCGAGGCGCCGGGTGCTGATCTCCTCACGCAGCTGCGCGAGGTTCGCAGCTGGTTGGCCGGCCTCGACACGCCCCTGGTGCTCGGCAACTACGCCTACGCGGACGGTGCGTTGTTCGTGCGTGTCGCTGCGGCCGCGGACGCGCTCACCGCGGATCTCGTCAACAGCGGCACCGCTCGAGCGCTGGCCTACTTGGCAAGTCCCACCGACGTGTTCGCCGTGCCGATCTCCGTCGTCAACGCTGCCCGTGACGGAGGCGGCGTCCGTCGCCGTGGGGGCCTGATCGGGGCACCGATTCGCACGTTATCCGGCGGCCGCATGTTCACGCCCAACTACCGGGCGGTCGTCGACTCCGAGGAAGGACTGCAGTTCGGTCTGGCCGACTCGGTCGTCCCGCAGCAAGGCCCCAACTATGCCCTGGCCAAGCGGTTGCAGCGTTGGCGTGCGGTCGTCTCGCGCGATGCGGTTGTCACGTCGGCCAATGTTGCTCCGGCGACGAAGACCAAGTCGGTGACGAAGAACAGGCTGCTCGCTGCGGCGTACGCAGGCGCTGGTGCTTACGGCGTCGAGGTGTTCGAGCCGGAGACGAGCAGCACGATGATGGCGGCGCTGTTGCTGCACGACCTGCGCAACCCGGCGGCAGCGGCCAATCCTGGCAACCCGCTCGGCCACCCGCTCGAGCTGTTCATCGACCAGGCTGCACACGGTGGCCTGTGGCGGTTGCCATGGGAGCCGCGCTCGGTGCTACCTCTCGCCGCTGTCGAAGGGCTCGTACGCCGCTGAGTCAACGCGACAGAGCCGCACGTACGTCGTCGTCAGTGACTTCGCTGAAGTCGTCGTAGAAGTTGATGACAGCGCCGAAGTAGTCAGGCAGATGCACCACGCGGACCTCATCGGCGACGGTTCTGAGCCGCTGCACCGCAGGTCGGGAGCCAACCGGGGCGGCACAGACCACGAGACGGGCGCCTGCTTCACGCACGGCTTGTGCTGCGGCGTGCATCGTGGCGCCAGTTGCGATCCCGTCGTCGACGACGATCGTGAGCGCGCGCACGGCACCGGTGGCGGCGTACGCCGACTGTCGCCGCTCGAGCTCGGCGCGTTCGCGAGCGACGACCTCGTCGATCTGACGCTCCGAGAGGCCGGTCGCGGCGACGACACCGCGGTTGAGTACTTGCACGCCGCCGCCGGCGATCGCCCCGAACGCGAGTTCGGGTTGACCGGGCACACCCAGCTTGCGGACGACGAGGGCATCAATGGCGATTCCGAGTGCGTCGCCGACAACCCGTGCGATCGGCACCCCTCCGCGCGGCAGTCCGAGCACGATCGCGTCGCTGCGATCTGCCAGCCCCCGCAGCTCGCCGGCGAGCTGCTCGGCGGCGTCGCCGCGGTCGCGGAACCTCACTCGGTTGTCGTCACCCGCCGGCCATCGCTCCAACCACGAGGAACGGCTCGCGCCCGTCGATCACCGCGTCGGGTAACGGCGTGTCCGGCGGGTCGTGGGACAGATCCTGGTTGCAAGCGAAGTAACGGACGAACGACCGACGGCGTTGCGTGGCCTGGTCGCGGATCGTGCCGCGCAGCACCGGGTAGGACGTCTCCAATGCGTCGAGCACTGCTGCCAGCGTTGGTGTGCCGGCGACAGTGACGTCGACTTCGTGCGCGACACCTGCGAGGTTGCGAAGGTGTCCTGGGAGCACCACCCGGATGTTCACGACAGCGTCTGCACCTCGACGGACAACACGGCCGGTAGATCGCGCACGATCGCCTGCCAGTTGTCGCCACTGTCGGGCGAGCAGTAGACCTGTCCACCCGTCGTGCCGAAGTAGATGCCGCAGTCGTCAAGCGTGTCAACGCTCATCGCGTCGCGGAGCACGTTGACGTAGACGTTGTCCTGCGGCAGTCCCTTGCTGAGCGGCTCCCACTCGTTGCCGCCGCTCTTGCTTCGATAGACGCGCAGCTTGCCGTCGGGTACGAAGTGCTCCATGTCGCTCTTGATCGGCAGGACATAGATGGTCTCGGGGTCATGGGCGTGCACGTCGATGACGAAGCCGAAGTCGGTCGGGAGGTTGCCGCTGACCTCGTGCCACTTGTCACCGGCGTCATCGGAACGCATGACATCCCAATGCTTCTGCATGTAGAGGGTCTGCGGCCGCTGTGGATGCATGGCGATGTGGTGCACGCAGTGCCCGACCTCTGACTCCGGATCGGGAATGCCCTCGGACACCAAACCGCGGTTGATCGGCGTCCACGACTTCGCGCCGTCATCGGTGCGGAACGCACCGGCGGCAGAGATCGCGATGACCAGACGTTCGGGGTTGCTCGGGTCCTGGATGATCGTGTGCAGGCACATCCCGCCGGCGCCGGGCTGCCAGTGCGGGCCGCTGCCGTGCTCGCGAAGCCCGGGTAGCTCCTGCCAGGACTGGCCGCCGTCGATGCTGCGGAACAACGCTGCGTCTTCAACGCCTGCCCACACGGTGTCCGGGTCGGTGAGTGAGGGCTCGAGGTGCCAGACCCGGGCGAACTCCCACGGGTGCGGGGTGCCGTCGTACCACTGGTGCGTGCCGGGCACGGTGGCATAGCGGAAGTCGTTGCCGACCGGGGCGAACGTCTTGCCGCCGTCGTCGGAGCGCTGGACCAGCTGGCCGTGCCATCCGGTCGACTGCGACACGTAAATGCGGTTGGGATCGGCCGGTGATCCTTTGAGGTGGTAGATCTCCCACCCGGCGAAGTGCGGTCCTTCGACCGTCCAGTCCTTGCGCTTGCCGTCGCTGGTCAGGATGAATGCGCCCTTGCGCGTCCCCACCAGCACCCGTACACCGCTCATCCGCGCCTCCTGTCTCGTCCTGACCGTACGACGAACCAACGACGGAAATCTCATCGCCGCCAGCCTTCAATCGCCGGATACGGCCCATAGAACGTAGATATCGCGCGATTGCTAGGGATAGGTCGCGGCGAGCTCTTGGCCGAGCCGTGCGAGGAACTGCCGGGCCTGATCGGGCCCGGTCACGCGAATCCGCGCGCCGAAACCGGCGATCTCGGCGCAGCACCGCTCGACGTTCTGACAGCCGATGCTCACCGCGACGCCGTAGTCGTCGCCGTCGCTGGCTTCGGAGTGAACCGCTAGCTGCTTGTCGAACATCCAGTGCAGAACGGGCACGAGCTCCGGGTCGACGACCGCTTCCACGCGATGCGGCGAGCGCAGCTCGTCCACGTTCGCGACGATCTGCCGCCAGGTGTCTTCCAGGTTGAAGCCCTCAGGTCGCACGACACGGTCGTCGGTGCGTTCGACCGAGGTGACCCGACCGACGCGAAACGTGCGCATGCCGTCCGCGGTGTCGGCGACGAGATACCAGACCGGACCTTTCTGGGCGAGGCCGAGCGGGTGCACGACCCGTTCTGATGCGCGTCCCGTGCGGTCGGCGTAACCGAGCCGCACCTGCACGCCGTCGGCAACCGCTGCGTGCAGCGCATCAAGGGCCTTCGGGCGTTTCGTCCTGGTACGACCGGCGTGACGGCCCCAGCCCCCCGAGTCGATGACGACAGCACTGGCAGCCTGCTCGGCGCTGGCGCGAAACGGCTCCGGAAGGGCACGGACCAGCTTTCGCAGCGCCGCCTTCAGCTCCGGCGTTGCGGCAGCTTCGGGACCGGCGACCATGAACAGAGTCCGCGCCTCCTCCGAGGTCAGACCCGACAAGTCCGTGCGCGCGCCGCCTACCAGCTCCCAGCCACCACCGCGACCCGGCTGCGCATAGACCGGGATGCCGGCGGCGGAGAGGGCTTCCAGGTCACGCCGTGCGGTGCGCTCGGACACCTCGAGCTCGAGCGCCACCTCGGCTGCGGTCACGCGCTGTCGCGCCTGCAGCAGCAGCAACGTGGCGACCAAGCGATCGGCTCGCACCGCTGAAGATTCCCACAAAAACCGGTCAGCAGATGGCCACTTTAGGTGCGAGATTCCGAAACGCCAAGCAGGTCAGGTCATGACGAGTCAGCGGGAGGACACCGATGAGTTCGGTCAAGGAACAACGTCACAGGGTCATGACGACCGAGGAGATGCAGGCCGACCCTCGACGCTGGAAGGCGCTGGGGGTGCTCGCCCTCATCCAGTTCATGCTGATTCTCGACGTCACGGTCGTGAACGTCGCGCTTCCGCGCGTGCAACACGACCTCGGCTTCTCCCGGGCCGGCCTCGCCTGGGTGGTCAACGGCTACGTGCTCATGGCCGGCGGTTTTCTGCTGCTCGGCGGCCGGATGGCGGACATCCTGGGGCGCCGGCGGTTGTTCCTCATCGGAGTTGGTGTCTTTGCTGCAGCTTCTGCGGCATGTGGAGCTTCCTTCGATCCCGGCATGCTCGTTGTGTCGCGGTTCGTCCAAGGCCTCGGTGAGGCGCTCGCGGCGCCGGCGTCACTCGGGTTGATCGCGCTGCTGTTCCCTGACCCGCGCGAACGTATGAAGGCACTTGGTCTCTGGGGCGGCGTCGCCGGCCTAGGCGGCACGTCGGGCACAGTGATCAGCGGAGTGCTCGTCAACTACGCGTCGTGGCGTTGGATCTTCTTCGTCAACGTGCCGGTTGCCCTGGTTGCCATCGCTGTCGTTCCGCGGCTCGTGTCAGAGAGCCGCATGGTGCGCGAGCACGCACGTCCTGATGTGCTCGGAGCGGTCACGGGCACTGCCGGATTGATCGCCGTGGTGGACGGATTGCTCGAGGCGGCATCACATGCTTGGGGCTCGATGCAGGTTGTCTTGCCACTCGTTGGTGGCGTTGGCCTGCTTGCCGCGATGGTGGCGGTCGAAGCGCACTCCGACACGCCGCTCATCCCGCTCGAGTTCTTCCGTAACCGCACCAGGGTCGTCACCAACTTCGTCACGTTGTTCTTCTCGTCGGCGTTCTTCAGCTACTTCTTCCTGCTGACCCTCTTCGAGCAGCAGGTGTTGGGATGGTCGCCGCTCAGGGGTGGTCTGTCCTACCTTCCGTTCGGCTTGAGCATCGGGGCCGGCATCGGCGTCGGCACGGCGTTGATGCCGCGACTCGGAGTGAAGCCCTTGCTCGCCGGTGGCTTCTTCGGATGCGCTGTCGGGCTGTGGCTGACAAGCAGCATCACCGTTGGAGCGACGTACGCCGACAACATCCTGCCGGGCATGATCGTGCTCGGATTCTTCTCCGGTATCAGCTTCCCGGCAGTCGGCAACGCGTCGCTGCACGAGGTCACGGGGCAGGACTCGTCGTTGGCCAGCGGCGTGCAGAACGCCATGCAGCAGGTGGGCGGCGCCATTGGTCTGTCGTGTCTGGTCACGCTCGCTCTGCGGCACGCGGTGAGCCAGACGGCGCATGGCGTCGCCAGCACGGTCGCCAGCACCCATGGCTACGTGCTGTCGTGGCGCATCGGTGCCGTGCTGCTGGTGATCGGCGGTGTGCTCGTGCTCGGCTTCCTGGAGCACGTGTTGGCGACGCCGCGCAGCGCAGAGGCTGAACTCATCGCCGAGCCGGTTGCGTCGTGACCGCCTCGGGCACACCTATGGCATGGCCGGATATGTCAATGACTCGGGCAGTTACGAGCGCGACCAGAGCTACCTGACGACGCGGGTCACGCGCGACGGCCGGGACGGTTACCCCGTCGAGCCGGTGCGCTACCGATTGCTCGTGAGCCGGGCCTGCCCCTGGGCCAACCGATCGATCATCGTGCGCCGGCTTCTCGGCCTGGAGGACGCACTTCCCATGGGGGTCGCCGGCCCTGTGCACGGGGACGAGAGCTGGAAGTTCGACCTCGACCCCGGCCAGCGCGACCCGGTGCTGGGGATCAAGTTGCTGCGCGAGGCCTATGACAAGCGCGCCGGCGGCCACTACGACAAGGGCGTCACTGTTCCCGCAGTCGTCGACACGACCAGCGGTGAGGTCGTCACCAACGACTTCGCCCAGATCACCATCGACCTGTCGCTCGAATGGAGCGAATACCACCGTGACGGTGCACCGGAGCTCTATCCGGAGCATCTGCGCGCCGAGATCGACAGCGTCAACGACGTCGTCTTCACCGACGTCAACAACGGCGTCTACCAGGCCGGCTTCGCCGGCACGCGGGACGCCTACGAGTCGGCGTACGAAAAGCTCTTCAAACGTCTCGAATGGCTGTCAGATCGACTCGTCACCAGGCGCTACCTCATCGGCGACACGATCACCGAGGCCGACGTCAGGCTGTTCACGACACTCGCTCGCTTCGACGCGGTCTACCACGGCCACTTTAAGTGCACCCGCAGCAAGCTCAGCGAGATGCCGGTGCTGTGGGCCTACGCCCGAGACCTGTTCCAGACGCCGGGTTTCGGCGACACGATCGACTTCGACCACATCAAGCGGCACTACTACGAAGTGCATCGCGACATCAATCCCACCGGGATCGTGCCGGCCGGACCGGATCTCGCCGGCTGGATGACGCCGCACGGCCGCGAAAAGATGGGCGGCCGACCGTTCGGTGACGGCACGCCGCCGGATCCGCCGGTCGCGGATGAGGTCGTGCCCGCGGCGCACACACCCCGCGCGGCCTGACGCGTTCCTTACAAACCGCCCACGGTTGTCGCACACGCGCGGCCGAAGGTTCTCTCGTCACTTCGATCGAGAAGGAGTCGAGAGATGCGAAAGACCACGTTGGCGATCACCTGGTCGGCGGTTGCCGCCGCGATCGGTGTCGCCGGACTCGCGGCGCCAGCGGCGTACGCCGACGACAGCACGACCCCCACGCCGGCGCCGACCGCCACGTCGACGCCGACCTGCGCCCCGCTGCCGCCGTGGGTGCAGGGACAGCCGAAGCTGCTGCATGCTGGCGCCGCTGCCGGCGACTACCTGTGGCACGACAGCACAGGTTGGCACCTTCGCGTGACGCACCACACGCGCAGCCAGAAGGTGTTCACCGGCGCGATCGTCGCCAGCGAGCCGATCACGTTCGCGCGGGTCAAGGATGAGACCCGCGACAAGGTGAAGCTGTCCGACGACAAGAAGACGCTCTCGTTCCGCTTCGTCAACTACGGCGGAATCGACGGCGTCGACTTCACCGATGCATGCGCGATGCACACCCACTTTGCGTTCGCGATCGGGGGCCACCGCGCGACGCGCAACCAGGTCTACCTCGGTGCGCACTCGGCCCGCCCCGGGCGAGTTCCGTTCACGATCAGCCGCCGAAGCAGCCCAACGACTGCTTGACTTTCCACCGTGACCACGGCGAAGGGCCTCGTCCTCGTCATCGAGGACGAGCGCCCGATCGCCGACCTCGAGCGGATGTATCTGACCCGCGAGGGGTTCGGCGTGCATGTCGAGTACGACGGCGAGGCCGGCTTGGCCGCAGTGCAGCGGCTCAAGCCGGTCGCAATCGTGCTCGACGTCGGGCTGCCAGGCCTCGACGGCACCGAGATTTGTCGGCGACTCCGGGCCGGTGATGACTGGACGCCGGTCTTGTTCGTCACCGCCCGCGACGAGGAGGTCGAGCGCGTGCTCGGCCTCGAGATGGGCGCCGACGACTACTTGGTGAAACCCTTCAGTCCGCGCGAGCTGGTGGCTCGGCTCAAGGCCGTGCTGCGACGGGCCCAGGGGTCCCAGTCGGTGCGGCTGCTGCGGGCCGGTCAGGTCAGCGTCGACCCCGGCGCACGGCGAGTGAACGTCGACGGCCAGCAAGTCGAGCTCACCGCCACCGAGTTCGACCTGCTGGCTTATCTCGTGCAGCATCCGGGCCGGGTCTACAGCCGCGAACATTTGTTGAGCGCCGTCTGGGGCTACGCAGCCGCGGCCGGCACGCGCACCGTGGACGTGCACGTCTCGCAGCTGCGCAACAAGCTCGGCGAGGCCAGCCCGATCCGCACGGTGCGGGGTGTCGGCTACAGCGTCGAGGCTTCGTGACGCAACCGGTCAGCCGTCGCGCGCTCGCGAGCCAGATCGCGATCGTCACCACTCTCGTCGCGGTCGTGGTCGTGGCGGTCAGCTTTCTCGTCTCTGCCGGGCTGATTCGCAGCACGGCCGAGACGCAGGCGCGGCACACGCTCGGGCACTACGCCGACCTCGTGGCGGAAAACGCCGTCGCCGGCAAAGGGCTTCGCGCCGACGGCAACGCCCTGGGGATCCGCGCACTGGCGCGGCTCGCGACCATCACTGCTTTCGCGGTCGGACCACGCGGACGGGTGTCGGGAAACCCGCCCGGACCGTTGCCGCAGAGGCTGATCGACGCAGCCGCTGCCGGCGAGCCGTACGACGGAAGCGTGACCATCTCCGGCCACGCCTACTTCGCCGAAGCCAGACCGCTCGACAGCGGCGTCGGTTCCGTCGTGCTGCTGCAACCGCACACCGCCGCGAGCGAGATCACGTCACCTCTGCGCGACCGCTTGCTGATCGCTCTGGCTGCCGGGCTGGTCGTCGCCGTTGCAGCCGGCGCGTGGCTTTCGCGCCGGTTGGCCAGACCGCTGGTGCATGCAGCCGAAGCCGCCGGGCGGCTGGCGCACGGGCAGCGTGACGTCCGGGTCACCCCGGAAGGTCCGGCCGAAGTGGCCGCGGTCAGCGACTCCATCAACGCGCTCGCGACGTCGCTCGCCACCAGCGAGGATCGGCAGCGGTCGTTCCTGTTGTCGGTGTCGCATGAGCTGCGCACGCCGTTGACGGCGATCGCCGGTTACGCCGAGGCCCTCGCCGACGGTGTCGTGGAGCCAGCCGACTCAGGCCAGGTCGGCGCGACGATGCAGGCCGAGGCGACGCGGCTGCAGCGTCTCGTCGACGACCTCCTCGACCTTGCCCGGCTCGGGTCGGACGACTTCCGGGTGCAGACCTCGACCGTCGACCTCAACGAGCTGATCACCGCGGCGGCGGCGGTCTGGACGGATCGCTGCGGCCGCGACGGCGTCGAGCTGCGCACGGAGCTTCCCGCCGAACCCGTCATCGTGCTCACCGATGCCGGTCGGGTGCGCCAGATCGTTGATGGTCTGGCCGAGAACGCCCTGCGGGTGACGCCGGCCGGAAAGCCGATCGTGCTGGCGGCGCGTGAGGTGCCCGGCGGCGCACAGGTCGAGGTCCGCGACGGAGGGCCGGGGCTCTCCGACGACGACATGCGGGTCGCGTTCGAGCGCTCGGCGCTCTATGACCGGTATCGCGGCCAGCGTCGCGTCGGCACCGGGATCGGCCTGGCGCTCATCGCCGGTCTGGCCGAGCGCCTCGGCGGTCGCGCCGAGGCAGGTCATGCGCCGGAGGGCGGTGCGCGGTTCACCGTCAGCCTGCGATCCCTTACATAACCCGAACATCCTCTGCACCCTCGCGAGATCAACAGCGCCGACACTGGAGGCATGAAAATCTCGAAGTCAGCTCTTTGGGGCGCCGCCGGCATCATCGGTGGCGGTGCGATCGCCGGCGTCACGTATGCCGCCGTTGCCACCCCGGCGACAGCGTCCAGCGCCACCGGCCCGGCCACGAGCGCGGCGGTCACCGCTGCCTCGCCCGGTCCGCACGCGAAGCCGAACGCCACCGGACCGCGAGCCGGACGGATGGGCAAGCTCGGCCAGCGCGCCTTGCTCGGCCGGCTCGAACACGGCGAGCTCACGCTGCGGGGCCGCAACGGGGGCGTGACCGTCGACATCCAGCGCGGCACCGTCAGCGCTGTCAGCCCGACGAGCATCACCGTGACCAGCCTGGACAACTTCAGCCAGATCTACGACGTCACCGGCACGACCAAGGTCCGCGCCGGCAAGGCCGTCGGAAGCATCAGCTCCGTGCACGACGGCGACAAGGTGCTCCTGCTCGCGAGCGGTGGGAAGGCACTGCGGATCCTCGACCGCGGCTAGCTCCGCCCGGCGCCACCCGCGCGGCCGGCCACCCACTTGGATGCAGCCAAACGGGTGAATAGCCGTGAGGTGAGGCATTTGTCCGTCAAGGAGACGACCAAGTCGGACGAGGCACTGAGTAGCCCAAAGCCGGGGCGATCGCCGACCGAACAGGCACACCGTGCGCGAGCACGGGCCGCAAAGGCACGGGACTCCACCCCAAGGAGTCAGCCGGCCCGCCGAAGTCGAGGTTGCCCGGTGCACCGCGATAGCTCGTCGCGGCGTGCGCCCCGGCACCGTCTTCGGAAGGTGCCAGGACAATGCACACCGGCTCGCGGACTTTCCGCCTCGCCACTGCTTCACTCGCCTGCGCGGCTTCGGCCGCGGGTCTCGTTGCTCTGGCGGCTCCGGCCAACGCCGTGAGCTCGGATGCATCGGCGTACTTCGCGAACCTCAACCAGGAGCGGACCGATCACGGTCTCGCACCGTTGACCATGCGCAGCGACCTGAACTCGATCGCGCAGTCGTGGTCCGACCACATGGCGTCGGTCAGCGTGCTGTCGCACAACCCCAACCTGGCCAACGCGGTGAGCAACTGGCAGGTCGTCGGCGAGAACGTCGGCGAAGGCCCGAGCATCTCCGCGTTGACGACCGCCTTCTGGAACAGCGCACCGCACCGCGACAACATCCTCGACGGCGACTACCGCGACGTCGGCGTCGCGACCGCCACCAGCGCGGACGGCACGATTTGGATCACCGTCGACTTCCGCGACCCGATGGCGCCCGAGTCGTCCTCGACCGTGGCGTCGAGCAGCACCAGCGGCGCCCGCGTCGCGAGCAGCCACCCGACGCTGCGGATGGGCAGCCGCGGCAGTGCCGTACGACGGGTCCAGCGCCACCTGCACATCACGGCTGACGGCATCTTCGGCCGCCAGACCCGCCGCGCCGTCGTCCGGTTCCAGCGCCGGCACCACATCACCGCCAACGGCGTTGTCGGCTCCCGCACCTGGCGCGCTCTGCACGCCTGATCCAGCAGGAGAACTGCTGCGGCGTGGCGAACTCGTCACGTCGTGCGCCTGAAGATCTATCTGCCGATCCTCGCTGCCCTCGTCGCGGCACCGCTGACCGCCCACGCGGTCTCCGTCAACGTGCCGTCGACCCCGACGAGCGCCCAGGACCGGTCGGTTGACCCCGTTGTCCTGACCGGCAACGAGTTCCCCTCGTGGTCGGCCGGTCCGGAGATCGTTGCGCAGGCGCCGGGTTCGCCGGCCAACAGCTCGACTGCCGGACAAGAAGGCAACGTGCCGGTCGGGCAGAGCAAGTGCTACAAGCCCGGGTCCAACCCCTATGACCCGAAGGACAACGGCGACCACAACTGCGACCAGGGCTCGCTGGTGCCGAGCGAGAACAACACGGTCGCTGATGCCGCTAACGGCACGCTCAACACGAAGATCGGCGCTGACGTCAACCGCATCGTCGGCTATCGCTGGGACAGCACGCAGAAGGCCTTCATCCAGTTCCCGTTGCAGGTGGACGAGAAGTTCACCCGGTTCATCTCCAACAACGCGTCCGGCTTCGCGTTCTACTCCGGCGTCGACCAGGAGACCAACTACGCGTTCGACCGCGAGGGTTTCCGCTACACGGCCGACAAGGTCAACGACCCCAACAACGTCACCACCGACTCCTGTGCCGCCGAGCCCGCGCCCGGCAGCCCTCCGCTCAACGCCGAGGGCTACTCAGCCGCAGCCGACCCGGTGAAGGGCCTCGACGACAACGACGAGGTCGCCTTCATGTGGCGCGATGCCGGCGCCGACCAGGCGCCCAGCGGCACAACCCTGCCAGGCGGCATCGTGTCGTCGTACCAGGTCGCGGTAGCGGACCCGTCCGATCCGTCCAACGTGCGTTATGCCTACGTCGGGCTTGCCGGCAGTGACCGCGACCCTGGTGACAATGCCGACAGCATCGAGCAGTGGAACATGGACCACGCCTACATCCACTACACGCGCGATGCCACGGCTGACATCTTCCAGTACTCCCAGTCGTCGTTCGGCAGCTATGGGAAGGCGCCGATCGGCCCCTACTGCACGGTCAACCCGGACGGCACCGCGTCGCTGAGCACGGCGCACGGGAAGTTCGCGCAGCGCCGGCCGGGCGACGGTGCGTGGGTGACGACCGGCCGATACGCCTTCCGCTACGACGGACGGTGGCTGATGACGCAGCTGCGCATCTGCCCGGACGCGCCCTCACACGGCAAGGGCAACGGCGCCGACAACGGCAACGGCTTCGGCTACGGCCACACGTGTGGCCTGCAGGACGGGCAGCCGGTCGGCTACGGGCCCAACATCATCGACCAGTGGAAGGCGCGGGCATTCCAGCAACGACCGAGCGGCTCGACCCCGTGCTGCGGCTACGAGGAAGAGGTCAACAACTGGGGTGGATCGTCGATCCTCTTCGGGGAGAAGTGGGGGCCGGTTCGCGTCATCCGTGCGGCGTGGGGATCGGACTCGTCGACCAACAACATCAAGACTGAAATCTTCTACCCGGACACGATCGAGTTCGGTGACAACCTGCGCGTGCACGTCATCCCGCCGTTCGACGGCATCTATGTGATGTGGGACTACCGCGCCGGCAAGGTCGCGACCTACTACAACCCCTGGCAGAAGTCGGGTGTGCCGATCGACGGTCACAACGACGAGGTGTTCGGCAACCAGAACTGGACGGTGATGGCCTCCGCGCACGCCGACGGCACTGACCCGACGACGTGGACCATCCACGCCGGCGCGGACATCAAGGACACCGACAACAACCCCGTCACCGGGCAGCCCACCGACACCGGACCGATCGGCAACCCGGACAGCGGCGACTGCAACTTCGGCGCCTCGATCCCGAACGTCGCTCCGGGATCCCCGATCCCGACCGACGAGAGCGAGAACGGGATCTGCAACGACATCGACATCGTCGATCCGACGTTCGACGGGCCTGTCGGCGCGCTCAACTGGGAAGAGATCGCCGGCCCCAACGGCGGTGTTGTCGACCGCTGGATGATCAAGCGGCACACGGGCGGCGACGCCTACACCTTGCTGGCCACTCCCTACTACCGCGACGACTCGTGCTTCGACGACGGCACCGGCAACGACCCCGGCCCGCACCTGAAGAGCCGGTCTGTCGACTCCGGCACGGGCAGTGGCTTCGAGGGCGACGCCTCGACCTACTTCGATCCGTCGGACCCGACCGGCGGGCCCAACCACGACGGTTACAAGCCGCGCGTGTGCTGGACGCCCAAGGACGGTGACCCCCAGGACGCGTCGATCGGCGACGGTCGGCCGCGCAAGTTCTGGAACGCCGACATCGGCACGCACGGGCTGCACATCAACCTGATCGCGGACTCGGACAACGCCTACCAGACGGAGCCGATCGACGAGGTCGACTCGGTGCAGCGCATGGTCGTGCTGCCACCGTCCGTGGTGGATCCGGCGGGAACGATGACCGGCACGGTCAACGTCGGCGAGCAGTACGGCCGCTCGGTCGAATATCCGCTGCAGACGGTGGTCACTCCGTTCTCCTGAGCCGCCCTGCCCGCGAACTTTGGCTCGCGAAGCGGACAAGATGAGCGTGACGTGTCCGAATCTGAAGCCAATGTTCACCGGCGGCGCATCTGGTGGAACGCGCGCGACGACGCGCCATCGCTGCTCGACGCCGGCGAAGAGATCGCGACGTGCTGGGACCTCGGCGCGGTTGGACGGGTTTTGTACGGCGGGTCGCGCGACGATCCACCGGCGACATGGGCGCACGCGCACGGGTTGGAGCCCCCGGCTCGACAACAACCTGACCTCGGACTGTTCGCTTTCGACGACGACGGCTCGCGGCCGGTTCGCGCCGACGGTCATCTCAGCAGCGCTTGGATCGCGGAAGGGCCGACGAGCACGCCGTCACGGTCGGATGCGTGGGCCCGCCTAGCGATCGAAACGCAGCGGCTGCAACACAAGGCGCTGCTCGCGCTGGCCGATCCAAGGCCGTCACCGACCGGCCAGCCTCTCGCTGTCCTCACCGCCCATGCAGAGTCAGCCGCCGCGCTGCT
>DASSEQ010000191.1:0-3021 GCA_035695245.1 Mycobacteriales bacterium | reverse complement strand
GCCGAAGCCACCGCCGACGTCGGGCGCGATCACGCGGAGCTTCTGCTCCGGGATGCCGGTGACCATCGCCAGCATCAGCTTGAGCACGTGCGGGATCTGCGTTGCCGAATAGACCGTGAACTCTTCGCTGGCCGGCAGCGGGGCCACCACGACGGCCCGGGGTTCCATGGCCGTCGGGATCAACCGCTGCTGGATGAACCGCCGGTGTACGACGACGTCGGCCTTGGCCTTGACCGCCTCGTAGTCCTCACCGCCGGCGAAGGGCCAGGTGAAGCACCTGTTGGTGCCGAAATCGGCGTGCACCAGCGGGGACCCGTCCTGGGCCGCCGCCTCGAGGTCGACGACTGCCGGCAGCGGCTCATAGTCGACCTCGATGGCTTCGAGCGCGTCCGCGGCGGCATAACGGTCGCGGGCGACGACGACAGCGACGGCGTCGCCGACGTAGCGCACCTCGTCGACAGCAAGCGGCGGGTGCGCCGGCAGCTTCATGTCGGGCGTGACCGGCCACGCGCAGGGCAAGGAACCCTGTTCGTCGGCCAGATCCCGGCCACTGAACGCGGCAATGACACCCGGCCTCTGCAGCGCCGGGGACACATCGACCCGAGTGATTCGTGCATGGGCCATCGGGCTGCGCAACACGCTCATGTGCAGCATTCCGGCGAACTGGATGTTGTCGGTCCATTGCGTCTGGCCGGTGACAAGCTTGGCGTCTTCCTTGCGCAGCCGGCGACGCCCGACTTCCCGTGTCTGTGTCATGACTTCGCCCCCGACATCTCGCCGGCGGCCTGCTGGACCGCGTCGACGATGTGCTGGTAGCCGGTGCAGCGGCAGAGGTTGCCCTCGATGCCCTCCCGCACCTCGTCCTCGGACGGGTTCGGGTTGTCGCGCAGGAAGTCCGCGGCGGCCATGATCATGCCCGGCGTGCAATAGCCGCACTGCAATGCGTGACATTCGTGAAACGCCTTTTGCAGCGGATGCCACTCGCCGTCGCCCGCGAGACCCTGAATGGTCGTCACGGAATGGCCATCGGCCTGCACGGCGAGCACCGTGCAGCTCTTCACGGCTTTGCCGTCGAGGTGCACGGTGCAAGCACCGCAGTTGGAGGTGTCGCAGCCGACAGGAGTGCCGGTGCGACCCAGACGATCACGCAGATAGTGCACGAGCAGCAAGCGAGGCTCGACGTCGTCTTCATAAACGACACCGTCGACAGTTGTGCGGATTCGGGCCATGGATCCTCCTGTCGTGGTCGGCAAGCGATCAATCCGGACACTTGCACGTCGCAGTGACAGATGTCGATAGTAAGAACGGCATAACGTCGGCGCTGTGTCGACGGCGCCGGAGTGGGTGCGGTTCTGCCCGAAGTGCGGCAAACCGATGAGCACCATGCCGGTCCGCGGCGTAGCCCGCAGGGTCTGTAGTGCCTGTGAGCACATCCACTACGCCGACCCGAAGCTGGCGGTGGGAGTCGCGGTGTTCCGCGACGATCACCTGTTGCTCGTGCGTCGTGTCATGACGCCCGGCCGAGGTCGGTGGGCACTGCCGGGGGGCTTCCTCGACGCCGGTGAGGATCCGCGCCGGGCTGCAGCCCGAGAAGCGGAAGAGGAGGCGGGTGTGCGGGTGCGGGTCGAGGGGGTGCTGGACGTGTTCGCTAACCCGCCGGAGGACGGTGGCGCGGTCTTCGTCCTCTACGCCGCAAGCTGGCAGTCGGGCGAGCCCACTCCTGGCGACGACGCCGACGCCGCCGGCTTCTTTGCCAGAGACGCGCTGCCGGAGCTGGCGTTCGCCAGCACGGCCCACGTCGTCGAGCGCTGGCTGCGACCGGTCAGCTGAAACCGTCCGGAAACACCAGGTGAAAGACTCCCTCACCGTGACGACCGCGACGCCCTCGCCGACGCGCATCGCCGAGGCGCTGCGCGGCAAACGGCTGCTGCTGACCGGCGTGACCGGCTTCGTCGGCGAGGCGCTGCTCGAGCGGGTGCTCTTCGATCTGCCCGACACCGAAGTCGTCGTGCTCGTGCGCGCTCGGGCGTTCCAGACCGCCGAGGACCGCGTGGTGCAGCTGCTGAAGAAGTCCGCCTTCTCCCGGCTGCGTGAGCGCGACGGCGATGCCGCGGTTGACGGGCTGATCGGCGGCCGGATCGTCGTCCTGGAAGGTGACCTCGACCACGTCCCCGCACTGCCGGGTGATCTGGACCTGGTCGTCCACTGTGCCGGCGAGGTGTCGTTCGACCCGCCCATCCACGAGGGCTTCGCGACCAACCTGCACGGCACCCTCAACCTGCTCGCTGCGGTGCGCGAAAGCGGCAGCACGCCGCACTACCTGCACGTGTCGACGGCGTATGTCGCGGGTCGACGCCAGGGGCATGTCACCGAAGGCCGGCTGGAGCACACGGTCGACTGGCGCGCCGAGGCGGCAGCCGCAGTGCGGGTCAAGGACTCGGTCGAGGACGCCAGCCGGGCACCGCAGCGGCTGGCCGAGTTCCTCCGCGAGGCCGAGCGCGAGCACGGCACCAGCGGCCCGATCACCGTCGCCGCGGACGCCGAGCACCGCCGAGTCGACTGGGTCCGCACCCAGCTCGTCGACGCCGGCCGGGAGCGGGCGCGGACGCTCGGCTGGACCGATTGCTACACGTTCACCAAAGCCATGGCAGAGCGCGCCGTCGAGGAAGCGGTCGGCGATCAGCCGCTCACCATTCTGCGGCCGAGCATCATCGAAAGCGCTCTGGAGCAACCGCATCCAGGCTGGATCGAAGGCTTCAAGATGGCGGAGCCACTGATCCTGGCTTACGGACGCGGCGATCTTCCCGACTTCCCCGGTGTGCCGGACGCGTCGATCGACATCATCCCGGTCGACTATGTCGTCAACGCGACGCTCGCCGCCTGCGCCACGACGCCGGCGGCCGGATCCCCGTCGTACTTCACCATTTGCTCCGGCGCCCGCAACCCGCTGACTTATCGGCGGCTCTACGACTTCGTCCGCACCTATTTCCAGCTGCATCCGCTCGAGCAGCGCGACCGCGG
>DASSEQ010000190.1:0-5185 GCA_035695245.1 Mycobacteriales bacterium | reverse complement strand
CACCGTGCCGGGCCGGGCGATGGAGGTCAGTCGACTCGCGAGGTTGACCGGTTCGCCGTACACGTCACCGAGCCGGGACAGGACGGTGCCGTACGACGCACCGACTCGCACGTCCGGGAGCGGCTCGATCGCGGCGACCCGCTCGCTGATCGTCAAAGAGATGTCCGCGCCGACCTCGGCGCTTGCGGCGGTGAACATCACCTCGTCGCCGACCGTCTTCACCACCCGTCCGCCGCGTTCGGCCACGGCGTCGCCCGCTACTGCTTCGAACGCCTCGACGACGTTGGCCAGCTCGTCCTCGGCGATGCTGCGGGTCAGTGACGTGAAGCCGACGAGGTCGGCGAAGCCGACCGCCATCGAGCCGGTGGCTTCGACCCGCTCATCGGCGACGGCACGTCCTGCGGCTGCAGCGAGATGGCGCCGCCACACGTAGCCGATCAAGCCCTCCATGACCGGCACCATGGTGCGGGCCACCTCGGCCGCTTGTTCCGGCGCCAGCGCGTGGTCCCGGGAGAACGCGTCGGCGATCGTCGCCACCTGCCAGTCGGCGAGCCGCGAGAGCGACTGTCCCATGGCGCGGGTGACCGATATCTGAGCCGACGAGTCGATGATCCCCGACTCGACGAGGCCGTGCACGGTGCGCAGTGCGTCCACATCGCGATCGGTGAAGGCCACTTTCTCCTCGTCGACGTCGGCGAAGCCGAGCGCGCGCCACAGGCGCCGCGCCTCCTCGACGTCGACACCTGCCCGATCGGCCACCTGCTGGCGCGTGTAGCGGCGTGGCCCCCCGAGCAACTCGCCTTCCAGCGCTTCCACCGAAGGCTCGAGCTCGCTTCCCATGCAGCCATCCTTATCCACCTTTGCGAACAGGTGTTGGTGCGCCCGGGAAACGTGTATCGTCTTGTGGAGGTCGCAGTTCTCGTTGGTAACGCCCGCGGGATGTCGCGGGCGTTTTGTCTTCAGTCGAAGACACCGCAGCGGCCAAGTCCCAGATGCTTGGGGCGAGTCGAGCCGGAAGGTTGCAACATGGCTCAGGGCACAGTGAAGTGGTTCAACAGCGAGAAGGGCTTCGGCTTCATCGCACCGTCCGACGGAAGCCCGGACGTGTTCGTCCACTTCTCCGCCATCCAGATCCAGGGTTACAAGACCCTCGACGAGGGTCAGAACGTCGAGTTCGATGTCACGCAGGGCCAGAAGGGCCTGCAGGCCGAGAACGTTCGCCCGCTGTAGGCGCTGACGCCGCCCCCGGCCACATTGCCGGGGGCGGCGTTTCGCCTAGCGCGCCGATCGACTGAGGGAGCTACCAGGTGAAGTCTCGAGGGTCTGTTTTGCGCGGTGGTCGCATCGGCGGCGCTCCCGGTGCCGAGGTCGACCGCGGTGGGGCCATCGAGCCGCGCCGTGCCGTCCCCTACTGGTGTTCAGCCGGCCACGAGAGCCGACCGGTCTTCGCCACGACGGCAGAGATCCCGGACTCATGGCCGTGTGACCGCTGCGGGCGTCCCGCCGGCCGCAGTGAAGAAGCTCCGCCGCCCCCACCGCCCCCGCTCGGCGCATCGCCGAAGACGCCGTGGGAGTTCCTCATGATGCGGCGCACCGTCGAAGAGGGCGAGAAGCTCCTCGAGGAGGCGCTGGCCAAGCTCCGCGCATCACGCGAGCGGGCCAAGTAGCTCGATACAGCGATAGACCTCTCGCTGGACGAGTTCCACGTCCGGCACCTCGGGCAGCACGACCTGGCCGTGCTCGCCGGCACTTTCGATGGTGAGCGTGCCGCACCTCAGCAGGCGTTCCACCAATGAGTGATGGAACGACACGTCATTGACCCGCGTCAGTGGGATATCGCGTCCGCTGCGACCGAACACGCCCCGGCGGATGACCATGCGCCGGTTGGTAAGCACGTAACGAGTCGTCTGCCAGACCACGTAGGGCCATAGCGACCAACGCAGCAACACCAGCAGGGCGACCGCCACGATGGCCCATCGCACCGGTGCGCGAAAGTCGCCGGACGGAATGAGAAACACGACGTACGTCGCGATCCCTGCGACAACCGGCACGAGCAACGCAGGAATCAGCAAGCGCTTCCAATGCGGGTGCAGGTCGAGCACGACTTCTTCGTCGTCGGCCAAGAGCCGACTCGGGAAGGGCACGTCAAACCGCCCGCACGTGAACGACGTCGCCAACGGTGAAGCGACGCTCGCTGCCGTCGTCCGCGGCCAACACCAGCCGGCCGCGGTCGTCGACATCGCTCGCAAGCCCGTTGACCGGCCCACCGGCCGGCAGCTCCACCCGCACCCGGCGACCGATCGTGGAGCAGACCTCGCGATACATCGGCAGGACGGCGCTCGCGTCACCATCGGCGTCGACCCAGACGTCGTAGCGGCGACGCAGGGCGCGCAGCACCTCTTTCGCGAGTGCTTCCCGGTCGGTGACGCCCCCCTCGATGGCGATGCTCGTTGCGGTCTCGACCGGGAGCTCGCCCTGGCGGAGCGAGACGTTGAGGCCGAGTCCGACGACGACGGCGTTGTCCACGAGCTGGACGAGAATCCCGCCCAGCTTGCGATCGCCGACCATGACGTCGTTGGGCCACTTCAACATCGCCGGCAGCCGCGCCACGCTCCGAACCGCCTCCGCGGCCGCCAACCCGGCGACGAGGGGCAGGAGCAGCCAGGACGAGGTCGGCGGTGTGGGGCGCCACAACACCGACATCAGCAACGCCGAACGAGGAGGGGCCTGCCAGACGCGGTCAAGCCGGCCGCGACCACTGCTCTGTTCCTCGGCGATCAGCACGAGACCGTCCGGCTCGCCCACCCGCACGGCCGAGACAAGGTCGGCATTGGTGGAGCCCGTTTCGTTCACCACGTCGATACGACGCCAACCACCGGGCTCGACCAGTGCGCGTTGAATGCGCGCAGCCGACAACGGCGGCCGTTCCAAGTCACTCCACGGTGACGACGGCGCCGACGGCATGAGCCGTACGCTACGGCCATGAGCGCTGACGCGCAGCCGACGCCGCCGCTGCCCGACCTGCACACGACCGCGGGCAAGCTGGCCCAGCTCGAGCACAAGGTGTCCGAAGCGGTTCACGCTGGATCACAACGCGCTGTCGACGCCCAGCACGCGAAAGGCAAGATGACGGCACGGGAACGCATCGAAGCGCTGCTGGACGCCGGCTCGTTCGTGGAGATCGACGCGCTCGCACGTCACCGTTCGCACGATTTCGACATGCCGGGGAAACGACCCTACGGCGACGGCTGCGTAGCCGGCTACGGCACGGTCGACGGTCGACGGGTGTGCGTCTTCAGCCATGACGTCACGGTCTTCGGCGGCGCGTTGGGCGAGGTCTACGGCGAAAAGATCGTCAAGGTCATGGATCTCGCGATGAAGACCGGCTGCCCCGTCGTCGGCATGAACGAAGGCGGCGGCGCGCGCATCCAGGAGGGCGTCGTCGCGCTCGGCCTTTATGCCGAGATCTTCTATCGCAACGTTGCGGCATCCGGGGTGATACCCCAGATCTCGCTGGTGATGGGCACATGCGCAGGCGGGCACGTCTACTCGCCGGCGCTCACCGACTTCACCGTCATGGTCGACCAGACGTCGCACATGTTCATCACCGGACCTGACGTCATCAAAGCCGTCACCGGCGAAGACGTGAGCTTCGAGGACCTGGGCGGTGGGCGCACGCACAACAGCAAGTCCGGTGTCGCGCACTTCCTCGCGACCGACGATGCGGATGCCATCGAGCTCACCCGTGCGCTGCTCGCCTACCTGCCGAGCAACAACATGGACGACGCTCCCGCTTACGACGCCGAAGACATCGACGCTTTGCAGCCGGACACGTTCCTCGACTCGTTCGTGCCGGACTCGGCGAACCAGCCCTACGACATCAAGACGGTCATCGAGCATGTCGTCGACGACGCGGAGTGGCTCGAGGTGCATGCGTTGTTCGCGCCGAACATCGTGTGCGGCTTCGCGCGTCTCGACGGGCAGAGTGTCGGCGTCGTCGCCAACCAGCCGATGTCGTTCGCCGGCACGTTGGACATCGACGCCTCCGAGAAGGCGGCTCGTTTTGTCCGCACGTGCGATGCCTTCAACATCCCCGTCGTGACTTTCGTCGACGTACCGGGCTTTCTTCCAGGAACACAGCAGGAATGGAACGGCATCATCCGGCGCGGCGCCAAGCTCATCTATGCCTACGCCGAAGCGACCGTGCCGAAAGTCACGGTCATCACGCGCAAGGCCTACGGCGGGGCCTACGACGTCATGGGCTCCAAGCACCTACGGGCCGACGTCAACCTCGCGTGGCCGACAGCCGAGATCGCCGTCATGGGCGCCCAAGGCGCCGTCAACATCCTGTTCCGTCGCGAGCTCGCGGCGTCTAGCGATCCGGACGCGCGACGCAAAGAACTCGTCGACGACTACGAGTCGCACTTCGCTAATCCCTACATCGCGGCCGAGCGCGGCTATGTCGACGCGGTCATCCGGCCCGCGACGACGAGGGGGGAGGTCATCAAGGCCTTGCGGTTGCTACGCACCAAACGGGAGGCGATGCCACCCAAGAAGCACGGCAACATCCCGCTGTGAGCGGCGCAGATGACCGCCCGATCCTTCGCGTGGTCGCGGGCGGCGACCCGACGCCGGAAGAGCTGACGGCGCTCGTCGTGGCGCTTTCGGCTCGGCAGCGGGTCGGCGAGATTCTGCCGATCTCCGCCCCGGCCTGGTCCGACCGCAGCCGTCTGCTGCGGCAGCCGCTCGCGCGTGGCCCCGTTGCCTGGCGTTGGTCACTGCGCTAGTCCGCGCTGTGTGTGACCAGCCGGTCAGACTGGGCCTCAGCGGCAGCGACCGCGTTGTCGATCGCGGCAGCGAACGGCGCGATATCTCCAGGACGACCGTCGCCGAGAAGATGGCGACGCGCCGCCTGCCGATCCTCCCGGAGCGGGTCGCCGGCCCGGATCGCAGCAACCGCAGCCTCGACTCCGCCGCCGTCCGAACTCAACAGGTAGGCAGCCGCAGCGCTCGGGAACTCGGTGCGGAAGCGCTGCTCGGGAAGGCTGTGCAGGTTGGCCATCAGGTAGGGCTTGCCGCTGGCAAGGAACTCGGTGACGACACTCGAGATGTCTCCGACGAGCACGTGCGCAGTGTTGAAGCAGTCGTAGAGGCTCGGCTCTGAGCCCAGCACCACCTGGTGACC
>DASSEQ010000189.1:0-5922 GCA_035695245.1 Mycobacteriales bacterium | reverse complement strand
CGACCTGCGTGATGTCGCGGCGGTCGTCGCGCAGCTGCGCCGGCTGTTCGACCTCGACGCGGACCCGATCGCCGTCGACGAGACGCTCGGCCCCGACCCGCTGCTCGCCGCGTCGGTGCAGCGGCATCCGGGGCTGCGGGTGCCCGGCTGCGTCGACGGGTTCGAGCTCGCCGTGCGCGCGGTGCTCGGCCAGCAGGTGTCGGTCGGGGCGGCGCGAACGTTCGGGGGCCGCCTGGTCCGGTCGTGCGGGACACCGCTGCCGGCCCCGAACGGATCGCTGACGCACGCGTTCCCGACGGCGGCGCAGGTGGCGGAGGCCGATCTCGCGGCGGTGGGTCTCACCACATCGCGGGCGGCGACGCTCCGGGCGTTGGCAGCAGCCGTCGCCGACGGTGACGTGGAGATCGACGCCGTGGCCGACCGGGACGAGGTGCGCCGCCGGTTGCTCTCGATCCCCGGGATCGGGCCGTGGACGGCCGACTACGTCGCGATGCGGGCGCTCGGCGACCCGGACGCGTTCCCGGCGACCGATCTCGTGCTGCGGCGGCGGCTGGCGACAGTGCCGCCGGATGCCCCATTGCGCTGGCGGCCGTGGCGTGCCTACGCCGCAATGCACCTCTGGACGATGGCGACCGAGGAGAACTGACATGAACGACGTCCTTGCGGCGACGGTTCCGACGCCGGTCGGCGACCTCGCGGTGCTGGTGCACGACGACGTGGTCGTGGCGGCGGGGTTCGCGCCGTACGCCGCGCACTTCTCGCGCCTGCGGCTCGACGCAGACCTGCGGCCGGTTCGGGACCTCGGCGCGTTCACCGCGGCGGTTTCGGCGTACGTCGACGGCGACCTGCGCGCGCTCGACGCGCTGCCGGTGCACCAGCCGGGAGGGCCGTTCCGGCAGGCGGTCTGGAAGGTGCTGCGCGACGTCGACCCCGGCACCACGATCAGCTACGCGGAACTCGCAGCACGCGCGGGGAGCCCGCTGGCCGCTCGCGCGGCCGGATCGGCGTGCGCCGACAACCTGATCGCGCCGATCGTGCCGTGTCACCGGATCGTGCGCAGCGGCGTCGGTGGCCGGACAGGCGGGCTCGGCGGCTACTACTACGGGTTGTCGACGAAGGAGTGGCTGCTCGCGCACGAGCGCGAGCACGCGACCGTCAGGGTCGGCTGATCCGGGCGAGCAGTTCGAGCACCTCGTCAGCGAGGCGCATCGCGACCTCCCGCGAGTCCTGGACGGCGACCTCGCGACCGGCCTCGGCGACGACGGTCGTCAGCACGAGGACGAGCGTCTCGCCGAGCGGTCTGTCCTCGGCGCGGAGCAGCGCGCCGTTGACGAGGATCCAGTCGCGGTAGCGCCGGCGCGCGATGAGCTCGAACCCGGGCGGGCCGCCGCCGTCGAGGAACATCCGCGCGAGCTCGCGCTCCTCCCAGCAGCCGCCGAGATAGGCGCCCGCACCGGCGAGGAACAGGTCCATCGGCTCGCGGACGCCCTCGGCGCGCGCGGCTCGGACCGCCGACGCTGCGCGGTCCTCCTGGCGGGCCTGGTAGTCCTCGAACAGCGCGAGATAGAGGTCGGCCTTGCCGCCGAAGTGGTGGTAGAGGCTGCCGACGCTGGCGCCGGCCTTGGCCACGACATCGGCGATGTTCGCCTCGGCGAAGCCGGACTGCGAGAACACGTCGCGCGCCGCGGCCAACAAGCTGGCGCGCGTCGCCTGCGCCCGGCCGCCCCCGCGTCCGCTGAGCGTCGTGCTGGTCACCCTTCAACTCTGCCACGGGACTCAGCAGCGCTGCGACCACCGTGAGCCACCTCTTTACTCGAACCGCAGATGCGATAGCACTGAGCGTATAGAGTGCCGCACATGCCGCTCTATCGGCTACGAGAAGCCGCAGATCTGCTCGGCGTCAGCGTCGACACCCTACGTCGCTGGGCTGATGCCGGACGGCTGGACACGACGACAGACGACGGCGGGCACCGAAGCGTCGAGGGCGGTGTGCTGGCCCTCTTCGCGACCTCGCAGGCCCAAACCGGTGGCGACGAACCCGCCCCGCGGTCGTCGCTGCGCAACCGCTTTCCCGGCATTGTGACCAATGTCGTGCGCGGGGATGTCGCGGCGCAGGTGGAGGTGCAAGCGGGCCCGCACCGGTTCGTCTCCTTGCTGACCAGGGAAGCGGTCGACGAGTTGGGGTTGCAACCCGGTGACCGAGCGGTCGCAACGGTCAAGGCGACCAACGTCGCGGTGGACCTCCCATGAACCGCCGACTCGCTGCGGCAGTCGCACTTGCGGTGATCGCGGCGGGCTGCGGCGGGTCGTCGGGCCACACCGCCGGCGGGACAAAGGCGCCGCCGGCGATCACGGTCTTCGCGGCGTCGTCACTGACCGACGCGTTCACGGCGGAGGCGTTTGCGTTCTTCCAACAGAGCCGGCAGAAGGTGACCTTCTCGTTCGCCGGCTCGCAGGCACTCGTTGCACAGATCAAGCAGGGGGCGCCGGCAGACGTCGTCGCGACCGCGGATACGTCGACGATGGCGATGCTTCCCGACGGCGCGAGCGCACAGCTGTTCGCTCGCAACCGGCTGGTGATCGCGGTGCCCAAGGGCAACCCCAAGCACATCAACTCGTTGGCCGATCTCGCCCACAAGGGTCTTGTCGTCGTGCTGGCGGCGCCGTCGGTGCCGGCCGGCAAGTACGCCGCCCAAGCGCTCAGCGCCGCGCACGTGACCGTGCATCCGAAGTCGCTCGAGGAAAATGTCCGCGGAGTGCTCACCAAGGTCCAGCTCGGTGAAGCCGACGCGGGCATCGTCTACACGACCGACGTGCAGTCGACCAAAGGCGCCTTGGCCGCGATCGCTATTCCGACCGCGCCGATCGCGGCCTACCCGATTCTCGCGTTGCATTCGAGCGGCTCGGCATTCGTGCGCTACCTGCTGTCCCCCGCCGGTCAGGCCATCCTGCACAGGTTCGGATTCCTGTCACCGTCGTGAGACGTCGTACGCCGCTGGGTTTGTTCACGCCGGCTCTGATCGGCGTGGCTTTTCTCGGCATTCCGCTGGTTGCGGTCGTAGCGAAGGCGCCATGGAGTGACGTGCCGGGCCTGTTGTGGTCGTCCGACGCACGCACTGCGTTGCGACTCTCATTGGAGTGTTCGGGCGGTGCGCTGTTGCTGTCGTTGCTGATCGGCGTGCCGCTTGCGTGGGTGCTTGCCCGCGTGGACTTCCCGGGCAAGTCGGTCCTGCGGTCGCTCATCATGGTGCCGCTGGTGCTGCCACCGGTGGTGGGTGGCGTCGCGCTGTTGCTCGCCTTCGGTCGGCATGGGTTGTTGCCGCTGCACATTGCCTTCACGACATGGGCCGCGATCGCAGCGGAAGCGTTCGTCGCGTTGCCGTTTCTCGTGCTGGCCGTGGAAGGGGCGCTGCTGTCGCTCGAGCCCCAATACGAAGAGGTAGCAGCCACTCTCGGCCATGGAGCGTTTGCAACGTTCCGTCGCGTCACCGTGCCGTTGATCGCGCCGGCACTCGCGGCCGGATCGGCACTCGCCTGGGCGCGAGCACTCGGAGAGTTCGGTGCCACGGTGACCTTCGCCGGCAGCCTGCCGGGCACGACGCAGACCCTGCCCAGTGACATCTACCTGGAGCTGGAGACCAACCCGAACAAAGCAATCGCTCTGTCCGTCCTGTTGCTCTTCGTGTCGGTGCTGGTGCTGTTCGCCTTACGCGGGCGCTGGCGGGTGAGCAGGTGACCGTCCTCGACGTCGACGTCACGGGCCAACGCGGCGAGTTCACCGTCCGTGCCCAACTGTCAGCGGCCGCCGGCGAGGTGATCGCACTCGTCGGACCCAACGGCGCAGGCAAGTCGACACTCCTCCGTCTTGTTGCCGGGCTCGTGCCGGCACAGGGATGCGTTCGCATCGACGGCACAGACATGACCGCGCAACCGCCGGAACGACGCCCCGTCGGATGGGTGCCACAACAAAGCGCGTTGTTCCCGCACCTGACGGCGGTCGACAACGTGGCCTTCGGGATCGGCGGTCGGCGCGCCCGATCGCATTCGCTCGATTGGCTGGAGCGGCTCGGCATCGCCGAACTCGCGACACGCAAGCCGGCTCAGCTCCCCGGCGGTCAGGCGCAGAAAGTCGCGCTCGCACGAGCGCTTGCCCGGCAGCCCCGGGTGTTGCTGCTCGACGAGCCGCTGGCTGCGCTCGATGCAGTCGGACGCACCGATGTGCGCCGCACGCTGCGCGCCCACCTGTCCGCCTTCGACGGCGTGACCATCGCGGTCACGCACGATGCCGTCGACGTCGCGACCATCGCCGATCGGATCGTCGCTGTGGACAGTGGCCATGTCGTGCAAGACGACTCGGTCGCGGAGGCGATGCGCCGCCCGCGCACCCGTTGGCTGGCGTCGATGCTCGGCTCCAACGCCTGCCACGGCCACGTCCGCGACAGAGGAATCGACGTCGACGGCGGTGGTCGACTGGTCGCGTCGGACCTGCCTCCTGCCGAGGACGCCGAGGTCCTGGTCGTTTTCGCCCCGCAGGCCGTCACGTTGCATTCCCGGCCGCCGGAGGGCAGTGCCCGCAACGCGTGGCGTGTCGTCGTACGAGATCTTGTCGACGCGGGCGGAAGGGTCCGAGTGGACGCCGACGGAGCCCCGAGCGTCGTGGCCGAGGTGACGCCGGCCGCCGTTGCAGAGCTCGGCCTGCACGAGGGCGCTCTCGTCTGGGTCAGCGTGAAAGCGACCGAACTCACCGTTGTCCCGTTGTGACGGGTGTGTGACGACCGAATCAGGTGGATACGATCCGGGCATGTCCGACGCCGCGGTTCCTGGGTCGTTGCAAGTCGGAGCAGAACGCCCGGACCGCAACCTCGCGTTGGAGCTCGTGCGGGTCACCGAAGCGGCCGCGATGGCTGCGGGACGGTGGGTCGGGCGGGGTGACAAGAACGGTGCGGACGCTGCAGCTGTCAACGCCATGCGTCAACTGGTGTCAACGGTGTCGATGAAGGGTGTCGTCGTCATCGGCGAGGGCGAGAAGGACGAAGCCCCGATGCTCTACAACGGCGAGGAGGTCGGCGACGGCAACGGCCCCGACTGCGACGTTGCAGTGGACCCGATCGACGGCACCACCCTGGCGGCCAAAGGCATGAACAACGCGATCGCCGTCATGGCGGTCGCCGACCGGCAGTCGATGTATGACCCGTCGGCCGTCTTCTACATGGAAAAGCTCGTCACCGGCCCGGACGCCGCCGACTACGTCGACATCGAGGCACCGGTCGAGCACAACGTGCAGGCCGTTGCCAAGGCGAAGCACTGCTCACCGGAAGACGTCACTGTCGTCGTGCTCGATCGGCCTCGACATGACGAGCTCGTGCAACAGATCCGTGACGCCGGTGCGCGGATCAAGTTCATCAGTGACGGTGACGTCGCAGGCGCGATCATGGCTGCCCGCGAAGGCACCGGCGTCGACATCCTCATGGGCGTCGGCGGCACACCCGAGGGCATCATCGCCGCCTGCGCCGTCAAGTGCCTGGGCGGCGTCATCCAAGGCAAGCTGTGGCCGAAAGACGAGCAGGAACGCGACCGCGCAATCGCCGCCGGCCACGACCTGTCACGCGTGCTCGGCACCGACGACCTGGTGAGCGGCGACAACGTCTTCTTCGTTGCCACCGGTGTCACCGACGGCGAGCTGCTGGACGGCGTTCGTTACAAGGCAGGCGGTGCGACGACGCACTCACTCGTGATGCGGTCGAAGAGCGGCACCATCCGCAACATCTACAGCGACCACCGGCTGACGAAGCTGCGCGCCTACTCGGCGATCGACTTCGACCGCCACTAGCGCAGCGCGCGCACCAGGCGGCCGATCGGTCGCAGCCACGGCGGCCACAACTCGAGGGCCTGCCATTCCTCGATCGGCGCGACGTACGCCGC
>DASSEQ010000188.1:0-6879 GCA_035695245.1 Mycobacteriales bacterium | reverse complement strand
GCCGTGTTGCAGCGGCACATGAAGAACGCGCGCCGCCGGGAAGGCCGATACGGCATCACGATCGGGAAAGAGTCCCGGTCCTCTCAACGAAAGATCGACCTCGCCGTGTGCGCGGTCGGTGCCCGCATGTTGTGGCGGCAGATGCAGTTGGGCCGCAAGAAGACCTCGACCGGTTCCGGGCGCGCCGTCGTCATGACCGACTAAACGCAGGAAGGAAGGGCTGAGGTTCTGTGACCAACCCGAGTCTCAGCCCCGCGTTCCTGCCGACCGCGACCTTCCCGACACTGCCGCTTGCCCAGCTGTCTGAGGATGAAGCGCGGATCGCGAACTTCCTCGCCATGCGCCTGTTCGACCAGCGCCCCTATCTCGAGTTGCGCGGCCTGTATTACGACGGGCTGCAGCGGATGCAGGACCTCGGCATCTCGATCCCGCCGTCCCTGGCTGGTTTGCGGACGGTGATCGGCTGGCCGCAGGTCGGTGTCGACGCGGTCGACGAACGCCTCTACGTCGAAGGGTTCCGGTACCCGGGGTCGTCGGACACGGACGAGGACCTGTGGGGCATCTGGCAGGCCAACAACATGGACGGCGAGCATCTGCTGGCCCAGTTGGACGCCCTCATCTACGGGCGGGCGTACATCGTCGCCGGCGTGGACGACGACGGTGCGCCGTTGTTGACGTGCGAGTCGCCGCTGAACCTGGGCGCGTTGTGGGACGCGCGGATGCGGAAAGTGACCGCCGCGCTGCAGATCTACCTCGACACCGACTTCACCAGCGACATGTACGGGCAGGAAGTCGCCGCCCTGTACCTGCCGGGTCGGACGATCCAGATGGCCCGCAGCGCCACCGCAGGTGGTGCGCCGCTTGGTGCGACTGGGGCGTGGGAGATCGTCACCCGCGACAACCACGGCATCGTCGATGTTCCGGTCGTTCGGTTGGCGAACCGGCAGCGGCTAGCCAACCGCGACGGCCTGTCGGAGATCACGCCCGCGGTAATGAACGTCACCGACTCGGCGTGCCGAACGATGCTCGGCATGGAAGTGGGGCGCGAGTTCCACGCCGCCCCACGCCGGTATGTGCTCGGCGCGGCCGAGGAGAACTTCACGAAGCCGGACGGTACCCCTGCGACGGCGTGGGACACCTACATGTCGAAGGTGTTCATGATCGAGCGGGACGAGGAAGGGGAGATCCCGACAGTCGGACAGTTTCCCGCCTCGGACCCGTCGACGTACACGAAGCTGATCGACACCTACACGCACATCATGGCCGGGCTGTTCTCGGTACCGCCCGAATATCTCGGGATGACGACGAACGGCAACCCCACCTCGGCGGACGCTATCCGGGCGCAGGAAGCCCGTCTGGTGAAGCGGGTACAGCGGAAGCAGGCCGGGTTCTCCGACGCGTGGGAACAGGCTCTCAGGCTCGCCGTGCTGATCCGTGACGGGTCTTTGCCGGATGGTGCGGAGCGGATCGAAACCGATTGGGCCGACCCGTCGACCCCGACCCCGCAGGCCACGTCGCAGGCGCTGTCCATGCAGGTCGCCGCGGGCATGGTGCCCCCGCGGTCGGACGTGATCCTCAAGCGCGCCGGCTACTCCGCGGTCGAACGGCGGCAGATGGCCCGCGACTGGGCGAACGACCCGGGTGCCGAGTTCGTCCGTGAGGCGGCCTCCCTGGTCGAAGGCAGAGACGTGGTTGAGGTCGCGCGGATCGCGAAGGCCACCGGCGCAGACCCCACACAACTCGGCGCACAGGAACCACAGGAAGGTGCCTCGAATGGCTGACATCTCCGATCAGACCCGCCAGCACGCGACCGCGGTAGGCGACGCGATGCCCGGGGGCAGGTACCCGATCCGCAACAAGCAGGACCTGTCCAACGCCATCCGAGCGGTCGGACGATCCAAGGGGGGCGCGGCCGGGCGTGCCGCAGTGCGCAGGTTCATCATCAAACGCGCCCACGCCCTCGGTGCCGACAGCATGATCCCGGACACGTGGAACAGCGACGGCACCCTCAAGTCATCGTCATCTTCCGATGATTCGGAGGACGACCATCCGGGCGGTCACTGGACGACCGCTCAGGACCACGCGTGGGACGCAGCCCACGGCGTGAAGCAAGGCTCGCCGCGCGACAAGGCGCTTGACCGCGCCCGCGGCGTCAAGAACTAACCCGAAACACCCCCAGCCCGAAAGAACCCTGGCACAGGTTGCCGGGGTCTTCGCCATGCCCAGGAGGCACAGCATGACCGAACCGACGCCAGGCGCGACCGAACCCACCCCGACCGAACCCGCCGCCGCCGCACCACCGCAGCTCAGCGACGACCACGCGCAGGCGCTTCTCGCCGACGCCATCGCCACCGCCGACCAGTTGAACCAAGACGGCGAGCCGAGATTCGACGGCGACTTCGACCCCGACCGTGCCGCCACCCTGATCCAGAAGCTGCGGGCCGAGAAGGCCGCTCTCAAGGGGTCCGCGACCAAGGCCGCCGAGGCGGCGCGTCAGGACCTCGCGCAGACCATCGGCAAAGCCCTCGGTCTCGTACAGGACGACACACCCCCCGACCCGGCCGCGTTGACGCAGCAGTTGACCGCAGCGTCCGCGCAGGCGAAGCAAGCCCAACTCGAACTCGCGGTCTACCGGGCCGCAGGCGACACGGCTGACCCGATCGCGCTGATCGACTCGCGCGCGTTCATGCAGCAAGTCGCCGCCATAGACCCCGCCGACACGTCGGCGATCACCCAGGCGATCACCCAGGCGGTGACCGCAAACCCGCGCCTCGCCAGGAGCCAGGCACCCCGGATGCAGCCGAACCCCGCACAGGGCACCTCGGCGCAACCGCCGCTCGGACTGAACGAGCGGATCGCCGAAGCCGAGAAGGCCGGCGACATCAGGACCGCGATCCGGCTCAAGGCAGCCAAGGCGGTCACCGCAACCCCGTAACCCCACGGCAGCCCGGCGCGGGCCTGCCTGGCAACCCGAAAGGAGCCCGTCGTGGCTGCTGTTTCCGGGCAGGGCACTACCTACAACCTGCCCAACTACCACGGTGAACTGTTCGTCGTGTCACCGACCGAGACGCCGTTCCTCGCGGCCATCGGCGGCCTGAACGCCGCGAAGGTCACCACCGCAACCCAGTTCGAGTGGCAGACCGTCGACCGGCGAGCCTCAAGCGCGAACAACTCCGCGCTGGAAGGCGCCGCAGCGCCGTCCGGGTCGGAACGAGCCCGCACCAACGTCGACAACGTGGTGGAGATCCACCACTCCGCGATCGAGGTGTCATACACGAAGATCGCGGCGCGCGGCCAGTTCGCCGGCGCGAACGTCGCCCCCCAGTGGGACGACCTCGTGCTCGACGAGCTCGCGGTTCAGACGATGGCCGAGCTCGAGTCGATGGCTGTCGACATCGAGCAGTCGTTCCTGTCCGGCACGTACCAGAAGCCGTCGGACAACACGACCGCCCGCAAGACGCAGGGCATCCTCGGCGCGATCTCCAACGTCACCAACGCTGGAAGCGCGGCGCTGACCGCTGACCTGCTGAACTCGGCGATCAAGTTGGCGTTCGACAACGGCGCGAAGCTGCCGCAGGCGTCCACCGTGATCATGGTGGGGTCGGCTGAGAAGGTGAACCTGACGAAGGCTTACCAGCAGTCGTACCTCAACGCCCCGGTCCGGCAGAACACCGTCGGTGGCGTCACGATGGACACGATCATCACCGACTTCGGCACGTTCAGCGTCATGCTGAACCGCTGGATGCCGCCGAAGCAGGTCGCCATCGTGGACCTGTCGGTCTGCTACCCGGTGTTCCTGGAGATCCCGAACAAGGGTCTGCTGTTCACCGAGGAGCTGGCGCGCACCGGCTCGAGCCGGAAGTTCCAGCTGTACGGGGAGGTCGGTCTGGAGTACGGGCCTCCGTCGTACCACGCGCTGCTGTCGAACCTCGCGTCCTGACGCCAGCGGCCGGGGCGAGCAGAAACCCCGTCCCCCGGTTTCTGCTCGCCCCAGCACTCCACCCGATCTCCAACCAGTCGCCGCATACGGGAGAGTCAGCGTGTCCAAGTACGAGTTCGTCGCCACTCACGCCGTGCAGTTCCTCGACGCCGAGACCGGCGACGCGTGGGCCGTGTTCGAACGTGCCCGCGAACTCGACACCCCCCGCGGCCACGCCCGCTACCGGTTCGGCACGGACGATGCGAAGCTCGCGGCTCGGCTCCGGTCCAACCTGAACGAGCACGGCATCAGCGAAATAAAGCCCCCGCCGCCAGTGAGCAAGGACTGACGTGACGTCGCCGATCGCGCAGCCGTCGGACCTGCAGTCATTCCTCGGCGCGTCGAACATCGACAACAGCCGGGCTACGCTGCTGATCCAGTTGGCGCAGAACGAGTGCGCCACCATCGTGTCCCCGCTGCCCGCTACGGCGATCGGTGTCGTGCTCGACGTCGCCGCACGCGCCTACGGCAACCCGCAGGGCGTCCAGTCTCAGCACCTCGGCACCGCATCGGTCTCCTACGGCAACCAGCAGTACGGCGGCGCGTTGGGCGGCATCTTCCTGACCCGCAGCAACAAAGCCACCCTCCGCAGGCTCGCCGGCTCCGGCGGCGCGTACAGCGTCGACACGCTCCCCACCGGAGTCGCGGCGCAGCAGACCATCAGCCTCACCGGCTCGCCGACCGGCGGGACGTTCACGCTCACGTTCCGCACCGAAACCACCACGCCCATCGCCTGGAACGCGGCCCCTGCGGACGTGCAGACCGCGCTGGAAGCGCTCGGTGTCATCGGAACCGGCAACGTCACCGTCACTGGCGCGTCGGGCCTGTGGTCGGTCACGTTCACCGGCACGCTCGACACCACGCCGCTGCCGCCGATCAGCGGCGACGGCACCGGCCTCACCGGCGGCACCACCCCGACCGTCGCTGTCACCGTCGTTCAAGCCGGCGTGTTCGCCCCGGGCCAGAACCTGCCCTACTGGGACAAGGACTACTACGCCGGCCCGTCGCAGGTGCAGACATTCTGACCACAGTGTTCGGGTGGGCTGCAGACTTCGACGGCTGCGGCTACTACCGGGTCACGCTCCCCGCGCACGCGCTCCGCGCCGCAGGCCACCGGGTGGACACTTCCACCAGCCTCCGGCCACGCGACGAATGGCGGGTGATCATCGGCCAGCGGGTTTCCCGCCTCGACGCCTCAGCCCTATGGCAGCGTCACGCGGAACGAGGACGCCGCTTGGTGTTCGAGGTCGACGACGACCTGTGGCACCTGCCGCCGGACAATCCCGGTGCCGGGTTCTACGACGAGGCGACGCGGCAGCGGATGACCGACAACGCCGCCGCCGCGTCCGTCGTCACCTGCACCACTCCCCGGCTGGCTGAACTTCTGCGCGGGTTCAACCCGAACGTGCGCGTCGTCCCGAACTACATCGACGCCGCCCTGTTGACCGTGCAGCGTCGCCGGAACCAGCGGGTGACGATCGGGTGGGCCGGGTCAAACACCCACGCGGCAGACCTGAAAGTAGCGGCGCGCCCCCTACGGAAACTGCTGGCCGCGCGCCCGCAGATCGACCTGCACCTGATCGGGGCGGACTACCGGCACCTGACCGGCGGCAGACACACCCCGTGGGCACGGCCAACCCCGAACTACTACCGGCTGATCGACTTCGACATCGGCATAGCCCCCCTTGCCGACACGCCGTTCAACCAGTCCAAGTCGCCGATCAAAGCGCTGGAGTATGCGGCGCTCGGCATCCCCGTCGTGGCCTCGAACGTCGGACCATACGCGGAGTTCGTGCAGCACGGCGTGACCGGGTTCCTCGCCGACACCGCGCAGGACTGGACCCGGTACCTGCGTGCGCTCGCCTCGGACGTGACGCTTCGGGAGCGGATGGGCGCTGCCGCGCGTGAACAAGCCGCGGAATGGACGATCCAGGGCCACGCCTACGAGTGGGACCGCATTGTTGAGGAGGTGGCAGCGTGACGCTCGCCGCCTTCTGGCAGCACACGATCACGGTGGAAACCTACCAAGGCCAAGGCAGCAGTGGCCCCGTCTACGCCGCCCCAGTGCAGGTGACGGGGCTTCTCGACACGGTGTCGGATCTGGCGCGGGTCGGGACGGTGGAGGAAGCGACGTCGGCGTCGTCGATGTTCTACACCGACCCGTCCAACGCAGCCTTGTTCACCGTGCAAACCCGGGTCACGTCGGCCCTGCTGGACGGGGACGGGAAAGCGACCGTGGTCAAGGTCAACAGCCTGACATCCGGCGGGTTGGGGTTGCCGGATCACGTCGAAGTAGCCCTGCAATGAGCATCCGTATCGAGAACAGCCTGAACCTCGGCGCCATGAGGGATCGGGTGCGGGAAGTGTCCCCGGAAGCGCTGAACGACGCCGCGCAACACGTCCTCGAGGTCGCCCGCGAGAAAGCCCCGCTCCTGGTCGACTTGAAGCGTGCGAACGATCAGCGGCGCGCCGACCCGGGAGCGTTGCGCGCCTCCGGTTATGCCCGCGTCGTAGACGACACCACCGCCGAAGTGGGGTTCTCCGAGTTCTACGCCGGCTGGCAGCACGAACGCACCGACTACCACCACCAGGTCGGGCAGGCGAAGTACCTCGAAGAGCCGCTGGTGACGGAGAAGGACGAGGCCATGCGGATCATGGCGCGGCGGATCGGTGACGCGCTGTGAGCCCGACCAGTGATCTGCTGACCGGTCTCGCGCAGTTCCTCGCCGATCAGGGTGTCGTCACGTACCGGGCGGACAGCTCCGCATACGCCGCATCCGAGACGGGTGTCGTGTTCGGGTTGATGCCGCAGACACCGGATCGGGTTGTGTGTCTCACCGACTACCCCGTCAACGACGACGCCGCTAACCCGTGGTCGCAGGTGCGTGTCCAGATCCGCA
>DASSEQ010000187.1:0-6312 GCA_035695245.1 Mycobacteriales bacterium | reverse complement strand
GGTTCGTCTCGAGGCTGTCGTCATTGCGGTGTTCGGGGCGCTGCTCGGTGTGGTCCTCGGGCTTGGTTACGGCGCGGCACTCGTGCAAGCGCTGCACTCGCAGGGCATCAACGTCACGTCGATCCCGGGCGGACAGCTGGTGGGTTATCTCGTCATCGGCGTCATCGCCGGCATCACCGCTGCGTGGTGGCCGGCGCGGCGCGCGTCGAAGCTCAACGTGCTGGGTGCGATCGCCAGCGAGTAGCTCGGCGCAGCACGAGCATCGTGTTTCCGCCTACCTGGAACTCGTAGGGCACCTTGTCCCTCGAAGTCTCGTGGCCGTCGCTCGCGAGGTCGGCCATCAACGCCGGCCAGAAGGGCACTTCCCCACCGCGGCCTTGCAGCAGCGTCGGAAAGACACGCACCTCTCGCGCCACCCGCGCGAGCTCTCGAAGCGCTGCGGAGTGCCACGAGTGACCGAGCTGATCCGCCCAGGTGAACAACAGGTGTGAACACAGCGCAAGGTCGAACGCGTCATCGGCGAACGGCAGTTTCGGGAGTGCGGCGGCCACGTAGCCGCGTGGCTCGCGACCGAAGTCGAGGACGAACTCTGCCAGCGCGCGTGCCCGCATCTGGTCGCGCTGCTCGCGGCCGCCGTACCAATCCCAGGTGAAGCGGTCCGCGTTGTCGATGGCGATCGTCGCCCCATCGCGATTGCTGTCGGCGATCGTCTCGGCAAGCTGCGAACGACCCAAGGCGTACGCCGGGTCCACCGCTACGACGCGGCCGCCTCGCTTGCGGGCATGCAACGCGAAGCTCGATCCGCCGGCACTGCAGTCCAGCACGTGCAGGCTTGGCAGAGTCGACTCGTCGAGGTCGAACATGGCGACGTACTCGTCGTAGGAACGGCTGCTTATGAGCACGGCAACGCCAGCAACCAGTCTGTGTCGATGTGCGGCAGCGACGTCACCACGTGCCGCCTGGGCGGGTCCGGAGGTATTGCGGTGACAAATGGCACCGCGACGACGGTGCATCCGGCGGCCTCGGCCGACCTGACGCCGCTCATCGCGTCCTCGAGCACCACACAGCGGTCGGGCTTCACCGCGAGCCGTTCACAGGCGACGAGGTAAGGCTCGGGATCGGGCTTCCCGTGACGCACTTCGTCCCCGGCGAGAGTGAAGTCGAATCGATGCTCACCAAGTCCGTGCAACGCGGCATCGACGAGCACGCGGAACGACGACGAGACCAACGCTGTCGGCACGCCGCGTGCGCGCACTGCGTCGATGAGCCCGAGAGCACCGTCATGCAGCGGAAGGTCCGCATCGAAAAGCTGCACCATCCGGTCGAGCAGGAACGCGGACGCCTTCGCGATGGCCTGCGGCGTGTCCTCGTGGCCGTAGTGGCGCAGGACGCGGGGCACTGCGACGTCGAGCCTGGTGCCGACGATCTCGGCCTTGATCTCGAGGTCCCACTCGCCGCCCAGCTCGTGGGCGAGCTCGATCTCGGCGACCGTCCACAGCGGCTCGGTGTCGACGAGCAGCCCGTCCATGTCGAACAGCACCGCCTCGGCACAACGAGACTTGTCGGGGCGCGGTGTCACCGGGCGTTGAAGTACTTGGCCTCGGGGTGGTGCACGACGATCGCGTCGGTGGCCTGCTCGGGAACCAGCTGGAACGACTCCGAGAGCGTCACGCCGATGCGTTCCGGGTGCAGCAGGTCGACGATCTTGGCCCGGTCCTCCAGGTCGGGACAGGCCGGGTAGCCGAACGAGTAGCGGGATCCGCGGTAACCCTGATGAGCGAGCAGGTCGTTGAGGTCCGGCGAGTCCTCGGCCGCAAAGCCGAGCTCATCGCGCACCCGCTTGTGCCAATACTCCGCGAGCGCCTCTGTGAGCTGCACGGACAGACCGTGCAACTCGAGGTAGTCGCGGTAGGCGTCTTTCGCAAACAGCTCGGCGGTGACCTCACTGATCCGTGGCCCCACCGTGACGAGCTGGAACGTCACCACGTCGACCTCTCCCGACTCCTCCGGGCGGAAGAAGTCGGACAGGCACAGGAACCGGTCGCGCCGCTGGCGCGGGAACGTGAAGCGCACCCGCTCGGAACCATCGTCATGCAGGACGATGAGGTCGTCGCCCTTGCTGACGCATGGGAAGTAGCCGTAGACCACGGCCGCTTCGAGCAGCTGTTCGGACTGCAGCCGCTGCAACCACTCACGCAGCCGGGGACGCCCCTCGCTCTCGACCAGCTCTTCGTACGACGAACCTCCTTCGCCGCGCGAGGGACGGAGTCCCCATTGGCCGAGGAACGTGGCGCGCTCGTCGAGCACCCCTGCGTAGTCGGCGAGGGGAATGCCCTTGACGACGCGGTCGCCCCAGAACGGCGGCGAGGGAATGGCGTTGTCGACGGCGACGTCGGACCTGGCCGGCAGCTCGACCGGATCTTCCGACCGGCGGGCGCGCGCGGCCACACGACGACCGCGTGGCTGCGGCAACGTCGCCCCCGGCTCGCCGCGCTTCACCGCCATCACCGCGTCCATGAGGCGGAGGCCTTCGAACGCGTCGCGGGCGTAACGCACCTCACCGACGTACATGTCGGCAAGGTCTTCCTCGACGTACGCCCGGGTCAGCGCCGCGCCACCCAGCAGCACCGGCCAGGTGGCGGAGACTCCGCGGGAGTTCATCTCCTCGAGGTTCTCCTTCATGATGACCGTGCTCTTGACGAGCAGGCCACTCATGCCGATCGCGTCGGCCTTGTGTTCGTGCGCGGCGTCGAGGATCGCGGAGATGGGCTGCTTGATGCCGAGATTGACGACCGTGTAGCCGTTGTTGCTCAAGATGATGTCGACGAGGTTCTTGCCGATGTCGTGCACGTCGCCCTTGACGGTCGCGAGCACGATCGTGCCCTTGCCGGCCTCGTCGGTCTTCTCCATGTGCGGCTCGAGATAGCCGACGGCCGCCTTCATCACCTCGGCCGACTGAAGAACGAACGGGAGCTGCATCTGGCCGGAGCCGAACAGCTCACCGACGACCTTCATGCCCTCGAGCAGCGTGTCGTTGACGATCTCGAGCGCGGGTCGTGACTCGAGCGCCTCGTCGAGATCGGCTTCCAAGCCATTGCGTTCGCCGTCGATGATGCGTCGCTTCAGCCGCTCCGAAAGCGGCAACGCAGCCAGCTCCTCGGCGCGTGACGCTTTCTCCGACTGCGTCGTCACGCCCTCGAACAGCTCCAGGAACTTCTGCAGCGGGTCGTAACCGTCGCGGCGGCGGTCGTAGACGAGGTCGAGCGCAACCTCGCGCTGCTCGTCCGCGATGCGCGCCATCGGCAGGATCTTGGACGCGTGCACGATGGCCGAGTCGAGGCCCGCTTCGACGCATTCGTGCAGGAACACCGAGTTGAGCACCTGGCGCGCAGCCGGGTTGAGCCCGAACGAGACGTTGGACACGCCGAGCGTCGTCTGCACGCTGGGGTAGCGCTGCTTGAGCTTGCGGATGCCCTCGATGGTCTCGAGTCCGTCGCGCCGTGACTCCTCTTGACCCGTTGCGAGAGTGAAGGTCAAGCAGTCGACGAAGACGTCCTCGACGCTCATCCCCCAGTCGGCGACGAGGTCATCGATGATGCGGCTCGCGATCTCGACCTTGCGGTCGGCGGTGCGCGCCTGGCCTTCCTCGTCGATGCACATGACGACGACGGCAGCGCCGTGCTCGCGCACGACGTGCATCTTCTTTGCGAAGTGGCTCTCCGGAGCGTTGCCGTCCTCGTAGTGCACGCTGTTGACGATCGAACGGCCACCGAGGCACTCGAGCCCGGCCTCGATCACTTGCCACTCTGTCGAGTCGATCATCAACGGCAGCGTCGACGCAGTGGCCATGCGCGCCGCGGCGTCCCGCATGTCGACAGCGCCGTCGCGGCCGACGTAGTCGATGCAGAGGTCCAGGACGTGCGACCCGTCGCGCACCTGCTCGCGGGCGATCTCGATGCAGTCGTCCCACCGCGCCTCGAGCATCGCCTCACGGAACGCCTTGGACCCGTTGGTGTTGGTGCGCTCGCCGACCGACAGGTAGCTGACGTCCTGCCGGAAGGGCACGTGCTGGTAGAGCGAGGACGCGCCGCGCTCTGGCCGCGGCTTGCGCGGCGTAACGGCTCTCCCGCCGACGCGATCGACCACGGCGCGGATGTGGTCCGGCGTGGTGCCGCAACACCCACCGACCAGGGCGAGTCCGAACTCGCGGGTGAACTGGTCGTGCGCGTCCGCCAACTGATCCGGCGTCAACGGGTAGCGCGCGCCGTCGGCGGTGAGCTGGGGCAAGCCGGCGTTGGGCATGCACGAAAGTCCGATGCGGGCATGCCGCGCCAGGTAGCGCAGGTGCTCGCTCATCTCGGCCGGGCCGGTGGCGCAGTTGAGGCCGATGAGGTCCAGCTCGAGCGGCTCCAGCGCGGTGAGCGCCGCGCCGATCTCGCTGCCGAGGAGCATCGTGCCGGTCGTCTCCACGGTCACCTGGGCAAACAACGGCAGCCTCTTGCCGGTGGCTCGAAACGCTCGGCGAGCCCCGTTGATCGCCGCTTTCGCCTGCAGCAGGTCCTGTGCAGTCTCGACGAGGACCGCGTGCGCGCCGCCCTCGATGAGTCCGGCTACCTCCTGCTGGTAGGCGTCGCGCAAGTCGGCGTACGGCGCGTGCCCCAGCGTTGGCAGCTTGGTGCCGGGCCCCACCGACCCCAGCACCCATCGGGGCCGATCCGGCGTCGACCATGCGTCGGCCACTTCGCGGGCCAGCCGGGCGCCCGCGACCGAGAGCTCGAAGATGCGGTCGGCGATGTCGTATTCCCCGAGGTTCGGCAGGTTGGCACCGAACGTGTTGGTCTCGACGGCATCGCAGCCGGTCTGGAAGTAGGCGTCGTGGATGTCGCGGACGACGTCTGGCCGGGTGACGTTGAGGATCTCGTTGCAGCCTTCGAGCCCCTCGAAGTCGTCCAACGTCAGATCGTGCGCCTGCAGCATCGTGCCCATGGCGCCATCGGCAACGACGACTCGCTCCCGCAGCGCGGCGAGAAGCGTCGAGTCGGGAGCAGCGGTCATGATCAGTACGTCGAGTCTACCGGCGGCATGCGTGACCGCTCGACCGGATAAGTTCGTGATTCGCAGGCCTTTGACGATCATCGACCGGACGCTTGGGGGCGACGTGGCCAGTTACAGCACGATCCTGGTCGGCACCGACGGCTCCGAGTCGTCGTTCCGAGCGGTGGAGCGTGCCGCGGCACTCGCCGCCGACGCCAATGCGACGTTGCTGATCGTGTCCGCCTACACCGAGATGAGCGACCGCGAGCGGAGCCGCGCAGCGGCAGCGCTAGGCGAAGAGGCCTACAAGGTCGTCGGCTCGCACCCGGCCGAAGACATTCTCAACGAGGCTGCAGGGCGAGCGAAGAAGGCCGGCGCCGGCAAGGTCGAGACCGTGAGCAAGGCCGGAGACCCGGTGGACGTGCTCGTCGCCGCGATCGAGGAGCACAAGGCCGACCTGTGCGTCGTCGGCAACCGCGGTCTGAACAGCCTCGCCGGACGCTTGCTCGGATCGGTCCCGGCCAACATCAGTCACCGTGCCGCGTGCGACGTGCTCATCGCACAAACCACCGGCCGGCAACGCTGACCACCGTTTTGGGGGCGGCGCCCCCACCTGTCGGCGGCATCGACCTCGACCTTCCCGGCGTCGGCATCAAGCTGGCCGGCACCCGCTGGCCTGGCTCGCCCGGCGGGGGCACACCGGTCGTTCTGCTGCACGGTCTCGCCTCACAGCGCCGTTACTGGAACCTCGTCGTCACCCGGTTGGCGGGGCTGCCGATGTTGGCGATCGACCAGCGCGGCCACGGCGACAGTGACCGCCCAGACGAGGGCTACGACGGAACAACCGTGGCGGCCGACCTGGCTACGGCGCTCGACGCGATCGGCTGGTCGCGGGCCGTGATCGTCGGACATTCCTGGGGAGGCTCCGTCGCGGCAACGTTCGCTGCCGAATATCCTGAGCGGACGCTCGCCCTCGTCGCCATCGACGGGGGCTTCAGCTCACCGCCGGCCGGCATCGACCGCGCCGCAGCGTTGAAACGGCTCGAGCCGCCTCGCTTCGCCGCTGAGCCGGACGAGCTCATCGCCATGATCAGCAGCCGCAGCGCCGCCGGAGAGTGGACCGAGGAGGTCGCTGCCGCGGTGCTGCCGATCTTCGCCGTCGGCGACGACGGTCTGGCCCGGGCCCGGTTGCCGTTCGAGACCCATATGAAGATCGCCGAGACGCTTCTCGACTACGACGCTGTCGGCGTCCTCGAGCGCGTCCGATGCGCCGCATGG
>DASSEQ010000186.1:0-54493 GCA_035695245.1 Mycobacteriales bacterium | reverse complement strand
TCGACCAGACCGGCTTGCACGAGCGCGACCAGCACCTGGCCGGCTTCGAAGAGGGTGTAGCCGCAGTCGCGAGCGAGCTCGGCGACGGAACGCTCGCCGTCGATCTTGCACAGCATCGACCATGCGTCGGCGTCGAGCGTGGTCTCAGGCGCCCCACCCCCGCGGGTGGACAGCACGGGCACCGCGGTCGGTCCGTGTACGACAGACGAGATCGCTTCCCATGACACGCCGCGCTCGCGAAGGTCGTTCAGAAGTTCATGCACGGTCATGGGCGGGGCGACGTCCTCGCGAGTCCGCTCGCTCTTGCGGAAGCGCCAACGACCCTCGGTCCAACGGATGAGGTCCCAGATCGCGTCGTGCACCTGTTCGCGCACAAAGGCCTCGACGACCGGTTGCTCGACGTAGCCGAGGTGCACGAGCAACTCGCCCAGGCGCCATCCCTGCAGCTCGCTGCGCTGTGCGTCAAGTGCCTCGGCCAACGCTTCGGGCGTGAGGGCACCGCTGGAGACGAGCTTGGCGCCGAGCTGCGGTCGGCGGCCGGGCACGGAGATGGCGTAGACGAGGCCAGCCTTGAAGTAGATCAGCGCCTCGTCGCCCTCGGGGTCGGAGACGTGCAGACAGCCAGTGGATTCCTCGTCGGCCAAGCTCAGCAGCAGAGGGGCGATCGGCGTCGACACGAGGTCGCCCTTGAGCATGCTGCGACCTCCCGCCACAACTAGTTGCGCCTGCCACCTGAGGATGTGGTTATTCCTTCGGCAAGCGGGTGCCCGTTGTTGAGCCATCCGGGGGAATCTGACCCGACTTTCCGGGCCGCCGAGTCGTGACAGGATGGCCACCGTGCCCGGCACCCTCATCACGGTCGCTCCGACGGGGGCGGAATCGTCCAAAACCGACGTTCCGACCCTGCCGTGCACCCTCGACGAGCTGGTCGCGACGGCCAAAGCGTGTCAAGCGGCCGGGGCGGCCGTGATCCACGTGCACGTCCGCGACGCAGACGCGGCGCCGACGCTCGACCTGGGCCACGTCCGGGCGGCGATCGAGGCAGTGCGCGAAGCAACGGATCTGGTCGTGCAGGTGTCGACCGGCGGCGCGGTGACCGACTCCGAAGCGGCCCGCCTCGCGGTGCTCGACAGCAACCCGGACGCGGCCAGCCTCACGTGCGGCACCGTCAACTTCGGCACTGACGTGTTCATGAACCGCTGGGAGCTGATCGAGCAGCTTTACCTGGCCATGCGCGAGCGGGAGATCGTGCCCGAGTTCGAGCTGTTCGATCTCGGCCACGTAGCGACGATGCGTCGGCTCCTCGACCGCAACGGCGAGCCGTACGGCGGGCACGTGCACTGCGATCTCGTGATGGGTGTCCCCGGCGGGATGCCGGGCACCGTCCAAGCGCTGCTGGCATGTGCCGCTGCTTTGCCGGCCGAGGCGACGTGGTCCGCGACCGGCGTGGGGCGGACAACGCTGCCGGTGATGTTCGGGGCCTTGGCCGCCGGGGGCCATCTGCGCGTGGGCATGGAAGACACGCTCACGTTCGCCGCGGGCAATGCTGTTCGCGACAACGCGCAGCTCGTCGAGCGCGCGGCGGCCGCCGCCGAGCTCGCACAGCGGCCGCCGATGCCGGTCGCGGAGGCGCGCGCCATGCTAGGTGTGAAAGAACGACGCCGAACGACGGCAGGGACAGGAGTCCGCTGATGGTTCAGGGCAACCGCCGGATCGACAGGGTGCTGGCGGACGAGTTCGTGTCGGCGCTGGACAAGATCTCGCTCGACGAGCTGCGCGAGCGGAGGCGGGACGCCGAGCAGGAGGAGACCGACCTGTCCTATCTCCGCCGCCTGCTTCAAGGTCGACTCGACATCTTGCGGGCCGAGCTCGCGCGGCGAAACGGTGAGGAGACCGACCTCGTCTCCGCGCTGCCGCGGATTCTCGCGGACGAGCACACCGGCGGCCCACACGGTCTCGGTCGTCACATCGCGGCGGAGCCATCGCGAGCCGATGCTCATCGCCGGCACGTTGAGGCGCTGGTCGCGGATGTCGACCTGTCGAATCCTTCTGCGCACGACGATGCGTCTCTTCGCCGAGTGCTCGAGGTGCTCGAGGCGGAAGAGCACAAGGTTTCGGAATCCCGCCGGCAGGTGCAGCACGCGATGGACCAGCTCACCGCGGAAGTGACCCGTCGCTACCGCGAAGGTGACGCCGACCCGAGCGACCTGTTGCCGTCGGAGGCCTGAGCCAGACCGCGCATGAGTCGTCCGGCGCCAGTCGTCGCGGAGGTAGTGCGCAGCGGCTTCGTCGAGAGCCGGCATCACGGGCATGTGGTCGCGCTGGCTGCCGATGGCACGGTCGTCATGGATGTAGGCGACACAGCTGCGCCGGTCCTTCCGCGGAGCAGCCTGAAACCGTTGCAGGCATTCGCATTTCTGCGCAGCGGCTGGCAGCCGCACGACGACGAGCAGATCGCATTGGCGACGGCGAGTCACTCCGGCGAGGCGCGGCATGTCGCCGTCGTACGCCGCATCCTGGCGGGGGCGGGTCTGGACGAGTCGCATCTGCAGAACACGCCCGATCTACCCTTGCACATCCCGAGCGCTCACGCACTGCTGCGAGCCGGTGGCGAGGCCGATCGCTTGCACCAGAACTGCTCCGGCAAGCACGCCGCGATGTTGGCGACGTGTGTCGCCAACGGATGGTCCGTGGACGACTACTTGGACGTCGACCACCCTGTGCAAGTCGCTGCACGAGCCGCCACTGAGGATCTTTGCGGCGAGCGCGTCAGTGCGGTGGCGGTCGACGGCTGCGGTGCACCGGCCTTCGCGGTTTCGCTTCGCGGGCTCGCTCGCGCGTTCACCAGGCTGGTCCACAGTGATGTCGCTCGAGCAATGCGGGGCCATCCTGACCTCGTCGGCGGGAGCGGTCGCGACGTCACCTCCTTGATGCTCTCCGTGCCGGGAATGATCGCCAAAGACGGGGCCGAGGGGGTGTATGCAGCCGCGCTGGACGATGGGTCGTCCGTTGCGATCAAGATCGCAGACGGCGCCGGTCGTGCGCGCACTCCGGTGTTGATCGAGGCGCTCGTCGCGCTCGGTCTCGATCCGTCGCCGCTCACCGAACTCCGCACCACTCGGGTGCTCGGTCATGGCGTCCCGGTGGGTCAGGTGCGTGCCATCCCGCTGCCGCCGAACAGGTGAACCGAAGGATTTCTGCCCGGGCCCGTAACCTCCGCGAACCCACGGGCGATGACGTGGTTGACCGTCATGACCCACGGAGCCAATGGAGGTAATCGTGCGCGTTCCCTCGAAGGCGGCCCTCGCCCTCGCAATGACCTTGGTGACGAGCGGTGCAGTCGCCGGAGTTGCCGCTGCGTCCGGCGGTTCGTCAGGCTCGGACGCCAACAAGACGCCGACCTCGATCTCCATGACCGTGCCGGGCACTGGCGTAGTAGTCACTGATGACCTCGACGACAACGGCGACGTCACAGGCGCGACCACCGGTGACGACCAAGGCGAGGACCAGCAAGGCGACGATGCCCAGGCTGATGAGCCGACGGCGACTCCCTCGCCCACCGAGAGCGAGCACCACGACGGCCAGGCCGGCGACGACCAGGGCGACGGCGACCACGGCGACAACCAAGACGCCCAGGGCGAGGACCAGGGTGACGACAACGGAAGCCCCCAGCCGACGGCCAGCGTTTCCAGCGACAACAGTGGCTCGGATGGCAGTGACGACAGCAGCGGCAGCGACACCAGCGGGTCGGGTGACCACCACGACGGCGGTGGCTCCGGCGACTCTGGTGACGGTGGCTCTGGTGACGGTGGCTCCGGCGACGGTGGTTCCGGCGACGGCGGCTCTGACGGCTGACGCAAGAACCAACCATGACGAACTGTGTGCGAGGGGCGCGAGCATTCGCGCCCCTCGTCATTGTTGCCCTGGCGGCGGGGTGCAGCAGCGGGACCGGCGCCAAGAGCGCAGCTAGCTCGACGCCGGTGGCGTCATCCCCGGCAACTGTGGACGCGACGGCGAGCATGGCCCTGCAACACGCTAAGTCAGTGCTGGCGGCGGTGAAGTCATACCGATTCGATGCGGCGCAGACCATCACCGGCACCCATCCGGTGACCACGCGCGAAGACGGCAGCGTGGTGCGTGCTCAGGGTGTTGCGTACACCCTCACTGTCGGACGAGTGCGCACCCAGACGATTCGACTGCGCACTGCGACGTACGTAAGAACACTGCCCGGCAAATGGTCGCGGCTGCGGCAACCGCGAGCCGGTGCGGACCCCACGCGAACACTCGCCCAGGTGCTCGACGGTGTTGTCAACCTGCGCAGCACTGCGGGCTCTGGCGTCGTCGGACAGCTGCCTGCGACGGCCGCGGCCGCCATCGGGTTGCCGACGACGGCCGCGCCGGTGCAGGTGACGCTGACGTTCGACGCGGCAGGCCACGTCACACTTCTGGTCTTGCGTACGACGACGACAGTGCATGGCCGCGCGATCCCGGTCTCGCTGGTGACGACCTATTCGTCGTTTGATCGCGTGCCTGCGCTCCGCGCGCCGGTTTAGAGCGAGGCGAGGATCAGGCCAGGCGACGGTAGATCTGTTGCGTTGCTGACGGCTGGTAGCACTTGCTCGTCTCCGCATCGAGGAACTGCGCAAACGTCATGTCACCGTTCAGCTTCTCGTTCGCCTGTTGCACGTGGTCGATCGAGTTGTACGACGCGAACCAGGACACCGCGCCGTAGACGCCGGTGTTGCTGACGCAGAACGAGACCGGCACGCCGGTGATGGCCTCAGCGCGCTGTGCGATCTCGATACCTACTTCGATGCCGTGGATGTAGCCGCCCGGAGCGAGCACCGCGTCCACTGCGGAGACATACGCCGGCGGTTGCGCCGGGTCCATGGCTGCGTCGGCGTACAGGATCTGCATCAGACCGTCGTTGATCGCGTCCTCCGATGCGTAACGCGCACCTTGCTCCAGCAGCATCAGGTAGCCGTTGTCCGTCATGAGCTTGTCGTTCGTCGCCTCGAGATCCGACAGGTTCTCGACGATCGTCGTCCAAGTCAGCGTGTTGACGCCGGGCGACATGAACGTCGACCACAGCGTCACGGGAGTCGAGCTGATCTGGTTGACCTTCTCGGTCATCGACAACGACCACGAGATCTCTTCGTGTGCGCTGCCGGTGCCCAATCGTGCTGTGCGATGGAAGAGATACACGGCACCTCCCGCGAGGTAGGCCGGGTCAGCCCCGGCGAGGAAGGCCCTCGCGGTCTCCCTCATCGCGGACTCTTGCCATCCCCGATCAGGAGGTCCATAGCCCACTGTGAGGATTGAGGCCTGTCGCACCCAAATCGCAACTGGAGGAGCTATGCCCACCCGCACTGCGCGTGTCGCCTGGAACGGAACTCTTCAGGAAGGATCGGGCCAGGTCGAGCTGACCAGCAGCAAGGTCGGCACGTTCGACGTCAACTTCCCCAAGCGCGCTGCGGACGACGCCGGTGGTGTGACCAGTCCGGAGGAGCTGATCGCGGCAGCGCATGCCGCTTGTTACGCGATGTCACTCTCCAACGGGATCGCCCAGGCCGGCGGCACACCGCAGAGCCTCGACGTCACCGCCGACGTCACCCTCGGGCCGGACCCAGCCGGTGGGTTCCGCATCACCGGAATCAAGCTCACCGTCGAAGGCGAGGTCGATGGACTCGACGCGGACGCTTTCGCGCAGGCGGCCGCGGCGGCCAAGGCGGGCTGCCCGGTCAGCAAGGCGTTGTCCGGCACGGAGATAACGCTCGAGGCCTCGCTGGCCTGACGTGACGCACGTCACGCCGACCTCTGCTTGCTGGGCGCTTGCAAGAGTTAGCACACTGCGTTAGTTTTCCGGTGTGGCCAAGTTGGACGTGCGCAACCTCGGGGACTACATCCGCGAGCAGCGCAACACCGCCAACGTGTCGCTGCGTCAGCTCGCCAAGCTGGCCGGGGTCTCCAACCCCTACCTCAGCCAGATCGAGCGAGGGCTGCGCAAGCCGAGCGCGGAGATCCTGCAGCAGATCGCCAAGGCGCTGCGCATCTCGGCCGAGGCGTTGTACGTGCAGGCCGGCATCCTCGACGAGAGGTACGGCGACAGCGACGTGCAGGCCGCGATCCTCGGTGATGCAGCACTCACCGAGCGCCAGAAGCAGGTGCTTCTGGAGATCTACGAGTCGTTCCGCCGCGAGAACGACGAGACCCCCGGCGCGTCTGCCGAAGCCGGAGCCGGCTCGGCCTGACGTCTGCCGCCAACTTTCGACTGCACGTCCCTGTCATCGGAGGAATCGAACCGTGCCAACCATCCCCACGCTGTCCCTGCCCGCTCTGGACCCGAAGCCGTTCTACGCCTACGTCGGCGCCGGCGACGCAGCCCTCGAGACCCTGCGCAGCCGTGCGGCCGTGCGCGCCGAGCAGCTGAAGACGTTCCCGGCCACCATCAAGACGCTGCCGGAACAGCTCAAGACCGCCTCGGCCCAGCTGCAGGAGCAGGTCAAGGCTCTGCCCGTTCTCGCCGCTGCACTGCCGGCCCAGGTCAAGGACCTGCCGACGACCGTCGAGAAGCGCTACAACGAGCTCGCCGTCCGCGGTGAGAAGGTCGTCGGCCAGCTCCGCGGCGACAAGCCGAAGAGCACGAAGTCGTCGGCCAAGGCCGGCACCAAGTCGACACCGAAGGCGACGGCAAAGAAGCCGGCGGCGAAGCCGACCGCGAAGGCCGCGTCGGCTGCGACGGCCGCCACCCCTACCACCCCGACGCCGTCCGCTCCGGCGGCGCCGACGGCGACCGAGACGTCGAGCACCAACGGGGTTCCGACTCAGCCGATCAACAGCTGAACCTCTTCTAGCAACTGTTAGCGGTCACGGCGGCCGTTGGCTCAGGACTCCCGGTCCAGCCAGCGGCCGCCGAACCACATCAGCTCGTCCGACAACAGCTCGATGCCGATGCCATCCGGGTCGCGGAGGTAGATCGACTCGGGGATGCCGCGTTGCGGTCCGTCGTACGGAATTCCAAGCTCGTCGAGCTTCTTCTGCAGCATCGCGTGCTTGTCCGGGGGCACGCCGATCGCGATGTGTTGCACGGTGCCGATGCGTTCCTCGGCCGGCTGTAACCCGAGGCCGGGAAAATCGAAGAAGCCGAGCAACGTCTGATTACCGAGGTCGAAGAAGAAATGCGACGAGCCGGGATAGTCGCGATTCTCGGTCAGCTCGACGAGCGGGAAGCCGAGGACCCCGTCGTAGAACTGGATGGTCTGCTCGACGTCGCTGCAGATCAGGGCGGCGTGATGGATGCCACGCGCGTTCGACGCCGGCCGAACAGACAGCGGCTTCACGTACTTCTTGGCAAGCTCGGCGCGGCGCTCCGCGAGCTGCGCTCGCTCGTCTTCAGTGGGCGGTGCCATGCCGCTAGCCTGCCACCGCGATGACAGAGCCCCCCGCGTTGGTCGTCGAGCTGGGCAACGTCGAGGTGTGGTTCGCCGACGGGCCGCACGTCTTGCACGGGCTCGACCTCGCGATCGGAGCCGGTGAGCACTGGGCCCTTCTCGGTCCGAACGGCGCCGGCAAGTCGACCTTGCTCGCGCTGCTGGGTGCTCAGCGTCATCCCAGTGCTGGCACCGTCGACGTGCTCGGCCGTCGGCTGGGGCACGTCGATTTGCGTCAGTTGCGCGAGTCGATCGGCACTGTCGACGTGCGACTGCGGATGCCGGCTGACCTCAGCGTTGTCGACTACGTGCTGACCGGAGTCACGCAGACCGTGCAGCCGCTACCGGGCCGCTATGCCGCCACCGACCGCGATCGAGCAGATCTCCTGTTGAGCAGGTTCGGACTCGAGGACCTGCAACAGCGGCGGGTCAGCGTCTGCTCGCAGGGCGAGCGTGCCCGGGCCCGGTTGGTGCGAGCGCTCATGTGTCGGCCCCAGCTGTTGCTGCTCGACGAGCCCGCCGCCGGGCTCGACCTGCCCGGGCGCGCCGACCTGCTCGCCGCTCTGGAGGAGCTGCCGATGCATGATCCTGCGTTGACGACGGTCACGGTCGCGCATCACCTCGAGGAGCTGCCGGCGTCGACAACTCACGTGGCCTTGCTGCGCGAAGGCCGCTTCGTCGCTACCGGCGCCGCCGATCTGCTGCACGACAACGACGCGTTGGCCCGCTGCTTTGGTCGTGACGTGCGGGCGTTCACGCTGGACGGGCGTTGGTACGCCGCAGCCGCACCGCCGCGCGCCTGAAGGTGGCCTGAAGGCGATCAGCCACTGGGCACGTTAGTGTGGACGGCGAAGGGGAGTATCCCTACGCGATGGTGCCGTCATCGCGGTCCGGCCTCCGGACCCGGTGCCATCGGCCGGTGGTGACGTCGGCGGGAGAGACCTTCGGCAACTGCTCGACGGGCAGTGACCGAAGGGAGTCGACATGACCGGCAGCACAGCCGCCTGGGCAGCGCTCGCCGCCTGCGGTGTGACCGCACTAGGTGTCGATCTGGCGCTGACACTGCGCCGTGGGCGCCAGTCTTTGCGTGCGGCCTTGATCGGCTCGCTCGGCTGGTTGGTGGCTGGGCTGGCATTCGCCGCGGTGGTGCGTGCCGCCTTGGGCGCCGCCCACGCCGGGACCTACCTCACCGTCTTCCTGCTGGAGAAGTCGTTGTCACTCGACAACGTCGCGGTGTTTGCTGTCGTGCTCTCGGCTTTCGCGGTCGCACCCGCGAAGCGCCAACGCGTGTTGGTCGGCGGGATTCTCGCCGCGCTCGTCCTCCGGCTCGGGTTCGTCGCCGGCGGCCTCGCTGTCGTCTCGGCCGCCCATTGGGTGCTGGTGGCGTTCGGCGTTGTGCTGCTCGTCGCGGGTTTTCGCATGGCCGGCGAACGGAAGTCGGAGTCGGCCCAACCCGGAGTCGTCAGGTGGCTGCGACGACGCGGCGTCAGCGCGACGCTCGGAGCACTCATGGCACTCGCCCTGACCGATCTCGTCTTCGCCGTGGACTCCGTGCCCGCGGCGTTCGCGGTCACTCGCGACGTCTTTCCGATCGTCGCGGCCAACGTTTTCGCTGTGCTCGGACTTCGCCCGCTCTATGACCTCCTGGCCGCGGCGATGGACCGCCTTGCGCTCCTCGAGCGCGCTCTCGGCGTGCTCCTGCTCCTGATCGGAGCCGCGCTCGTGGTCGAACCATGGTGGCGGGTGCCGGAATGGGTGATCCTGCTCGCCGTCGTGGCAACGCTGAGCGCCGGAGTGCTGCTCTCGCTCGTCTCGCCCCGCCGCGTTGTCGTCGCTATCGGCGGCGGCATCTTGCTCGCCGCCGGCGCTGCGATGCTGGTGCTGCCCGGGCCCGGTCTCCTCGTCATCGCCGCCGGCCTCGCATTGCTCGCGACCGAGTTCCTGTGGGCCAAAACGGCGCTGAACCACGTCAAGAAGCGCATCCCGCGCCGCAAGCGTGAGCGCGTCGGTTAGTACGTGACGAGCTTGTCGCGAAACGCGCGGGAGACGTGGGCGGCGTACTTCTTCGGGACCGTGACATGGCCAGGGTTTCCCGCGGAGACGTAACGCGTCACGTCGCCGCTGCGGATCTGATCGAGCCACCACGTCGACAAGAACTCGCCCCTACCTCCTTGGTAGGACGACGATCGGATTCGCGGCACTGCCGCCGCGTTCCAGTCGCGGTGGAACGGCGAGTGGGCCGGCTCGGCGCCGACCAGCAACACCGCCTCGTTGCGATAGGTGGTTCCGTGCCAGCTGCCCGACCGCACCAGTGTCGGATGTGACGGCTCCACGCCGAGGGGGAGCGCGAGGGTGCGCGGCGCCACGCCGGGCACGGCCGCTGTCACCATCGCCGCCAGCTCACCCAGCTGCTGCTGCACTTTGGCCGGCGACAGGCGGAGCGGCACATGGTCGTACGTGTGGTTGCCCACCTCGAATCCGTGCTGCACCAGGTCGGTCAGCGCTCGGTGCGGATCTCCCAGTGTGAACGGGTCCTTGTTCAGGTAGAACGACGCGACGGCCGGGAAATCCGGATGCGCCCTCGAGAAAGCGATGAGCATCCCGACGGCGGAGTCCGGCGCGATCTTCCCGGTAGCCGTGTAGTGCAGCTGACCGACGCTCGAGTCGTCAAAGGTCAGCACGACCGGCGACCGGCCGGCCGGCACGTGACCGAGGTCGCCGCGCGCGACCTGGAGGGTGGTGACGGGGTAGTAGCCCTCGCGGCGAAGACGCTGCAGCTCGGCAGCGAACCACGCCGGCGTCATGTCGTACTCGCTGTCGACCTTGGTCACCAGCCGGTGGTGCATCAGCACCGGGATGACACCGAGCTCATTCGCGTGCACGGACGCTGGGTCGGGCGCAGGTGGCGCACTCGTGACCGCAGTCGACGCCGGCGCAGTGGATGGCGTCTGCCGCAGAGGAGGCGCTGCGCGCGGCGCGGCTGACTTCGCACAGGCGACCACGACGCCGCCAACCGCGGCGAGGCCACCGGCGAGGAGCGCGCGCCGGGTGACTGCTCCTGAGTCAGGCACGTCTGACACAGTACGTCGGTGACGCGGTCACGGGCGGCAGCATGGGTGACACTTTCGTTGCTGTTGTTGACCTTTGGCGTCATCGTCGTGGTGACCACGCCGTGGCATCCGTTGCCCGGCGCCGTCCCGGGCGGCGATGTGCATCCGGACGCCGCACGCGACTTCACCGCGGCCCAGATCGCGCGCGAGACGAGCTACCACGACGCGATCCGGCCTTGGGGGTTGATCGCGCTTGTCATCAGCCTGCTCGTGCCTGCAGTGCTTGGCTTCACCCCGCTGGGGCGTCGGATGATCGGCGCTGCCCGTCGCCTGCACTGGCTCCTGCAGCTCACCATCGGCGTCGCCATCGTGGTCGTGCTGACGGCAGTCGTCACCTGGCCGATCGGCGCTCGCGAGCATGCCATCGAGACGCACTACGGCCTGACGTTGCAAGGCTGGGGTGGTTGGAGCACCGATCAGCTGCGCGGTCTCGGGGTGGCTCTGGTTGCCACATGGATCGGCGTCGCGGTCATCGTCACGATGGCCCGGCGCCTGAAGCGCATGTGGTGGGTGGCAGCTGCTGTGCTGTCAGCCGGGCTGGTCTTCGGTGGCTCGTTCGCCTACCCCTACATCGTCGAGCCCGTCTTCAACAACTTCCACTCGCTGCCGTCGGGCAACTTGCGCACGGAACTGTTTGCGCTCGCCAAGCAGGATCATCAGCCGCTGCGGGACATCCTGGTCGCCGACGCGAGCCGACGTACGACGACCGAAAACGCGTACGTGTCCGGGTTCGGCGCAAGTCGGCGGCTCGTTCTCTACGACACACTGCTGCAACAGGACACCCCTGACGAGATCCGCGTCATCACCGCGCACGAGCTCGGGCATGCGAAGTACGACGACGTGCTTCACGGAACGCTGGAAGGAGCTCTCGTCGTCGCGGCGGCAATGTGTGCGTTGTTTCTCCTCCTCGGCAGCGCCGTCGCCGATCCGCGTCGGGTTCCGCTCCTGCTTGCGCTCTATGTCGTGGTGGGCTTCGCGGTCAGTCCGCTGACCAATGTCATCTCGCGGCACATCGAAGCCCGCGCCGACGCGCATGCCCTCCAGCTCACCGCCGATCCCGTCGACTACGTGCGGGCGCAGAAGCAGCTGGCACTGGCCGGCCTCGACGATCTCGAGCCGTCGCCGGTGCTCTATGCGCTGTTCTTCAACCATCCGAGCCCGCCGCAGCGCATCGCGATGGCTCGCGACTGGGCACGGCAACATGGAGTTGCCGAGCCCTGAGCCGTCACTGGCGCTCGGCGAGCACGACCCCGAAGAAGAGCGCGAGGAGTGCGAACAGGCCCGCGCCGGCGCCGCCAAGCGCTAGTGCGATCCGCGACTTGGAGCGGCCGTGCCACCACGCGGCCAAGCCGGACAAGGCAACGAAGCCGAGCTTGATGCCCAGCGTGGCCTGGTAGCCGCTCGCGTTGGTGTCGTCGGCTGCCGCGATGTTCCAGATGCCTGTGATGATCAACACTGCGAACGCCGCCCAGGCGATGCGACCGAAGGCGCGGGCGGCAAGGCGCGGCACGTCGGCGCCGGCGCGACGAAGGACGGGGACCAGCGCCCCCAACGTCAGCTGGCCACCCACCCAGATCGTGGCCGCGAAGATGTGCAGAAACAGGCGAATCGCGTCGACCTTGATCGGCAGCACGAGGGAAATTGTCGCCGAACCGGCTCACGACACCTACGCTGGCTTCGTGCTGGCGCCGATAGCCGGGGTATTCCTGCTCATCTACCTCGTCGCGCTCGCGGTCACCATCTGGGCGCTGATCGACGCCGCCATTCGCCCGGCGAGTGTCTTCGTCGCCGCGGAGAAGCGCACCAAGCAGTTCTGGGTGACTGTCCTGATCGTTGCTGCGCTGGCCGCCTACATCCGGTTCTTCACGTTCATCGCCATCATCGCGGCGCTTGTCTACCTGCTCGACGTGCGGCCGGCGGTGCGCTCCTACAGGTAGCCGGGCGTGTGCGGCATGTGCAGCTGTTTCGATTCGTGTTCGGTCACCGGCTCCTGCCCGACGAACCGATAGACGATCGCGACTTCGTCGTTGCCCGGGACCCGTGCGACCTCGTCTGACGCCTCATAGACGTCGATCAAGCCGGGCGCTTCCGACGCGGCCAGGAGTCGCTCGACATGTTCGTCCACCGTCGTGCTGTCTCCGTCTCGTGAGCCGCCGCGCAGCAAGATCAAGGGCATGTGCAGTGTGTACCCCGTTTCGGCGCCGACGTACTCTCCCTTGCCGTGGGAACCCACCGGCTCGAACTCAGCGACGCGACGCTGCGCGAATGGGACGCGACCGTCGTGGCTGCTGATCCGGACGGCATCGTGCTTGATCGGTCGGCGTTCTTCCCCGGGGGCGGCGGCCAACCACCCGACGAAGGTGTCCTGTTGTGGGGCGGTGTGCAGACGCGCATCGTCGGGGCGCGCAAGACCAGCGACGACGTCTTCCTGATCCCGGCCGAGGAGGATCCGCTGCCCACCGTTGGCACCGCGGTGCACGGCGCGCTCGACGACGCACGTCGTACGGCGTTGATGCGCACGCATTCCGCGCTGCACCTGTTGAACGGCGTCGTCTACCGCGACTATCGCTTGCCGGTGACCAGCGCCGACATGAAGCCGCTGGAAGGCCGCATGGACTTCGACCTGCCCGAGGTGCCGACAGGCTTCAAAGAGGCGGTCGAGGCGGCCTGCAACATCGAGATCGAGGCAGACCGCCGGATCGAGGTGCGCGAAGTGCCGGCGGCCGACGCGTTCGCGATCGAGCAGGTCGCCGTCGCCGCGCGGGACTTGTTGCCGACGCGCCTCGACCAGGTGCGTCTCGTCGACATCGTCGGCCTCGACGTCGAAGCTGACGGCGGCACGCACGTCGCCTCGACCAAGCAGATCAAGAGGCTCGAAGTCGTCAAGATAGAGAACAAGGGCAAGGGCTTCCGTCGGCTCCGGCTCCGGCTGCCGGAATGACAATCGCGAGATAAGGCCCATAGAACGTGGATAGCGCGCGATTGCGGGTGCCTGACTACGGATCCGGCGCTCTGTCAGACGTCGGACCATCGATCCTGGCCGCCCTCGGCACCAGCGAGGAGCCGAACTCGTTGGGCCTCAACGAGTTTGCGCGCGCGTGCTTGTTCGTCGTCGACGGCCTCGGCTGGGTGCAGCTGCAACGCCACGGTGACGTTGCACCGTTCCTCTCCTCGCTGGCGGGGCGGCCGCTGACCGCCGGCTTTCCGTCGACGACGGTCTCGAGTCTCACCTCGCTCGGCACCGGAAGCACGTCGGGCGAGCACGGGCTCACCGGCTACACGTCGTACGACGAGTCGGTGGACTCGGTCATCAACTGGCTCGCCTGGCGCTCGGTCGGGCCGAACGAGGATCTGCGCGACCGGTTGGTGCCCGAGGTCGTGCAGCCACAACCAACGGTTTGGGAACGCGCGGCGGCGGCGGGCATCGCGACGACGGTCTGCACCTTCGACAACTTTGCCGACAGCGGGCTCACTCGCGCTGCTCTTCGCGGTGGTCGCTGGGGCGGCACCTTGGCCGAGGGCGATGCCGTGGCCCGCGCGTCGACGGCGATCCAGCGTGGCCATCGCTCCCTGGTCTACGTCTACGTCAGCGCCCTCGACCTCGTCGGGCACATGCGCGGTCCGGACACCGACTCCTGGCGCGCGCAACTCGGCATCGTCGATCGCATTGCCGAGCAGCTCGCTGCGCAGCTGCCCGCGGAAGGCGAGCTGCTGGTGACGGCGGACCACGGGATGGTCGCTGTGCCCGATGACGCCAAGGTGGATGTCGACGCGGAGCCGTCGCTTCAGGATGGCGTCATCGCGATCGCCGGCGAACCACGGGTGCGCTACGTGCACACGCGGCCGGGAGCGACCGACGACGTTCTCGACGCATGGCGAACGCGCCTCGGCGAGACCTGGCTGGTGCTCTCCCGCGACGACGCGATCGCGACCGGGCTCTTCGGCCCGGTTGTGGCCGATGGCGCGAAGCGGCGCATCGGCGATGTCGTCGCGATCTCCCTGAGTGACGGGGGCGTCGTCGAACGCCGCAAGCTTCCTCGACTCGCGGCCATGCCCGGCCAACACGGCTCGGTGACCGACGAGGAGCTGCTCGTCCCGCTCCTGCACACCGGCTGAAGCGGTGCCTTCCGCGCCTGTGCGACGCTGTCCGGCACCACCGGCGTCTTGCGAAAAGGACGATGACCGTGAAGCTCTCCACCGGCCTCGGCTACACCGGCGACCCGACCCAAGCGGCGCGACGCGCGAAGGACCTCGAAGCAGCCGGCATCGACATGATCTGGGTTGCCGAGCTCTATAGCTTCGACGCCGTCTCGATCCTCGGTTACCTCGCTGCGCATACGGAGCGAGCCGAGCTCGCCTCCGGCATCCTGCCGATCTACTCGCGCACTCCCACGCTGACCGCGATGACGGCGGCCGGCCTCGACGCCGTCTCGGGTGGTCGCTTCGTGCTCGGCCTCGGAGCGTCTGGTCCGCAGGTGATCGAGGGCTGGCATGGCGTGGCTTACGACAAGCCGCTGACGCGCACGCGCGAGATCATCGACATCTGCCGGCAGGTCTGGAAGCGCGAGCGCGTCGTCTACGACGGCGATGCCTACCAGCTGCCGCTCCCGGCGGATCAGGGCACTGGTCTCGGCAAGCCGTTGAAAATCATCAACCATCCGGTGCGCGACAACATCCCGGTCTACATCGCCTCGCTCGGCCCGAAGAACGTCCAGATGACCGCCCAGGTGGCCGACGGATGGCTGCCGGTCTTCTTCCACCCCGACAAGGCCGACATCTGGCAGGCCGACCTGGAGATCGGTGCCAAGCAACGCGATTCGAGCCTCGCCCCGCTCGAGATCGTCGCCGGCGGCACGCTCGCGATCTGCTCAGCGGACGTCGCCGAGAAGCTGCGCAACGCCGCTCGCCCGTCGACTGCTTTGTACGTCGGTGGCATGGGCGCGAAGGGCCGCAACTTCTACAACAACGTCTTCAAGCGTTACGGCTACGAAGCCGAGGCCGAGAAGATCCAGGACCTCTACCTGTCCGGGCAGAAGGCGGAAGCCGAAGCGTTGGTGCCGGAGGACTATCTCGCCGCCACCGCCATGGTCGGCGACGAAGGATTCGTCCGGGAGCGCATCGAGGCCTACAAGGCGGCCGGCGTGACCCGGCTGAGTGTGACGCCCATGGGCGATGACCCACTGAAGCTGATCGAGAAGGTCAAGTCCTGGGTCAGCTGAACGTGGAGATCGTGCTCGTCCGCGGTGACATCGTCGACGAGGACGTGGACGCCGTCGTCAACGCGGCCAACAGCGGGCTCATGGGCGGCGGCGGTGTCGACGGCGCCATCCTGCGGTCGGGAGGCGCTGAACAGCGTGCTGCCCGTCAAGAGCTGCGGGACCGGATCGGCTCTTTGCCCACGGGCCAGGCGGCGGCCACCATCTCGGGTGCGATGCGTGCTCGCTGGGTGATCCACGTCGTCGGGCCGGTATTTGCGAAGAGCGAGGACCGGTCGCACCTGCTCGAGTCGTGCTATCGCGAGGCGCTGCGGGTTGCCGATGAGCTGTCTGCCCGGACTGTTGCCATGCCCGCCGTGTCCGCCGGGATCTACGGCTGGCCGATCAACTCTGCGGCGCAGATCGCCGTCGCGACGGTGCGTGAGGCGAAGACCGATGTCGAGCAGGTGCGGTTCGTGCTCTTCAGCGACACCGCGTACGACGCGTTCGCGACCGCCCTCAGAACTTGAACGTGTCGGTCCACCGGGCGAGAGCCTCGTCGTCGCCTTCGACATCGAGCGACGTCCAGGGCACGCGCGCGTAGGCCGCCAACAACAGGCCGCTCGCCGTGGCGCGCACGACGACGTCCGGATCCTTCAGCGCGTCGAGTCGGTGGACGCCCGTTTCGTCGAGCGCGACGTGCCACGCCCCGTCGTCCAAGGCAGTGAACGTGTAGCTCTGTGACGGCAGGGTGAGCTCGTCACGCGTGACGATTCGAGGAAGGATCACATCGACGAGCTCGTCCATCCCGTCGTAGGCAAGGTCGTCGTCGATCGGTTGCGCCACACCATGTGCTCGTTGCGCGTCGTAGCGGTGTACGGCGGACTCGTGCGCCATGCGTCGAGCCCAGAAGCCCGCGACCTGGTGTTCGCCGGACCAGTTCCAAACCGGAGTGTCGGAGTCAGCCTCGGACAGGGCGTGGATCAGCTCGTCGAGCGCGTCGGACAGGTAGCCGACGGGATCCTCGATGTGGTCCGGAGGCTGCCAGGCGACCGGCGTGGTGGCGCGCTCGCCGACGACTGTGCCGGCTCGGCGGTAGACGCTGGCGACGTGCGTCAGCAGGTCGTGCATCGTCCAGTCCCCGCAGGTCGGCACCGGCACGTCGAGGCCACCCTGCCCGGCGGCCGCAAGGATCTGCTCGCCCTCGCCGCGGACGGCGGCCACATGCTCGGAGAAGACCGGCGCGGTCACCGCTCGACCCCGGCGGAAAGGTCCAGGTCGTGCGGGGGCTCGGCCGGCGTCACCCAGCGGATGTAGGGCTTGCCGAACACCTCGTGGAAGTGGTTGGCCCGGTCGATCATGCGGTCATAGGCCACCCGGAAACCGTCGGCATCGCGGTCGCGGATGGCATCGCGGACCGGAAGGCAGTCCTCGTCGATGAACGTCGTCATGTCGGTGTCGTACTTCGGACGGCTCGTGGCACAAAGCCGAAGCTGCTTCACCATCGAGCGGAAGAAGTAGTCGGCCAACCGCCAGTTGCCGGCCAGCGCCGCGTAGTAGAGCCGGTGGGTCCGCGGCCCGACCTCCGCCATCAACCGATCCATTCCGGGCTGCATCAGCGCGAGCTCGTCCAGCGTGAGCTCGCGCTTGCCGTTGTGCACGACGTGGCTGTGAGCCGCCGGCGCAGAGGTGTCGGTCAAGCGCTCGTCTCCCGGTAGACCTTGTGTTGGGCGGCTTGGGCACGCGGCCGCACCGTCATCGAGTCGATGTTCACGTTCCACGGTCGGGTCACCACCCAGGCGACGCAGTCGGCGATGTCGTCCGCCGACAGTGGGCCGGGCACTCCGGCGTAGACGGCGTCAGCGCGCTTCTGGTCGCCGCCGAACCGCACCAGGGAGAACTCCTCCGTGTGGACCATGCCGGGCGCGACCTCGGTCACCCGGACCGGCTGCCCGCAGAGCTCCAGTCGAAGCGTCTCGGTCATCGCGCGTTCGGCGTGCTTCGCGGCCGTGTAACCGGCGCCGCCCTCGTAGACGCCGTGGCCGGCCGTCGATGTGATCATGACGACGACACCGTCGCCGCTCGCGATCAGCGCCGGGAGCAGGGCCTTCGTGACCCGCAGGGCGCCGAGCACGTTCACGTCGTACATCCGTTGCCAGTCCGCGACGTCGGCGCTGGCGATCGGCGCCAAGCCGAAGGCGCCCCCCGCGTTGTTGACCAGCACGCTGCACCGCGCGACCTGCTCCGCCAGCGTGGCCACCGATGCCTCGTCGGTCACGTCGAGCGTGATCGGCCGGCAGCCGGTGGCCTGCGCGAGCTCCTCGAGCCGATCAGCGCGCCGCGCCGCAGCGACGACCTCGAAGCCCTCTGCGACGAGCCGGCGGACGGTTGCGGCGCCGATCCCGCTGCTGGCGCCGGTCACAACGGCTGGTCCCCGTCCCACGTGACCCAGCCTAGGAGAAGCGCGCCCCTGCCCGTTCGGTGCGATCGGCCCCGGCGCTCGACCGGAATCCAGTTGTGGGACCCGGTCGGGAATCGGGCAGGATGGTTGGCGGTTGACCCTCCCGAGGACGGCCGCTGGATCCGCTGGCGGTGACGGCTCAGGGGACGGAGGTGGCGGGCATGGCGCTACCCGTCACGTCTTCGCCTGCCCTGTCCACGGGCCCGCTGCCCCGGCGGGTGGCGACTTTGTCCGTGCACACGTCGCCCCTCGACCAGCCCGGAGCCGGTGACGCCGGGGGCCTCAATGTCTACGTGTGCGAGGTCGCGAAGCGGCTGGCGCAGTCCGGCATCGAGGTGGAGATCTTCACCCGCGCGACGTCCAGCGATCTGCCGCCGACGGTCGAGCTGGTGCCGGGCGTCACGGTTCGTCACATCACCGCGGGTCCCTACGAAGGACTCGACAAGTCCGAGCTCCCGGCCCAGCTGTGCGCCTTCACCTCCGGAGTGCTGCGCGTCGAGGCGATGCACGAGCCCGGCTACTTCGACCTCGTGCACTCGCACTACTGGCTGTCCGGACAGGTCGGCTGGTTGGTCAAGGAGCGCTGGGGCGTGCCCTTGGTGCACTCGATGCACACCATGGCCAAGGTCAAGAACGCGTCACTCGCCGAAGGCGACGATCCCGAGCCCAACGCGCGCGCGATCGGTGAGGCTCAAGTTGTCGATGCTGCCGACCGTCTCGTCGCGTCGACCGACGACGAGGCGGCGCAGCTCGTGTCGTTGTACGGCGCAGACCCCCGCCACGTGCGCACCGTCGCGCCAGGCGTCGACCTCGACGTCTTCTGCCCCGGCGACCCTGTTGCCGCGCGGCGGCGACTGGGCATCGCTCCGGACGCGGTCGTGCTTCTCTTCGTCGGGCGAATCCAGCCGCTGAAGGCCCCGGATGTGCTGCTGCATGCCGCGGAGCGGCTGGTGGCCGCAGACCCCGCGATGCGCGAGCGCCTCGAAGTGGTCATCGTCGGTGGCCCGAGCGGCAGCGGCCTCGCGCATCCCGAGCAGCTGCACAAGCTGGCCGGCAATCTCGGCATCGCCGACATCACGCGTTTCGCCCGGCCGGTCGACCAGCGCACGCTGGCCGACTATTACCGCGCGGCCACGGTGACCGTCGTACCCAGTCACACCGAGTCGTTCGGGCTGGTCGCGGTTGAGTCGCAAGCTTGCGGCACACCGGTCGTTGCCGCAGGCGTCGGCGGTCTTCGCTCCGCAGTGGCAGACGACGTCTCCGGACTGCTCGTCGAAGGGCATCGGCCGTCCAGCTACGCCGACGCGATCCGGCGGCTGGTGACCGACCGCGGTCTGCACCAAGAGCTCGCAGCAGGTGCGGTCGAGCACGCCGCACGCTTCGGATGGGGGCGCACCGCTGACGGCATGCTCCGGGTCTACGGCGATGCCATCGCTGCGCTTTCGCCGATCGCGGCGGTGCGCTGACCGGTGTCAGATCAACTCGCGGACGTCGTGCGCCGGACGCTCGACGAGCGAGAGCTGAAGTACGACGAAGACCAGCCGGGGGCCTTTCTCGTCACATTGCCCGGCACTCACAAGCTGCAGACGATGTGCTGGCTCGTGATCGGCGACCACGCACTGTCGGTCGAGGCCTTCTTCATCCGCAAACCGGACGAGAACCACGAGGCGTTCTACAAGTGGCTGCTCGAACGCAACGCCCGCATGTACGCAGTTTCCTTCGCCGTCGACAGCATCGGTGACGTCTACCTGATCGGGCGGTTGCCGCTGTCTGCGGTGACCGCGGAGGAGATCGATCGCATCCTCGGGTCGGTGCTCACCTACGCCGACGACGGGTTCGACGCCGCTCTCGAGATCGGCTTCCGGTCGAGCATCGAGAAGGAATGGGACTGGCGGGTGAAGCGCGGCGAATCGTTGCGCAACCTCGAGGCTTTCCGACGCTTCGCCGATCCGGCCAACCGTCAGTCCCGCGCCGCCACCTAGTCTTGGCGAATCATGACCGGCACGCTCGTCTTGCTCCGCCACGGCGAGAGCGAGTGGAACGCGAAGAACCTGTTCACGGGCTGGGTGGACGTCGACCTGTCGGCCAAAGGGCGCGATGAGGCGGCCCGCGGTGGCGAACTGCTCCGCGAGGCGCACCTGCTGCCCGACGTCGTACACACGTCGGTCCTGCGGCGGGCTATCGCGACGGCGCAGATCGCGTTGAACGGGTGTGACCGACACTGGATCCCGGTGCGGCGGTCGTGGCGACTGAACGAGCGGCACTACGGCGACCTGCAGGGCAAGGACAAGTCTGCGGTGCGGGAGAAGTACGGCGACGAGCAGTTCATGCTCTGGCGTCGTTCCTACGACGTGCCGCCGCCGCCACTCGCGGACGACGATGAGTGGTCACAAGCCGGCGATGCGCGCTACGCCGACTTGGCGCCGGAGATCGTGCCGCGGACCGAATGCCTCAAAGACGTTCTCGAGCGGATGCTGCCCTACTGGTACGACGCGATCGTGCCGGACCTCCGCGCCGGTTTAACCGTGCTCGTTGCTGCGCATGGCAACTCGTTGCGCGCGCTGGTGAAACACCTCGACGGCATCGATGACGATTCGATCTCCGGTCTCAACATTCCCACCGGAATCCCGCTGCGCTACGACCTCGACGATGCGCTCGTGCCGGCGAAGCGCGGCGGCACCTACCTCGACCCCGTCGCAGCCGCCGCCGCGATCGAAGCGGTCAAGAACCAAGGACGCTAGAGACCCAGCCGGCTAGGAGATCGGCGCGTCCCGCACGGGCACGTCGAGCCGCACCTGGCCGGCATCACGGAAAGTCAGCGTCACCTGCATGGTCGTGCCGACCTGCGGCAGCGTGGTCAAGCCGGTGATGGCAAGTCCCGGAAGTGTGGTCGGTGTGTCGGGGTCCGGGATCGACAGCAGCTGGTTGGGCGTCATCGAGAACGTCGTGCCCGGCACCGTCGGCGTGACCGTGCCGCCCGCGGAGAGACTCGCGCCGGTCAGCTGGTCCGGCTTGCTGCTGATGAGGGCCATGGACAGGTAGGCCTGCGTGCCGGAGCCGCCAGTCGCGGGCGAGATCGTGACGTCGCGCACGTCGACACTTCCGACGTTGGCGTTGGCCACCCATGGCGTTGCGTGCTCGCGCGATGTCGCATCGTTCAGCCCCGAGGCACAGCCGGTCAGGGCCATCGTTCCGACCAAGCCGAGTGCGGCGAGAAAGGCGGCGGGCAGGAGTCGCGTCGTTCTCACTGCGGTCGGTCACCCCTTGACGAGCACCTTCAGGTCGGTCGCGATATCGGCCGGCGACTGCCCCGATGGATAGACCGTCGCTAGCCGGTTGTCACGGCCGTAGACCATCACAGCCGCGAAGTGGCTCACAGCGTACTTACCCGCGCCGTAGGACTTGGGCGCGGCCTCGCGACGCGAGATGGGCATGCCCATCGTTACCTCCGCGCCCGCGATCTGCGTCGGCGTGCCGGTGAGGCCGATGAAGGGCTCCGGCGGGCCGAACTTGTCGAGCCAGCGACGCAACACGGGGGCGGTGTCGCGCCACGGGTCCGTGGTGACGAAGACGACGTCGACCTGCTGCGAGACCGTCGCGGGCACCTGCCGGAGGGCGGAGGCGACATCGGCCATCGACGTCGGGCACTCGTCCGGGCAATGGGTGTAGCCGAAATACAGGAGCGTCACGTGACCGTTGGTCTGCGCGTCGAAGTCGTAGGCATGACCGGCGGTGTCGACGAGGTCGAACTCCGGCCGCGGTTGCGGGTCACCCGGCATCGCCCCGTGCAGGGTGAGGTTGCCCGCGCCGTGTGCAGACCCAACATTGCTGGCGGACGCTCCGCTGGTGCATGCAGTGGCAAGCAGCGCAACTAGGCCGGCGGCTGCAGAGAGGCGACGACGCACTCTTCTATGTTCGCGTTGCCGGTGGAGCGGGTTCACTCGGGCGGTCAGCCCACCACGGTGGGAGGCAGGAGGAACGCCGACTGCAACGGACCTTCGAGTCGGGTGTGTTCGTTCACCTGCTGCTCGATGTCCTCGACCACTCCGTCGCGCCCGAGGATCACGGTGGTGACGCCGCTCGCGTCGTACGCCGACGACAAGCTGCCCGAAGCGTCGTACGCCGCGACCAGGTCGGCGTAGTGCAGCTGCCCCGGCAGCGCGGCCACTTCCGCGTCCGGTTGAGACGGGCCGATGACGACAAGCCGGAGCTGCACTTCTTCGGCTTGCCCGGCGAGGCTGGTGAGCACGTTGTTGCAGTTGCAGTGCGGCGGGAGCAGCACGACGAGCGCAGGACGCAGCGATCGCGCGGAGATGCTCGCACCGGTCGTCGTCGTCAGCGAGACGTCGGGCAGCAGACCACCCTTCGTCCCTACGGCTGCGGTCGGCGATGCCAGCGGCACCGGAGTTGACTCGGGTCGCGCACTCCGACCGTCGACGGCGAGAAGCGCGAACACGACCATCGCCAACGCGAAGGCACCGGTGAGCACGCCGGCCGGGAAGCTCCAGCGCTGCCACGCGCGGGTGCCGGTGAGCCACTGCCAGCGCTCTCGCCGACGAGCGGATCGCAGCTCGCGGTGGTAGGCGTCGACGTCGGGCTGCAGCTCCCGGATGTCATCCGGGACGACCGGGTCGATCCAAGCGGGCGGCTCGGCCCACGGCGCGTCCTCCGGCATCGCCTCAGTATGCGCCGCTCCTGCGAGGCACGTCGACCGCGGGTTTGTCAAGACCCCATCGCGGCCGAATTAGGCCCTTGACCTGCGGTTTTACCGTGACAACGAGGCAAAGGCTGTCGGCGCTGCGTGCTAACCTTGATGTAGCGGAAGGGGAATTCACGCATGACGTTCGAGGTCGGTGAGACTGTCGTCTACCCGCATCACGGGGCTGCCCTTATCGAAGCAATCGAGACGCGGACCATCAAGGGCGAGGAAAAAATGTACCTCGTTCTCAAGGTCGCGCAGGGCGACCTGACTGTGCGCGTGCCGGCCGACAACGCCGAGTACGTCGGGGTTCGCGACGTCGTTGGGCAGGACGGCCTGGAGCGGGTCTTCGAGATCCTGAAGGCGCCGCACACCGAGGAGCCGACCAACTGGTCCCGCCGCTACAAGGCCAACGTCGAGAAGATCGCTTCCGGCGACGTCAACAAGGTCGCCGAGGTCGTCCGTGACCTGTGGCGTCGTGACCGCGAGCGCGGTCTGTCTGCCGGTGAGAAGCGCATGCTCTCCCGCGCCCGACAAATCCTCGTCAGCGAACTCGCTCTTGCCGAAGGCACCAACGAGGACAAAGCCGAAGCTCTCCTGGACGAGGTCCTGGCCTCAGGCTGAGCAAAGAACTGGCCCGCCCTCAGCTCGTGCACGCCGGTGTTGAGTTGTGCCTTCGCCGGGTCTTCCCGACACGTTTCGACCCGGTGAGGGCACGATCCACGACGAGTCGAAGCAAGCAATTGCGTGTGGTCGTCGCGTAAGCGCCAGTAGAGCGCAATTGTTGGGCGCGTGAACGATTAGCCTCGCTGCATGAGCCCGGGATCGCGTCAGCGTCCGCCGACCGGGCTGATCGAGATCCTGCGGCTGCTGACGATCCTGTTCTTCGCTGGGCTCGGCTACGAGACCTCGCGGTTCTTCTCCGACCGCGGTCACGGCAACGTGCTGGGGCCGTTCAACGGCCTTGCCGTAGCGATCATCGTCGGCTCAGGAATCGGATTCGTCGTCGGCGGGGTGTTCGGGCGCACCGTCGCGGCGAGCGCTGACCGGACCGAGGCGGCGCTGCGCGAAGTCTCAGCGGACACTCTTCTCGCCGGCGCCCTCGGCCTGGTGTGCGGCGTCCTCACCGGCGGCGGGATCGCCTGGCCCTTGTTCTTCGTGCCGGACCCGCTGATCGCCATCCCGCTTTTCGGCACCGTGGTGGCGGTGCTCGGCTACTTGGGCTTCCGGATCGGGGCGTCGAAACGCGACGGCGTGCTCGCGATCTTCGGCGGTCGCACCGGCGTGGCGCCGCGGGTGGCATCGCCGGCCGCCCTGCCCCACGTCGTCGACAGCTCGGTGGCGATCGACGGGCGCATCCTCGACGTCGTACGAGCCGGATTTCTGCATGGGCGCACGGTCGTGGCGGCGTCCGTGCTCGGGGAGTTGCAAGGGCTGGCTGATGCCAGTGATCCGCTTCGTCGGTCGCGCGGTCGGCGCGGGCTGGAGCTGCTCGAGGCGCTTCAACGGGAGCCGGCCATCGACATCGAAGTGCTCGACGACGCCTACCCGGAGATTCCCGAGGTCGACGCCAAGCTGGTCCGGATCTGCCTGGACAACAGCTACGCGCTGCTGACGCTCGACACCAACCTGGCCAAAGCGGCCGGCCTGGCCGGAGTCCGGGTGCTCAACCTGCACGCCTTGTCGCTGGCGCTGCGTCCGCCCGTGGTCACGGGCGAGGACATCAGCGTGCAGTTGATCAAGGCGGGGCGGGAGCCGGGGCAGGCCGTCGGCTATCTCGACGACGGCACCATGGTCGTGGTCGAAGGCGCCCGCCGGTTGGTCGGGCGCGACGTCACGGTGCGGGTCACCAGTGTCGTCACCACCTCGAACGGGCGACTGGTGTTCGCGCATCCGGCCGCAGACGATGCCGAGAGATCACCTAGCGCCGCTCGTGGCCGCGCCTGATGACCGTCGCCGCGGTCATCCCGGCTGCCGGCCGTGGTGAGCGGCTCGGCGCGGGCCGTCCCAAGGCTTTGGTCGAGGTTGCGGGCCGAACGCTCCTCGAGCACGCAGTTGACGGCATCCGTCCGGTCGCCGAGCTGATCGTCGTTGCCGTCCCGGCGGATCTCGTCGAGCAGGTCAGGTCGTTGCTCACCGACGTCGAGGTGGTCGCCGGCGGGGAGGTTCGCCAGGACTCCGTGCGCGCTGCGTTGGCGCGGCTTCCGGCCGACGTCGACATCGTCCTCGTGCATGATGCGGCGCGGGCGTGGGTGCCGGTCGACGTGTCGCGCCGGGTAGTCCAGGCGGTGCGCAACGGAGCCGACGCGGTCATACCGGTCGTTGCGGTCACTGACACCGTGAAAGAGGTCGAGAGCGGTGGCGAAGTCGTGCGTACGGTCGACCGCACGGGTCTTCGATGCGTGCAGACGCCGCAGGGCTTTCGTCGTGACGTGCTCGTGCGGGCGCATTCGGCGGGCGCTACCGGTGCGGGCGCGACTGATGACGCCGGGCTCGTCGAAGCGTTGGGACTGACGGTTGTGACCGTGCAGGGATCGGCCGAAGCCTTCAAGGTGACGACGCCGTTCGACCTCGAGGTGGCTCGCGCATTGATGACCAGCAGGAGTGCAGGTGTCTGAGCCGGACATCATCCCGCTCTCCGAAGGATTGCCCGACCTGCCGCGGGTCGGTGTCGGCGTCGACGTGCATCCGTTCGCCACCGACGGCCGGACGCTCGCACTCGCGTGCTTGACCTGGGAGGGCGAGCCCGGTCTGTCCGGCCACTCCGACGGGGACGTGGCTGCCCACGCTGCTTGCGACGCGTTGCTCTCGGCTGTCGGGCTCGGTGACCTCGGCGCGGTCTTCGGCGTCGACGATCCGCGCTGGGCAGGGGCGAGTGGCGCCGAGCTTCTGGCCGAGACGGTGCGTCGTCTCGGCGGCGCGGGCTGGGCGGTGGGCAACATCGCCGTACAGATCGTCGGCAACCGGCCGCGCCTGGCCCCTCGCCGGGAGCAGGCCGCGGCGGCGATGTCGTCCGCCGCGGGCGCACCCGTATCCGTCACCGCCACGACGACTGACGGCCTTGGCCTGACCGGACGCGGCGAAGGCATCGCCGCGATCGCAACCGCCCTCGTCATCCCGCGTTGACGACGGCGGGGACAATGGCGGCATGGCCGCTTTTCTCGTCGGTGGGGTGCGAACTCCTTTGGGGAAGTACGGCGGAGCGCTCGCCGGGGTGCGACCGGATGACCTCGCTGCGCTTGTCGTTGCCGAAGCGGTCCGGCGGGCGGGCATAGCTCCGGATGCGATCGACGAAGTCGTCTTCGGCGCGGCCAACCAGGCCGGCGAGGACAACCGCAACGTCGCGCGCATGGCCGCTCTGCTTTCCGGCTTGCCGGACACGGTGCCCGGATTCACGGTCAACCGTTTGTGTGCGAGCGGGCTGCAGGCAGTCGCGTCTGCGGCGGCAGCGATCGAGGCCGGTCAGGCCGACGTCGTCATCGCCGGCGGCGTCGAGTCGATGACACGCGCGCCGTGGGTCATGGCGAAGCCAGGCACGCCCTGGGCACGTCCCGGCGAGGTCTCCGACACCAGCCTCGGCTGGCGGTTCACCAATCCGAAGTTCAAAGAAGTCGACGGCGGCAAGGCCACGTTGCCGATGGGTGAGACGGCCGAGGAGGTCGCCATCCTCGACGGCATCACTCGCGAGCAGTCGGACGCCTTCGCCCTCCGCTCACACGAACGCGCCGTGGCAGCCCAGAAGGACGGGCGGTTCGACGCCGAGATCCTGCCGATCGAGACAGATGCCGGCACGGTCTCGCAGGACGAGGGGCCACGATCTGACACAACACTCGAGCGGCTCGCCAAGCTGCGCACGGTCTTCCGCACCGACGGCATCGTCACGGCCGGGTCGTCGTCGCCGCTGTCCGACGGTGCCGCCGCGATCGTCGTCGCCAGCGAAGCCGCGGTGAAGCAACACGGTCTGACGCCACGCGCGCGCGTCGTGACGGCCGCGTCCGCTGGAGTGCCGCCGCACATCATGGGCCTCGGTCCGGTGCCGTCGTCGCAGAAGGCACTCGAGCGTGCCGGTTGGAAGCCGACCGACCTGGACACCGTTGAGATCAACGAGGCGTTCGCCGCACAGTCGATCGCCTGCATTCGCCGGCTCGGACTCGACGACGAGATCGTGAATGCCGATGGCGGAGCAATCGCTCTCGGGCATCCGCTCGGCTGCTCCGGCGCCCGGCTGGCGGTGACTCTGCTCGGTCGCATGGAGCGCGAGAACGCCCGTCGCGGTCTTGCGACACTCTGCGTCGGAGTCGGGCAGGGGCTCGCCATGCTCGTCGAGCGCGACTAGTGGCTCTGCGACTCCACGACACCGGCACGCGCACGGTGCGTGACTTCACACCGCTGCGAGAGGGCCACGTGGGCGTCTATGTCTGCGGCCCGACGGTGCAGTCGCCGCCGCATGTCGGGCACGTGCGGAGTGCCATCGCTTTCGACATCCTTCGACGTTGGCTCACGGTGAGCGGCTACACAGTCACCTTTCTCCGCAACGTGACCGACATCGACGACAAGATCCTGCACAACGCGGGTCACGAGGACATCCCGTGGTGGGCACTCGCGGCTCGCAACGCCCGCGCGTTCGCGTCGGCGTACGACGCGGTCAACGTGCTCCCGCCGACCGGCGAACCACAAGCCACCGGACACGTCCCTGAGATGGTCGCTTTGATGCACCGGCTCATCGGCCACGGACACGCCTACGCGGCGAACGGTGACGTCTACTTCGACGTGCGTTCGTTCTCGTCGTACGGCGCGCTGTCGGGACAGAACCCGGACCAGATGCTGTCGAGCGACGACGCGGGCGCGAAGCGCGACCCACTCGACTTCGCGCTCTGGAAAGGTGCCAAGCCTGGTGAGCCGTCATGGGATACGCCGTGGGGGCCTGGCCGGCCGGGTTGGCACCTCGAGTGCTCGGCGATGGCGACGCGGTATCTCGGTGCCGAGTTCGACATCCACGGCGGCGGCCAGGACCTCGTGTTCCCGCATCACGAGAACGAAGTCGCGCAGTCGCACGCGGCGGGCGATGGCTTCGCGCGCTATTGGTTGCACAACGGTCTGGTCAACACCGGCGGCGAGAAGATGAGCAAGTCGCTCGGAAATTCTCTTGTCGTCGACGACGTGTTGCGTCGCGCGCGACCGCAAGCGGTTCGTTATTACCTGGGCTCCGCGCACTACCGCAGCGATCTCGACTGGACTGAGGACGGACTTGCTGAAGCCGACACGGCATTCGCGCGCATCGACGGCTTTCTGCAACGGTGCGCTGAGTTGCTCGGCGAGCCAACAGTTGTCGATCTGCCGGTGTCGTTCACCGCGGCGATGGATGACGACCTCGGTGTTCCTGGCGCACTGGCGGTGCTGCACGGAGCGGTGCGCGAGGGCAATACCCAGCTGGCCGCGGGAGACAAGGACGCAGCGCTCGCCAGTTACGCCGCAGTGTCGGCGATGACGGCAGTGCTGGGCCTGTCACCGGCCGACTTCGCGTCAGCGCGCGGAGACGACACCCGGCTGCGCGGCGTCGTCGACGAATTGGTGCCGGTGATGCTCGGTGCGCGCCAGGCTGCGCGCGAGCGCAAGGACTTCGTCGAGGCTGATCGCATCCGTGATGCGCTCGCGGCGTCGGGCCTCGTCATCGAGGACACACCCGGTGGTCCGCGGTGGCGGCTCGCCTGATGGCAGCGAGGAAGGGGCCGCAGAAGGGCACCGGCGGCCACGGTCGGCGAAAGCTCGAGGGCAAAGGTCCGACGCCGAAAGCTGAGGACCGGCCGGGGCACCCGGCCCACCGTCGGGCGCGAGCTGCTGCCAAGCGGAGTGCGGCGCCTCCGCCCGGCGCGAGCCGGCGGCCGCGGGGCGGCGGCCTGCACGAGGACGAGGTGGTGGTCGGCCGCAACGCCGTCGCCGAGGCGTTGCGCGCCGCTGTTCCCGCGATCGCGTTGTACGTCGCCGGTGGCATCGAGCGAGACGAACGCGTCGACGAGGCGCGCAAGCTCGCGGGTAACCGTGCCGTGCCGATCCTCGACGTGAGCCGGTCCGAGCTGGATCGGCTCTGCGCAGGCGCGCCGCACCAGGGGGTCCTCCTGCATGCACGACCGTTCGACTACCTGCACCCGGACGACTTGCTGCGCCGGGCGATGGAGGCGTCCGCGGCGCCGCTCCTCGTCGCCCTCGACGGTGTGACCGACCCGCACAACGTCGGCGCAATCGCCCGCTCCGCTGCGGCCTTCGGTGCGGACGGTCTCCTGCTGCCCGAACGGCGAGCCGCCGGCGTCACCCCAGCGGCCTGGAAGGCGAGCGCCGGCACCCTCGCCCGGCTCTCGGTCGCGCGGGCCGGCAACCTGGTGCGGGTGCTCAAGGCGTACGCCGAAGCCGGGCTGATGATCGCCGGTCTCGACGGCAACGGCGAGATCGACCTCGACGCCCTCGAGCTCGCCACCGGGCCTCTGGTCCTCCTCGTCGGCGCCGAAGGCCGAGGGCTCAGTCGCCTCGTCGGGGAGACCTGTGATGTGACCGTGCGGATCCCCCTCGCCGGGCCGGTGGAGTCGCTGAATGCCTCCGTCGCGGCCGGTGTGGCGCTGGCCGAGGTGTCCCGGCGACGCCGAATCTGATTCGCTTTTAGTGACGGACCACAACTGCGTCATCCGGCCTCGGCCGAACGGATGACTGTGACGCATGTGACGAATGTCCGTTTTTACGCTGAGAAGTCCGGTTATCGGGCTGCGAAATCGACGCGTCACTCCGAGGCCGTCCGATCGTTGTTGTGACCAAGCCCGATGTTCACGCATCGGGGTCATCCGTTACATTTCGGAGCAGATCGTGCGCAGCAACGACAGCCCAGCTCCCATCGGAGGCCCCAGACCTGTGCGTTCCGCCCGGTTCCGTGCTGCTAAGGCGACCAGCGCGAGTGCTCCCCGCGTCGCCGACGGCGACGACGAGCTCGTCAATGCCGCCCGCGCGGGCGACGACCGTGCCCTCGCGGCGCTGCTGGACAAGTACCGCGGTTTTGCGCGTTCGAAGGCTCGCTCCTACTTCCTCGTCGGCGCTGACCGCGAGGACATCATGCAAGAGGGCATGATCGGGCTCTACAAGGCTGTGCGCGACTACAACCCGGATCTGCAGACCTCGTTTCGCGCGTTTGCCGAGCTCTGCATCACCCGGCAGATCATCACCGCGATCAAGACGGCAACCCGACAGAAGCACGGCCCGCTCAACAACTACGTGTCGTTCTCCCGCCCGGTCCTCACCGACGACGAGGGCGAGCGATGTCTCGGCGACATGCTGCCGATGCTCACCGTGTCCGACCCGGCCGACCTGGTCATCTCCGCCGAACGCATCCGCGCCCTCCAGCAGCACTTCGATGAGGTGCTCTCCGACCTCGAAGCCGAAGTGCTCCGCCTCTACGTCGACGGCAAGAGCTACCAGGAGATCGCCGAGGTCCTCCAGCGTCACGTCAAGTCGATCGACAACGCCCTTCAGCGCATCAAGCGCAAGCTCGACGTGCATCTCAAGGCCCGCGAAATCGCCGACGCCAGTTAGGGCCCTCGCGGGCCGTGCTCGAGGCTGCCGCACTGTCGTGGCCGTAGCATCGCTGATACCGCCTCGTCGGCGGGAGGCCCCGTTAGCTCAGTGGTAGAGCACTCGCCTTGTAAGCGAGCGGTCGTCCGTTCAATCCGGACACGGGGCTCGATCCGGGAGCGGGCGCACGGTCAGTCTTCGTCGTTCCAACTCGGTCGCCAACAGCGGCAATGCGGCAACCGTTGTGCGCCATGCTTCGGGCGCGCTGTGTTGGTCGGAGTCGTGCAACAAGATGGTCCCGCCGGACATTCGGCTTTCGAAGACCGTCCAAGCAACATGTTCCGGCGTCGCGCGAGGCTTCCAGTCCTCGCCCCAGGCACTCCACAGCACCGGCCGCAGTCCCAGCCGATGTGCCGCGACAAGGCCGGCGCCGGAGAGAACGCCGTACGGCGGCCGCCACCACGAGGCCCGCACGCCGGTGATGTCAGCGACTGTCTCCGCGCAACGTTGCAGGTCGGCGAACGTGTCGCCCGGTGTCCGCAGCAGCAGGTAGCGATGTTCGTCGCCGTGAAGCGCTATGCCGTGCCCGCGCAGAGCAACCTCGCGGGCGACTTCGGGGTAGCGACGCACGGCGGCACCGAGCATGAAGAAGGTCGCGCGCCATCCGAGCGCATCGAGGGCGTCGAGGGTGGCCAACGTTCCGTCCGGATGTGGGCCGTCGTCGAACGTGACCGCCACCGAGCCGACGGGCATCGGGCTGCCGAGTCCGGGCCACAGCCGGCGAAACGGCGGCAGCCACGTCGCGGCGGGCACCAGCTGAGCGGCGGCCGCAGCTGTCACGGCTCTCCCGACATGCGCGCCGACCACGGCGGCGACCTTACGCGCCGCTCGCCGTCGGTGGTTGGCTGGTGGTGGTGGTGGTGGTCGGGCGCGGAGCGTAGGAGGGGGATGCGGCCGCGGCGGGAGACGGGGAGGCGTATGCCGTCGTGCTCGCCAGCCGCGGGGGCGGCAGGGTGCGGGCGTAGGCCAAGATCTGTGCGACCTGCTGCGCGTCCTGTGCGTCCGACCCTCCGTCGGGCATGTGCCCGAAGTGCTGCCAGGCAAAGATCAATGCGTACGGCAACGCCATGCGTGCTTCTCGCCAGTTGTGGTGCACGTGCGGCGCGGGTCGATAGCTGGCCTCCTGACCGCGTGCTGCGAACTGCTGTGCGAGCCGAAGCGCGATCGGTGTCGTGCGCACATCCAGGCCGCCGGAGTCCAGAAAAGTGGCGACCGGCGGGTCGAAGTGCATGAGCGGGATGTAGAACGCCGGGCTGTCCGCTCGCCAGAGTGCCCAGTCGTCGTGGAGCAGCTTGTGCAGCGGGTCGAGCCCCGGATCGCCGTAGGGCTCGGATGCGAGTATCACCGAGAAGCGGTGCAAGTGGTGCAGGCCGATGTTGAGAGCACAGAAGCCGCCTGACGACATGCCGCCGATGGCGCGGTGAGCACGATCGCGGTAAGTGCGGAACTCGTGGTCGACGCGATCGACGACGGTGAAGGCGAGGTAGTTCTCGAGAGCGAAGTGCCCCGGCGCGTTGAGGCACTCGTCGTCGTCCAGGTAGCCGGTGCTCGCGGTGGGTGAGACGACGATCATGGGACCGACGTAGTGTTCGCGGATCAGCAGGTCCATCGTTGACTGCACATCGCCCGCGGTGAACCAATCTTCCGGGCGCCCTGGGTAGCCGTGGAAGAGGTAGATCGTCGGATAGTGCCGATGAGCATTGCTTGCGGCGTAGTAGCCGGGCGGTAAGTAGACGTAGGTAGTGCCGGTGCGGATGCCATCGGCAACGTCTCGGATGTGCAGCCGGACTACGTGCGACGCGTTCACGCGGTCGACCGACCCTGCCGACGTCGGAAGGGGCCGACCTGGAGCGTCGAAAAGCGCATGAATGCTCGGGACGTAGCCGACGTAGTTGTTCACCATTACGAGCACGCCGGCGATCGTGAGCAGCGTGACGCCCAGCGACTCCGCACTGACGACCAACCACTTCGGCACCCGTGGGAGCAGCCGCCGTCCGCGCCGTCGGCTCACGATCGCCCACGCGACGCAGCTCATCAGTGCGACGGCGGCGACGACAAGCAATGTGACGCCGAGTGCGTAGCTCTCGAGATAGCCGTCGCGCCCCACCTGGTGCAGCACATGCCGCGGCAGCGGCGTCACGGTGTGCACCGTCCGCGGTGACGGCGTGGGGGCGATGGCCATCTACGTGCGACCCTCGAGCAGGAAGGCGAATGCTCTCGGCAGTTCGGCCTGCAAGTACGACGCGCTGTGCGTGCCCGGCTGGATGTCGACCCACGGAGTGACGCCGCTCGCCCGAAGCAGCGAGGCGAACCGCTGCGTCTCTCCCTTCGTCACGGAGAGGGTGTCGCGGGCGCCGTCAGCCAGCATGATCCTCAGCTGATGAGCGGCATCGAGGTTGTGATCTGGACTGTTGCGCGCCAGCAACGTGGGGTCGTGGTCGAAGACTCCGGACTCATCATCGGTGTCGAAGTAGCCGGCGAGCGCTGCAACGGAGCCATAGATCTCCGGGTGCTGCAAGGCGATGTTCATGGCCCCGTAGCCGCCCATCGAGAAGCCCATGATCGACCGGTGTGCGCGATTTCGCGGATGGTTCCCCTCCACCAGGCGGCGGACCGGCCCGATGACGAAGTCCTCGAGGGTCAACGAGTGGCTTGCAGAGTCTGCCCATTCCGGATCAGCCGCGTTGGTGGAGTTGCCGTCGGGGACGGCCAGCACGAACGGTGGCAACTTTCCGCGCGTGATGAGCTGGTCGAGGGTGTCTTGCACTCCGAGAGTGGCGAGGTCGAGGTAGCTGCCGGGCAGGCCGTGAAGGAAGTAGACGACCGGCAGCGCAGACGAGTCGGGAACGCCTGGTCGGTAGATCCATACCTTGCGGCCGCCGTGGTCGTCTGTCGCCGGGAGCGTCGCGATCTGGACGCGCCCGCGCGTCGGCAGCACCTCGGCCGCTGCTCGAGGGCGCGCCGTCGGAGAGCGTTTGGTTGTGGGGCGACGATGCGAATCACGGATGACACCGGTGACGGACGCCGCGGCGATGGTGGCGGCTGCCGTCGCCGCCAGGGTCGCGGCACGCGCACGACGTCGCCCGCGAACCAAGACCACGACAAGATGTAGTAGTCAATCATCCTGAATGCAAGGTGAAGGGCATCATGGTCGGCGTGACCGAAGCCGCCGCGAAGGAAGAACCGCACCGGCGACTTCTCGGCAAGGTCCCTGGGCTGCTTGCCGCGGCCACGTTCGTGCTCGGCCTCATCAACGTGATCAGCGCAGTGACCCCGGAACAACGCGACCGGCTCAGAGACATCCGACAGGTCGTGCCGACCGCACTGTCGCACGCGGCGAGCGCGACGACCGCAGTGGCAGGGATTCTGCTCGTGATGCTCGCCCACGGGCTGCGCCGGCGAAAGCGGCGTGCCTGGCGAGCGGTGGTCGCGCTGATGGCGCTGTCGGTGGCCACCCACCTGGTGAAGGGACTTGACGCCGAAGAAGCGTCGGTCGCGCTTGTCGTGTTGGTGCTCCTCGTCCTCCAACGCCGTGAGTTCTATGCGGCCGGCGATCCGCGCACACGATGGCGGGCGCCTGCGGCTTTTGTCGTTATGAGCATCGCGTCGATCGCGACTGGCATCGGCTTGCTCTATGCGCGGGGCGGCGCTTTGCGGGGTGACCCGCCGTTTTCCGACCGGGCCCAGCAGGTGCTCTACGGTCTGGTCGGCGTAACCGGTCCGGTCCACTTCCGCACCGACCGAGGCTCGGATCTCTTCTTCGATATGTTGATCGCCCTCGGCGCGATGACGTTGGTGGTCACTGCTTATCTGGCTCTGCGTACGCCGGAACCGTTGGCAAGCCTCGACAGCGCCGCCGACGCACGCATCCGCGAACTGCTGGAGCGGCACGGTGGTCGTGACTCGCTTGGCTACTTCGCGCTCCGCCGCGACAAGTCCGTCATCTTCTCTGCGACCGGCAAGTCGGCGATCTCCTACCGCGTCGTGTCCGGCGTCATGCTCGCCTCGGGTGATCCGATCGGGGACCCCGAGGCCTGGCCGGGCGCGATCCGCGCGTTTCTCGACGAGGCCAAACGGCATGCGTGGGTTCCGGCTGTGATGGGCTGCGGCGAGACCGGCGGTGAGGTGTGGGTGCGTGAAGCCGGCCTGCGTGCGATCGAGCTCGGCGACGAGGCCGTCGTCGACGTTGCCGACTTCACGCTCGAGGGTCGTGCGATGCGCAACGTGCGACAGATGGTCACGCGTGTTGAGCGAGCCGGCTACAAGACCGACGTACGACGGATTCGCGACATGACCCCGGTGGAGATCGCCGCCGTCCGGCGGCAAGCCGCCGCGTGGCGAGGGGCCGAGGTCGAGCGAGGTTTCTCAATGGCTTTGGGCCGTTTCGGCGATCCGGCCGACGGCGAATGCGTCGCGGTGATGGCGCAGAAGGACGACCGGCTCGCTGCGGTGCTGCACTTCGTGCCGTGGGGTGAGGACGGGCTCTCACTCGACTTGATGCGACGTGACCGCGAGGCCGATCCAGGCCTGAACGAGTTGTTGATCGTGGCCGCGCTCCGAGCCGCACCTGACCTCGGAGTGGAACGCGTCTCGATGAACTTCGCGGTCTTCCGGTCGGCGCTCGAACGCGGCGCCCGACTCGGCGCGGGACCGATTCTGCGCCTGTGGCGTGAGCTGCTGCTCATCGCGTCGCGGTGGTTCCAGATCGAGTCGCTCTACCGGTTCAACGCGAAGTTCAGGCCGGTCTGGGAGCCGCGCTTCGTCTGCTACCCGCAAGCACGTGACATCCCCCGCATCGCGATTGCCGCGTTGGAGGCAGAGGCCTTCCTCGTTTGGCCGAGTCAGTGGCTGCGGTTGAGGAGAGCTCGGCGCGCGGGAGCGTGAACATAGGCGAACCACGCGTGCCGTAGATGCGGACCATGCACCGTGACCCGCTGCCAGCCGGCGTAGAAGGTGTCGGACGCGGCGGGAGCAGTCGTCAGCACGATCACTTCGTAACCCGGCCGGTTGACGAGCCTTTCGACGGCGGTGCGATGCGAGATGGTCGGGGTGTCCGTGCACCCGACTGCGAAGGCGATGGGCGCCGCGTAATAGCCGACGATGTCACACGGCCGCGCCACTTGGGCGGCACGGAGTGAGGCGGCAACAGTCAGGTACTGCAGCCGTGCCTGCGTCTGGACGCGCACGATCGACTGCTCCAGGATCGCCAGCTGCACGGCAGTGTGGACGAGAAGCAACCCGACGAGGGTGGGGACCGCGACGCGGGGCGTCCAGAGACTGCGCATTCGCACGAGAGCCAACGCGCCCTCCGCGACCGGCAGTGCGGCGAGGGCATACGTCGGGATGAGGAACCGGGGCGCGGCGTAGTCGATCGTCACGAGGTACTCCGCCAACAACGACAGCGCCGCCAGCGCCGGCGCCCAACCGACGAGCGCCTGACGCTGGCGTCTCAGTGTGACCAGCCCGATCGCGGCAAGCGGTGGCACGAGAAACCACCATGCGAACGCCGCGGGAGCGATCGCCCGGGTGCACGGCCGGCAGAGCGTCGGCCCTCCGGCCGCTCGCGCCTCGAGTCCGAGTGACATGTGCAGCCCGCTATCGTTCTCCGCGCTCGCGGAATGCAGCCGATGTAGCAATCCGCCGTAGCTCGTGTAAGCCTCGATCGCCCACTCGGCAGACCCCAGCGCAGCGCCGGCGAACAGCGCGACGACGACGAAGGCGCGCTGCCGCCGAGCCGCCGAGCGATGGAGGAGGGCGATCACGACGAGCGGTGCGATCAAGTAGGCGGCGTCGGAAGGGCGCATCAATGCGACGAACGTCACCCAGCCGACCAGCAACCACAAGTGACGCCGGTCGGCTTCGCCCTGGACGGTCAGCAGGAAGTAGGCAACGGTCGCAACGGCACCGACCGCCACGTAGAAGTTGGGCATCGCTTCGAAGCCGTAGTAGATCGACGTCCACAGTGTCGTGAACAGCGCGGCTGCCAGTGGCACGGCGGCACCACTGCGCAAGCGCAACCACGGGCGGAACGCGGCGTACATCAACACTGACGAGAGCACGGCGAGGTAGATGCGCAGTGCCACCGTCGACGTCGTGAGCTCCGTTACCGGTGCAACGAGGAAGGTCAGACCACGTGCGCGCGGCGCGGTGAAGAGACCGGCCGGGGCCTGGCGACTGACCTGGCTGATGTAGACGGTCTCGTCCCACTCATACCAGAAGTGCGGTCCGATCAGGAGAAGCGCAGCGAGGGCATGCACGGCGCAGACGAGCCCGAGCCAGAAGCGTGGTTGCGGGGATTTTCGCCAAGTCGCGGGCCCGGCATCTGCAACAGCCATGGCCACGCCTGCAAACTACATTTTGTCGTCATTCAGGAGTGACAAAGGTCGCTATCGTCGAGGAGTGGGCACTCGGCGCGGTTTCGGCGAGCTCGAAGCAGAGGTGCAGGCGGCGCTGTGGGCGGCCGACGCCCCTCTGACCGCCGGAGAGGTGAAAGAGCAGCTTGGCGGTGATCTCGCGTATACAACCGTGCTCACCATCCTCAGGCGGCTCTATGACAAGGGCATCGCGGTGCGGACGCCGGCCGAGTCAGGTCGCGCCTTCCGTTACGCGCCGGCGGTCGAGCAGGCCGAGCACGCTGCCCAACAGATGCACGCGTACATGGCGGCGACCGCTGACTCGCGGGCGGTGCTCGCCCGCTTCCTCGGCCAGCTCAGCCCGGCCGACCGCCGGACCCTTTCGGACTTGCTCCGCGGGCGGAGGAAGTGACCACGGCGTTCGTTGCGCCTCTCCTCTCCGGCGTGGGGACCGCCGGGTTCGGCGTGTTCGGACCCGCGCTGGCGCACCGGGGCCGGCCCGCAACCATGGCCTGGTTGCTGACGATCGCGGCCTGTGTCGCCGCAGCCGCTTCCTCGATCGTGCTGGCCATGCTCACCCTGCCGATCGTCGGACAGGACGACACGCTGGCGGACGAGTTCCACTGGTCGGCGACGGTGCTCGCCAAGGACAGTCGCGTCGGTCGAGGGGTTGCGGTCGCAGCGGCCGCCCTGCTGCTGGTGCTGCTCTGCCGCGCAGTGCTCGTCGTCGTACAAGGTCAGCGTGCCGCCCGGTTGGCGCGCGCGCACGTACGCCGGCTGGGTAGCCCGGCTGGCGGCCTCGTGGTCGCGGAGGAGGCGACGATCGAGGCCTTCGCGTTGGCGGGCGCGCGGGTCATCGTGGCGACCACCGGCTTGCTCAAGATGTTGCCGCCGGGCGAGCGCAAGGCTGTGCTCGAGCACGAGCGATCGCACCTGGTGCACCGCCATCACACCCTTGTCCTCGTGGCAAGCGCTGCCGCAGCCCTCAATCCGCTGTTGTGGCGGGTGCCGTCATCGGTGAGCTACGTCGCCGAGCGCTGGGCCGACGAGGATGCCGCTGGAGCGACGTCTCGGCCGCTCGCGGCCGCTGCCCTCGCGCGGGTCGCGACGGCCCGACCACCGCGCCGCCCGGTCCCCGCGATCGCCGCGGCCGCTGCGGTCGCGCGCCGCATCACGGCACTGCAGGCGTTGCCGCCCACCGCACAGCCGGCGGCATTCATCGTGCCGGTGCTCTTCGTCGCCGCTGCCGTGATCGCCACCGTGGTGACGACCGATCACATGTGGGATGTGTTGCGGTTGGCGACGGCCGCGGATCATCACGTGCTCGTGCACCGGCACTCTATCCGTGGCTGACGGGGCCGTGGCTGATTGACACTGCCCGCTGCGGGGCGCAGCGTTTAAGGCATGCCGTATTACCGGGCCGTCGGGGAGATCCCCCGCAAACGGCACACGCAGTTTCGCCAGCCGGACGGATCGCTCTATGCCGAGGAGCTCATGGGCGTAGAGGGATTCTCGTCAGACTCCGCGTTGCTCTATCACCGCTATCCGCCGACGGCGTTGCTCGAGGTTGTCGCGGTCGACGAGCCTTCCGCCCGGGTTGTGCCGAATCATCCGCTGAAGCCGCGGCACTTCAAGACGCATAAGCTCGACGTCGCCTCCGCTGACTTCGTGCGTGGCCGGCAGCTCCTGCTCGCCAACGACGACGTGCGGATCTCCTACGTCGTCGCCGACTCGCCTTCGCCGCTGTATCGCAACGCCTCCGGCGACGAGCTCGTCTATGTCGAAGCCGGCGCCGCGCGGGTCGAGACCGTCTTTGGCATGCTCGAGGTCGGGACCGGCGACTACGTCGTGCTGCCGACGGCGACCACACATCGGTGGCTGCCGGCGACGGATGAGCCGGTGCGAGCGCTGGTGGTGGAGGCGCGCGGGCACGTCGGCCCGCCCAAGCGCTATCTCTCCGTCAAGGGTCAGTTTCTGGAGCACGCGCCGTACTGCGAGCGCGATCTCCGCGGACCGACAGAGCCGGTGCTGCACGACGAGCAGGACGTTGATGTGCTGGTGCGTCACCGCGCCGGGTTGACGCGCTACACCTATGCGCACCATCCGTTCGATGTCGTCGGCTGGGACGGCTGTCTCTATCCGTATGCGTTCTCCATCTATGACTTCGAGCCGATCACAGGCCGGCTGCACCAACCACCGCCGGTGCACCAGACTTTCGAGGCGCCGGGGTTCGTCGTCTGCTCGTTCGTCCCGAGGTTGTTCGACTATCACCCGCAGGCGATCCCCGCGCCCTACAACCATTCCAACGTCGACAGCGACGAGGTGCTCTTCTATACCCAGGGCGAGTTCATGTCGCGCAAGGGCGCGGGCGTCGAGATCGGGTCGATTTCGCTGCACCCGTCCGGACACATCCACGGACCGCAACCTGGCAGTGTCGAGGCATCGATCGGCAAGGAGCGCACCGACGAGTTCGCAGTGATGATCGACACGTTCCGGCCGCTCCAACTCGGGGACGCTGCATTGGCTTGCGAAGACACCGCTTACGCATGGTCGTGGGTGGGTGGCCGCTGAGACATGCCGCAACTGCATGTCACCTGGCTGACTGCTGGGATCACTGCCGCCGTCTTCTTCGGCCTCGGCGCGCTCGTCTCGTCGCAGCTGCGGCGAGGGCAGGTCGGCGCAGCGATCAGGGAATGCGGCATCGTTCTCGGGCTTTTCGGCCTTTGGATGCTCGCCGGCCAGCTGGTGGGTCAGCACCCGTCCGGCGCCTATGCGCGAGGCGACGACATCTGGCGGCTCGAGCAGGCGTTGCACCTCGACAGCGAGGCAGCGCTGCAGCAGCCGTTGCTGCCGCATCACTGGATGCTGACCATCGCGAACTACTACTACGCCTACGCACATTGGGTGTCCGTCGACGTGGTGCTCGCCTGGCTTTGGCTCCGCCACCGGACGCACTACGCACCCGCGCGGCGCGCACTGGTCGTGTTCACCGGATGTTGTTTGTTGTTGCACTTCGTCGCGACTGCGCCGCCTCGGTTGCTCGCGGACACCGGCGTCACCGACACGGCTGCGCTCCTCGGCCAGTCCGTCTACGCCGATAGTCCCGGCATCAGCGATCACCTGTCCGCGATGCCGTCGATTCACGTGGGCTGGGCAGTGCTGTTCGTGATCGCCGTATGGCGCACGGGAGCTCCGTGGGCCAGGTGGTTGGCTGTCGCGCACGCAGTCGTGACGTCGTACGTCGTCGTCGTGACCGGCAACCACTTCTGGTTGGACGGCATGGTCGCGGCCGCCATAGCCGTGGCGAGCTTCGGGCTGCGGAGGAGGAGTCAGGAAGCGCACGCGACGGCTTTGTCGCTGCGTCCTGACCGCTCGTCGGCATGACAGGATGCGAAGCGTGACGGCCCGGCAGTCGGCGTGGGAATCAGCACAGATCCAGCTCGCCGAAGCGGCGAAGCACCTCGGCCTCGATGACGGAACGCACCAACTGCTCGCCACTCCGCGTCGCGAGATGACGGTCTCCATTCCGTTGCGGCGCGACGACGGTCATGTCGAGGTGATGCGCGGCTACCGGGTGCAGCACAACCTCTCCCGCGGTCCGGCAAAGGGCGGCGTGCGCTATCACCCCTCGACCGACATCGACGAGGTCCGTGCGCTTGCCATGTGGATGACCTGGAAGTGCGCGTTGATCGGGATCCCGTACGGCGGGGCCAAGGGTGGCGTCACCATTGATCCGCGGCTCTATAGCCGGACCGAGCTGGAGCGGGTCACCCGTCGCTACGCGAGCGAGATCCTGCCGATCATCGGGCCCGAGCGCGACATTCCTGCTCCGGACGTCGGCACCGACGAGCAGACGATGGCCTGGATGATGGACACCTACTCCGTCAACAAGGGCTACACCGTCACCGGTGTCGTCACCGGCAAGCCGGTGAGCGTCGGTGGTTCGCAGGGACGCGGAGGTGCGACCAGTCGCGGCGTCATGTACACCGCCTTCTCGGCGCTGAAGGAAGCCAAGGTCGATCCGCGCGGCAGGTCGGTCGCCGTACAAGGCTTCGGCAAGGTCGGCGGCCTCGCCGCGCAGTATCTGCACGACGCCGGCTGCAAGGTGGTCGCCGTTTCCGACGTCAAAGGCGGCGCCTACAACGCCATGGGTCTGAACCCGGCCGCGATGCTCCGTGCGGTGCGCGGGGGCATGGAGTCGGTCGCCGGCTACCCCGGCACGGACCCGATCAGCAACGAGGAGCTGCTCGAGCTCGACGTGGACATCCTGGTGCCGGCCGCGCTCGAGGGCGTGATCCACCAGGGCAACGCGGACAAGGTCACGGCCAGGTTCATCGTCGAGGGCGCCAACGGCCCGACCACGCCTGATGCCGACGCCATCCTGGAGGCGAAAGGGACGGTCGTCGTGCCGGACATCCTGGCCAACTCCGGCGGTGTGGCGGTGTCCTATTTCGAGTGGGTCCAGGACCTTCAGGCGTATTGGTGGTCCGAGGACGAGGTCAACGACCGGCTCAAGGCGATCATGGAGCGTGCGTACGGCGAGGTGTCGACGCTCGCCCAGGACGAGCACGTGTCGCTCCGCACCGCCGCGCAGATGATCGGCGTCGGCCGGGTAGCCGAGGCGCATCGCACTCGCGGCCTCTATCCGTGAGTTGGGCGGGGAGTTGCCACGGAATGTCGCCGGTCCGTGCCAGAATGACATCGCTGTAAGTTCCACGAGTGCGCGGGAGACGGCGATGGAGCCAGTCGGGATGAGCAGGGCTGAGGCCCTGCGCGGCGCGACGCCGGTCACCGGCGAGCTGTCCGAGCGTGACCGCGAGATCCTGGCGTTCGAGCGGCAGTGGTGGAAATATGCCGGCGCCAAGGAACAGGCCATTCGGGACCTCTTCGACATGTCCGCGACCCGCTACTACCAGGTGCTCAACGCGCTTTTGGACCGTCCGGAGGCGCTCGCAGCAGATCCCATGCTGGTGAAGCGCCTGCGCCGGCTGCGCACCGCGCGGCAGCGGGCTCGCTCCGCGCGTCGGCTCGGTATCGAGGTGTGACCTCGCCCGGCTCTCCCGAGCCGGCGGCACCGGCGCGGCCGACCAGCCACCGGAAGCGGCATCCGGTCGCCGAGGCGCTGCGCCGCACAGCTCCACCGCTCGTGGCCGTCTCGGCCGTGGCGGTGGTGATCCTGCTGCTTCTCGTGCTCAACAGTCGGCCCACGCCGGCCGGGCCGGCCCCCGGTGCCGTCGCCGCGCCGACCTCGGTGCCGACATCGGCCGCGCTGACCTCGCCACCGATCCCGACGTCACCGGCGCCGTCATCGACTGCCCCGACCTCGGCCGCCCAATCGCCCGTGTCAGCGCCGCCCGTGTCACAGCCGCCGGCCACCCAGCAGCCGGTAGCGGCTCGGCCGCCCGTGACGGTGCTGAACAACTCGCGCCGGCAGGGCCTCGCCGCGCACGTCGCGGCGCAGGTCCGGGCCGCCGGCTGGCCGGTCCGCCGCACCGGCAACTTCACCGGGCGGATCGCCGAGACGACCCTCTACTACGCGCCCGGGCAGCGAGCCGCTGCCCACGACCTTGCCGCGGCGATGTCGCAGATCCGCCGGGTGCTGCCGCGCTTCGCCGGCTTGCCGGGCACCGGGCTGACGCTCGTCGTGACCCGCGACTGGTCAACCTGAGCCGCGAGCGGTGGGATGAGTGCGTTACCCGAGCCGCGCACGGCTGCAGGTGCTGCTGCTCTTGCCGAGGTCCTGGCCGAACCGGCTCGGGCTGTCGTCGCCGTCGACTTCGACGGCACGCTCGCGCCGATCGTCCCGCGTCCCGAGGACGCGCGTCCTGCCCCGGGAGCAATCGCTGCGCTAGCGGCGTTGGCGGACTGCGTCGGTCGCTGTGCGGTGGTCACGGGCCGGGCCGCGCTGGAGGCGGTGCGGCTCGGCGGGTTGACCGACGTACGACGACTCGAGGTGCTCGGGCACTACGGGTTACAGCGCTGGTCCGACGGCCGGTTGTCGTCGCCGGACCCGCTCCCGCAAATCGCCGCCGCGCGACAGCGACTGGGAGAGGTCGTCGCGGCGGCGCCGGAAGGCGTGCACCTGGAGGACAAGGAGCACTCGCTGGTTGTGCATACGCGTCCGGCGGCGGATCCGGCCGGAGCGCTGGCATCGCTTGCCCCCGCTGTCGAGACAGTTGCCGCCGAGCTCGACCTCGAGACGGTGCCCGGGCGGTTCGTGCTGGAAGTGCGTCCGCGCGGAGTCGACAAAGGGCTGGCGGTCCGCAGCCTGAGCGATGAACGCGATGCGCATGTCGTTGTCTACGTCGGCGACGACCTCGGCGACTTGCCGGCGTTCGATGCGATCGAAGAACTGCGTCGCAATGGACGGTTGGGCCTCACCGTCGCGAGTGCCGGCGGAGACGCTCCCCCCGATCTCGCCGATCGTGCGGATCTGGTCGTCGAGGGGCCTATTGCCGTGGTCGCATTTCTCGAAGCACTCGCCGCCGCAATCGGCCAGCCCTGAGACGTCAGAGCGCGTCGAGCTGGGCGCTGAGCCAAGCGGCCGGAGGCAGAGCGGTTGCGGCCGTTGCGAGTCGCTCCGATCGTTCCCGTCGCGTGCTCGCCGGAGTGATCAGCGCTTCATGCATTGCCTCGGCAGTGCCGGAAACGTCGTACGGGTTGACGAGAAGCGCATCGTCGCCGAGCTCGTCGGCCGCACCGGCTTCGCGCGAGAGCACCATCGACAACCCGGGCTCGGAAAGCACGGGGCCTTCCTTGGCGACGAGATTCATGCCGTCACGCAACGGGTTGACGACAAGTACGTCGGCCAGCTGCAGCGCCGCCAGCGAGCGCGCGTAGTCGTCGTTGACCTCGAGGACTACCGGCGACCACTGCGGTGTCGCGAACTCGTCGTCGATCTCGCGCGCGACGCGCTGCACCTCGGCCGTGTAGGCCCGGTAGTCCGGCAAGTCGTGCCGGGAGGGGTAAGCGAACACCACGTGCACAACGTGCTCGCGATGCTCGGGATGCGACCGGAGCAACTCACGATAGGCGGCGAGCCCGCGAACGATGTTCTTGGACAGCTCGGTGCGGTCGATGCGCACCATCACCTGCGCGTCGCCGACCCGACGACGCAGCGCCTCGCGCCGTGCTTGCACATCCGGCGCGGCAGCGCGAGTGCGCAGCTCGTCGGCATCCACTCCCAATGGGTGCACGCGCACTCGCGTCGAACGATTGCCGTGATGCACGCTTGCACCGCCGGCGTCGGCCCCGAGCAGGCGGACGCAACAACTCACAAACGACTCGGCCCACCTCGGCGACAGGAATCCGAGACTGTCGGCACCGAGCATGCCTTCCAGAATCTGCGTTGCAATGTCATCGGGAAGGACCCCGAAGTAGGACGGTTCCGCCCATGGTGTGTGCGTGAAGTGCGCAATCCGCAGGTCGGCGCGCCGCTGACGCAGCAACGCCGGAGCCAACAACAGGTGGTAGTCCTGGATGAGCACGCGTGCGTCCGGTCCGGCTTCTTCGGCGATCGCATCCGCGAAGGCCGTGTTGTAGTCGATGTAGGCGAGCCAGTAGCGCGACCATCGGGCGTCGAATGACGGTGTGCGCGGTGTGTCGAACAACGTGTGGTTGACATACCACAGCGTGGAGTTGGCGACTGCGTTGTATGCGCGACGAAAGGTGGTCTCCTCGATCGGCAACATGCGCACGGCGGCGCCGCCGGTGTCATGGCCGGCCAGGTCGAGCCGGCCACCTTCGGCGCTGTGCGCCGCCGTGCGGTCGGCCTCGGACAGGGCGGCGCAGATCCAGCGAGTCATCCCGTCCTTGGTGACTGCGGAGACGCCGGAAACAAGACCACCGGCACCGCGCGCGAGCCGCAACGAACCGTCCTCGGCCCAGCGAAACGCAACCGGCCCGCGGTTGGACGCGATCAGCACCTCGGCCGGAGACGACACGGGCGGAGCGTAGTCCGTGCCGACCATCGGGCAGGCTGATGGCATGGCCGAGGAGAGCACCCGCACCGTCGTGGTCGCCGTGCTCGCGAACCTCGGCATCGCGATTGCGAAAGCTGTGGCGGGTGCCCTGTCCGGGTCCGCAGCGATGGTCTCGGAGTCGGCGCACTCCTTCGCCGACACGACCAACGAGCTGTTCCTGCTGGTTGCGGTCAAACGCAGTGAACGCCCCGCTGACGAACGTCATCCCTTCGGCTACGGACGGGAGCGCTATTTCTGGACGTTGCTGGCCGCCGTCGGGATCTTCGTCGGCGGCGGAGTCTTTTCGGTCACGCAAGGAGTTGAAGAGTTTCGGCATCCGTCTGGCAGCGGCGGCCATTACCCGCTGACCTACGGTGTGCTGGCGGTCGCTTTCGTGCTGGAGTCGCTGTCGTGGCTGCAGGCGCGAAGGCAGTTGCGGGAAGACGCCGCCGCCACGCAGCGTGGCATGCGCCAGGAGTTGTGGGACACCTCCGATCCGACGGTGACCACAGTGTTTTTCGAAGACTCGGCGGCACTCGTCGGCCTGGTGGTCGCGGGTTTGGGCGTCGCGCTGCACGAGGCCACTGGCTCGCATGTCTGGGACGGCCTGGCCTCGCTGCTCATCGGGTTGCTGCTCGCCGGCGTCGGGGTTGCTCTCGGTCGGGAGAACCGCAGCCTGCTCATCGGTGAGTCGGCTGATCCGCGCCTGCGGGATGCCTTGGTGGGGCTGCTGTCGTCGTACGACGAAGTCGACGCGGTCGACGAAGTGCTCACCTCGGTGATTGGTCGTGGCGCGGTGCTCGTCGCGGCACGCATCGATCTCGATGACGAGATGCGGGCAAGCGAGGTCGAAGCCTTGGCCCGCCGCATGGAGGCCGACATCACCGCACAACATCCGTCGGTGCGGCACTTCTTTCTCGACGTGACCGCTGACGCGACCCGAGAGCGGCCGTAGGTTTCGGTGGTGCAGCCGGACCTTCTGCCACAGCTGTCGTGGCGCCGACCGTCGCCGCGCATGTGGCGAGCACGGTTGTTGCTTTTGTCGATCGTCGCGGTGCCAGTGGTCGTTGTGGTTGTGGTCGTAGCCGCGGTTGCCGGTGGAGCAGCGCCGGCCGTCGCGACGGCGGTGGTGTTGTTGGTCGCGACCGCCTTTGTCGGATCCGTGTTGCATGGGCGCTACCGGTCGTGGCGCTACGCCGAACGGGACGAGGACTTGCTGATCCAACGCGGCCTGATGTTCCGTCGCGTGTCGGTCGTGCCATACGGGCGGATGCAGTTCGTCGACATGACTGCCGGTCCGGTGGAGCGAGTGTTCAAGCTGGCGACGGTGCAGCTGCACACCGCTGCCGCGGCGACCGACGCCCGGGTGCCAGGACTCGACCGCGCGGAGGCGGAGCGGTTGCGGGACCGGCTGGCGGCGCTCGGCGAGGCGCGAGCGGCCGGACTGTGACAGATCTGCCGACGCACTGGGCGCGGTTGCATCCGCTGTCGCCGATCGTGCACGCAGGGCGGTTGCTGGGAGCCCTTGCGGTGGTCGTCGGGCTGCGTCAGGTCGGGTCGCGCGGACGGCAGCCGCTGTGGGTAGACGGCGCTGCGGTCGGCGTTGCCCTTGTCGGCGGTCTCGTCTCGTGGCTGGTCACACGTTGGCGAATCCACAACGGTGAGCTGCAGGTCGAAACCGGGCTGCTGCGACGGCAGTCGGTGCGGTTGCCGCTCACACGGCTGCAGGCAGTCGATGTCGTGCGTCCGTTGCTGGGCCGCGTGCTCGGGCTCGCCGAGGTGCGCGTCGTTGTCGCCGGACATGGCTCGTCACGGACGCGGCTCGCCTACCTCGGAGATGAGCGGGCGGACAGCGTGCGGGCGCAGCTGCTGGCGCTCGCCCATGGGCTCGACGCGACGACACCGACAGCCCCGGAGCGGCCGATCATCGCCGTGCCGGGTTCGCGCATCATCGCGGCTGCACTGTTGTCCACACCAGTGTTGCTCGTGCTGCTGGCCGTTGTCGCTGCGATTGCCGTCGCCGTCGTCGCGCCCCGCGCAGGGCTTGCCGCGCTCGGCGTGATCGGTCCCGTAGCGCTGACCATCGGACTCGGTGTCGCCCGCCGTGTCGGCGCGGAGTGGGAGTTTGCGTTGGCCGAGTCACCCGACGGTTTGCGGTTGCGTGCGGGACTGTTGCAGACCCGAGCCGAGACGATTCCGCTCGCACGGCTGCAAGCAGTGCGAGTGCTGGAGCCACTCTTGTGGCGTCCGCTCGGATGGGTCCGACTCGAGATCGACATCGCCCGGCGGCGCGACCATGATCGGGCCGAGCACGAGTCGACTACCACGACACGTGCACTACTGCCGGTCGGGCCGCCTGACCTTGCGCACTGGTTGGTCAAACGATTGCTCCCGGGAGCATCGGTGGACCGTCCGGCGCAGTCTCGGGCGCCGCTTCGTGCGATCCTTCGCGCTCCGCTGATGCATCACCATCTCGCCGCCTGGCATGACGCTCGCTACGTCACTTGCGTCACCGGACGGCTGCGGCGCGCGACTGTGGTGGTGCCGTTGGCGAAGGCGCAGAGCTTTCGCTGGGTGCAAGGCCCGGTCCTGAGACGCCTCCGGCTCGCGACCGTGCACGTCGACACGGCAGGACGTCACTTTCCAGGTACGGCCCTACTGCGACCGGCTGATGAGGCAGCCGCCTGGGTCACGGATCTGCCCGTGTTGGCTCGCGCCGCGCGGCAGAGGCCTTGACGGTGAGCATCGGCGGGCGTTCGTGTTCGGTCATGTCGTTGTCGACGATGCGGTAGCCCTCGCCGGCTCGGCTGAACTGTGTGAGCAACAACGGGTCCGTGACCGAGCGACCGAGGCGGCGCTCGGCGACTTGCAGGATCTCCGCCGCCATGCGACCGAGCTTGTGCAGGTCGGAGTTGCGGTGCTTACGTCGGGACAGGTCGACCTGGGCCATCGCGTCGAGCCCGACCAACCGATGCGTGTCGACGAGCAGCCCGAACTCGACGCCGTAGCCGCACGCAAACGGCAGTCGCTCCAACAGCGATCGGCGCGCGGCGTATTCGCCACCGAGCGGCTGCACGAATCCCGACAGCACGGGCCAGTGCAGGGCAAGTAGCGGACGCGCGACCAGCTCGGTGACCCGGCCACCGCCGGCGGGCAGCTCGGTCTCGCCCGCGGTGAGGGACCGGTCATAGGTGGCCTTCACGAAGTGCACCGTCTCGTCGCACAGCAGCGGCCCGAGCAACCCGGTGACGAATGAGGAGGTGAAGTCGCGCAGGTCGCTGTCGACGAAAACCAGCACGTCGCCGGTGGTGGCCGCCAACGACCGCCACAGCACCTCACCCTTCCCGTCCCGCGGCGGAAACTGCGGTAGCACGTCTTCCCGTCGTACGACGGCGGCGCCAGCCGCCTTCGCCACCTCGATGGTCTGGTCGGTCGAACCCGAATCCATCACGACGAGCTCGTCGACGAGGCGGTGGCGCTCTACCAGGTCGCGCCGGATTCGCTCCACGATGCGCCCGACGGTCGCCGCCTCGTTGAGTGCAGGAAGCACAACACTGACGGAGGTTTCGCCCTTCGCTGCCAACAGCCGCGACACCGGCCAGTCCGCCGCCTTCGACGTTCGGCGGGAAAACCACGTGTGCGCCGCGGGGTCCACATGTGCGACACTTGCATACGCAGGTTGCGCAAGCGATCTGCACTCATCAAGAGGGGCAGAGGGACCGGCCCGGTGAAGCCCCGGCAACCATCCGGCCCGCCGTAACAGGCGAGCAGACAGGTGCCAATTCCGGCCCGCGGGCAACCGCACGCGGGGAAGATGAGCGTGAAAGGCGCTATCTGTGACCACCCTTCTGGCCAACTCCCGAGACCTTGGCCCGACCTTCGGCGCTGCCGCGAACCTGTTCTGTCGCGAGTGCGGTGCCACCTACGACCTCGGTCCCGGCAATGCCTGTGAGCAGTGCTTCGGGCCGCTCGAGATCGGCTACGACTCCTCTCTGCTGTCACTCGTGACGAGGGAGTCGATCGAGGCCGGACCGCGGACGATGTGGCGATACGGCGCACTGTTGCCGGCGACGCCGGTGGTCGATCTGCAGGTCGGCTGCACCCGGCTGGTCAAGGCCGACAACCTTGCCCGCGAGCTCGGCATGAAGTCGCTCTGGGTCAAGGACGACAGCGGCAACCCGACGCACTCGTTCAAGGACCGCGTCGTCGCCGTCGCCGCCAGCGCTGCGCGCTCGCTCGGCTTCAACGTCCTGTCCTGCGCTTCGACCGGCAACCTGGCCAACGCGGTCGCGGCAGCGGCGGCTCGCGCCGGCATGCGGTCGGTCGTCTTCATCCCGTCCGACCTCGAGGCCGGCAAGGTCGTCACAACCGCCGTATACGGCGGCACGCTCGTCGCGATCGACGGCACCTACGACGACGTCAACCGCCTCTGCGCCGAAGTCGCCGGCGAGCAGGAGGACTGGGCTTTCGTCAATGTCAACGTCCGGCCGTTCTATGCCGAGGGCTCCAAGACTGTCGGCTTCGAGATCGCCGAGCAGCTCGGGTGGAGGCTGCCGCAGCAGGTCGTCGTTCCGGTCGCTTCCGGTGCCTTGCTCACGAAGGTCGACAAGGCGTGGCGTGAGTTCGCCGAGCTGGGGCTCGTCGAGGGCACGCCCTACAAGGTGTTCGGCGCTCAAGCGACTGGCTGTTCGCCGGTGTCGGCCGCATTCAAAGCGGGCCACGACGTGGTGCAGCCGGTGCGGCCCTCGACGATCGCGAAGTCCCTTGCCATCGGCAACCCTGCCGACGGCGTCTACGCACTCGACGTCGTACGTCGAACTGGCGGTGCCGTCGCCGACGTCAGCGACGAGGAAGTCGTTGCCGGCATTCAACTTCTGGCGCGCACCGAAGGGATCTTCGGGGAGACCGCCGGCGGTGTGACGGTCGCTTGTCTCAAGGCGCTGCTGGCGTCCGGTCAGCTCGACCCCGAGGCGGAGACGGTCATCCTCAACACCGGCGACGGATTGAAGACGCTCGACGCCGTTGCGCCGGTGGCGAAGCCCACCACCACGATCAAGCCGTCGCTCACCGAGTTCCGCGCATCGGGAGTGGCAGCCCCGTGAGTGTCACGGTGCGGGTGCCGACGATCCTTCGCTCGCTGACCGGCGGAGCCTCCGAGGTCAGCGTCGACGGCGCGTCGACGTTGGTCGAGCTGCTCGACAAGCTCGATGCCGACCACCCCGGCATCAAGGGCCGGGTGCTGGACGAGAGCGGCAAGCTGCGGCGGTTCGTCAACGTCTACGTCGGTGAAGAGGACGTGCGCTTCGCCGGCGGCCTCGAGACGCCGACGCCCGACGGCGCGACGGTGAGCATCATCCCGGCGGTCGCCGGCGGCTAGTCGCCCCGCGACACGCCGGTCAGCCTCCCGGCCTCGCCGGTCGTCGTCGGTTAGCGTTTCGCTGCACCTCTGGGTGCTTTGGGCGGGCTGGTCACGCTTAGTGACGCCGGATGCGCCCCAGTTTCGGCACGTCTGCCGGGCTTTTTTGGTTACGTCGGGCCATTGTTGCTGGCCGTTCGGCGTAACAGTCTGTGCTCCTGACAGCACTCTGCGCTGTCTCGCGTCTCTTCCCCGGAGCACAAGTGATGGCGCAGCCTTTGGTGGCTCACTCGCGAGTCGCGCGCGCCTTCATGCCGGCTACCCCGCAAGCCCGGCTCCGGCTGCTCGTCACCGTCGTCGGGGTCGCCGGGGCCGGGTGCCTGCTTTATGCGGTGGGCGCTGCCGGCGACGTGGCCGGTGCGGTTCCGATCCGCAAGCTGCTCGTGGTCAGCGCGTTGTTCTGCCTTGGCGAGCTTGCCGTGCTCAGCATTCGCTTCCGCGGTGAGCGGCACGCGGTGACGTGGACTGATGCGGCTGTTGTGTTCGGGCTCGCGATCGTGCCTCGCCCATGGCTCGCCATCGCCGCCGCCGCGGCCGTTCTGCTGGCGCATGCGCTACGCCGCCGCGCGCCCGAGAAGGTGGTGTTCAACGCGGCCTCGATGGCGGTCGCGACCACCGTTGGCCTCCTCGCGATGCACGTGTACGGCGACCCCGTCCGCCTCACCGGACTGACTCGCACGGCCGCGCTCGCGACCGGCGTTGTCTGCTGCTTCGCGCTGAACACCTTCGCTGTCACCGCAGCGATCGCGTTCTCGCAGGACACCAGGATTCGTGACGTGCTGCGCGGCCGCTTGCCGCTCGACCTCCTGGTCTTCTTCGCCGGAGCGACCCTTGCCCTCGTCGTCGTCAACCTGCAATGGAACCGCACGTCGCTGACAGCGGTGTCGGTCTTCGTCGCGTTGCTGTACGTCGCCTATCGGGCCTATCTCACTGCCGAGCAGGACCGCGACGCATGGCAGGGGCTCGAGGAAGCGAGCAAAGAGCTGGTCGGGCTTCGCGGTGCAGAGCTCGCCGACGTCGTCATCAAACACGCCGTTGCGCTGCTCAAGGCGCCCGCCGTCGACCTCTACATAACCCGCGACGATGCGCGTGTCGACTGCTTCTCCGGCGACGAGACAAGTCGAACCCACGACATCGTTGACGCATCAGTGCTCGCCGACCTCGAGCCGGGCGCATCGCCGGAGGGCATTGCGCACTGGGCGCAGAGTGGTGAAGCACTTCCCTTCACCTGGACGGTGCCGCTCACCACGGCCGGCATCGTCGGCGCTCTTCGGTTCCGTTTTCAGGGCGGCGTGCAGCCGACGGCCCGCGGGCGCCAGCTGTTGCAAGCCTTCGCCGCGACGGTTGCGCTCAACTTCGACAACGCGAAGCTCTTCGACGACATCGAGATGGCGGCGCGTCGCAACGAGTACGACGCAACCCACGACGCGCTGACCGGCATGCCCAACCGGTCACTGTTGCTGCGCCACGCCGACCGCGTCCTCGACGGATCTGAAGGCCGCTCTGCGCTGCTGCTCCTCGATCTCGATCACTTCAAGGCCGTCAACGACACCCTCGGTCACGCGACCGGCGACCGGCTGCTGATCACGATCGCCCGTCGGCTCGCCTCCGTCGCCCGGGCGGGCGACCTGATCGCGCGCCTGGGCGGCGACGAGTTCGCGTTGTTCGCCACCGAGCTCGAGTCCATCGAGGCGGCCGACGAGCTGGCTCGCCAGGTCATCGACGCCGTCGAGCAGCCGGTGATCCTCGACGGTCTCCGCGTGTCTGTCGGCGCGAGCGTCGGTATCTCGAGCTGCCCGGGCGACGCCGAAGGAATCGGCGAGATGCTCGCGCACGCTGACGTCGCGCTGTATCAAGCCAAGACCGTCCGCGGCAGTCACCGGCACTATCGGCCGGAGCGCGACGAGTCCTCACTCTCACGACTCGCGGTTGCCGCCGAGCTCCGCTCCGCACTGCGCCGCGGCGAGCTGGTGCTGCACTACCAGCCGCAATACCGGCTCGGGGACGGGCGTATCGCCGGAGCAGAAGCACTGGTCCGGTGGCAGCATCCGAGCCGCGGCCTGTTGCCGCCGGCCGAGTTCATCACCGTCGCCGAGGACTCCGGCCTGGCGCACGAGTTCACCAAGCACGTGCTGAGCCTTGCCGTGTCCGAGGCCGCGCAATGGCAGCGCCCGGGTCGCCCCGTGCATGTCGCGGTCAACCTGTCGGCGCGCAACCTGCTCGATCCCGATCTGCCGTCAGCGGTCTCCGAGGTGCTCGCCCGGCACTCACTCGACGCGTCGTTGCTGGTGCTGGAGATCACCGAAACGACGATGATCGCGGAGCTGGAGACCGTCGAGGAGACGCTCGACGCGCTGCGCAACATCGGCGTACAGATCTCGATCGACGACTTCGGCACGGGCTACTCGTCGTTGACGTTCCTGACCCGCAATGCCGTGCACGAGCTGAAGGTCGATCGCGACTTCGTCCTCCGTTTGCGCAGCTCGAGTCCCGACGCCGCCATCGTGCGCGCGACGATTGATCTCGGTCACAGCCTCGGGGCGCGCATCGTCGCGGAAGGCGTCGAGGACCGGGAGACGCTGGCGCACCTTGTCGAGCTGGGATGCGACAACGCGCAGGGTTACTTGTTGGCGCGACCGTTGACCAGCACGGCGATGCGGGCTCGCATCGCCGCACCGGCCACGATCGACCTCGTCGGCTCGGTCGCGCTCAGTGGATGATGCGGCCGAAGCGCCAGTGCGCTGAGTAGAGCTTCTGCTTCTTGACGACCGTGCCCGAGTGGGGCGCGTGCCAGAAGTAGCCGTTGCCGGCGTAGATGCCGACGTGGAACGCGTAGCCACTGCTGTCCACCTCGAACACGAGGTCGCCCGGGCGCAGGCTGCTGCGGCGAATGTGCGTCGATGCGCGGTACTGCGCCTCCGCGTTGTGCGACAGCGACTTGTCGATTGCGTGGTGGAACACGTACATGACCAGACCGGAGCAGTCGAACGAGCTCGGGCCGGCGGCGCCGTAGCGGTAAGGCTTGCCCTTCTGATGCTCGGCCCAGGTCATCACCCGGTCGATCTTGTAGGCCCGCACCTGAGCCGGGGTCTCGGCGGTGGCCGTTGGAGCCAGCGTGGCCACGGACGTGGCGGTCAGAGCGGCGGTGGCGAGGACGACGGTTGCTGTTGCGGCGCGCAGGCGCGAGCGCAGCGGAAGGCGCATGAGTGGTCTCCGACGCCTGCCGAGTTAGCTGTCGGGTTCGGGCGGAAGTCTCGCCCGGCCCTCCTCGCGGAGGGCTTCACCCCAAGGACGGCAGTTGCCGTCCAGGTGCTTGGGTCCCCGGTCCCGTCCCTTGGGTTCGACCGACGACGCACTGCCGGGACGGGCTCGGCGAGGCAGGCGCGACCACCACAGGGGTTGCGGCGGTGAAAGGAATCTACGACGAAGATGATCGACGTTCCTGCCGGCGCTCTTGAGGTGAGGAAAATGTGGCCGGCGGCCCGGACCCGGCTTGCACTCGACAGGGTCGAGTGCTAACAATGGTGCTTAGCACTCGGGACTGTCGAGTGACAGATCGGTACGACGAGGTGCCGGCGCCAGGGGACTGGAACCGGAGCCGTCCGTCGCGGGCGTCGTACGACGATCCACCAGGTTTCTCGTCCGCGGGAGGGATTCCACCGCATGGCAAAGATCATCGCGTTCGACGAGGACGCGCGTCGGGCTCTCGAGCGCGGCATGAACACGCTCGCCGACGCCGTCAAGGTCACGCTCGGCCCGAAGGGCCGCAACGTCGTACTGGACAAGAAGTGGGGCGCACCCACGATCACCAACGACGGTGTCTCCATCGCCAAGGAGATCGAGCTCGAGGACCCCTACGAGAAGATCGGCGCGGAGCTCGTCAAAGAGGTAGCCAAGAAGACCGACGACGTCGCCGGTGACGGCACCACGACGGCGACCGTCCTGGCGCAGGCGCTGGTCCGCGAGGGCTTGCGCAACGTGGCCGCGGGTGCCAACCCGATGGGCCTCAAGCGCGGCATCGAGTCGGCCGTCGAGCGGGTCAGCGAAGAGCTGTCCAAGCAGGCCAAGGACGTCGAGACCAAGGAGCAGATCGCCTCGACTGCTTCGATCTCGGCGGCCGACACCAGCGTCGGCGAGATCATCGCCGAGGCGATGGACAAGGTCGGCAAGGAAGGCGTCATCACCGTCGAGGAGAGCAACACCTTCGGCCTCGAGCTCGAGCTCGTCGAGGGCATGCGCTTCGACAAGGGCTACATC
>DASSEQ010000185.1:0-3001 GCA_035695245.1 Mycobacteriales bacterium | reverse complement strand
TCTGTCGTTGTTCCTGATGATCCTCGCGACACTGCTGATCACCGGGCTGGACTTCGTCGAGATCCTGATCGTCTTCGCCAACACTGGTCGCCTCGCCGGCTTCACGGTCGCGGAGGTCGCCTTCCTGTACGGCGTGGCCGCTACCTGCCTCGGCCTGGCGGACCTGCTGATCGGCAGCATCGAGCGGCTCGGCGACCGGATCCGCGACGGCAGCTTCGACGCCATGTTGCTGCGGCCGGCTCCGGCGTTGGCGTTGGCAGCTGCCGACCAGTTCTCCGTGCGTCGCTTGGGAAAGCTGATCCAGTCCGTCGCCGTACTCGGTTGGGCTTTGAGCGCGGTCGACGTCGAGTGGACACCGCAGCGAGGCGGTCTGCTCGTGCTGATGCTCGTCAGCGGCACGGTCATCTTCCTGGCCGTCTTCGTGGTCGGCGCCGCCTTCCAGTTCGTCGCACCGGGTGGGCGCGAAACGATGAACGCGTTCACCTACGGCGGCGGCTACCTCACCCAGTTCCCGCTCGGGATCTACGCGCGGCATGTCATCCAGCTGGTGACCTTCGTCGTGCCGCTGGGCTTCATCAACTGGTACCCCGCGCTGCGGATCCTCGGCGCGTCCGACCCTCTTCATCTGCCATCCGCAACGCACTACCTATCACCGGCGGCGGCCGCATTCCTGGTGATCGTCGCCGGCATTGCATGGGGCGCGGGTCTGCGCCGATATCGGAGCACCGGGAGCTAGCCGTGCCGATGATCGAGATGGCCGACCTCACGAAGTCGTTCGTCGTACGTCGACGAGCGGGCGGGTGGCGTCGGCACCGGCGCGAAGTGCGCGCGGTCGACCGGCTGTCACTGACCATCGAGCCCGGAGAGTTCGTCGGCTTCATCGGACCGAACGGCGCCGGCAAGTCCACGACGGTGAAGATGCTGACCGGCATTCTCGTGCCGAGCCAGGGGCTACTGCGTGTTGCCGGGCTCGACCCCGCCAGCGAGCGCCGACGACTTGCCGGGCGCATGGGGGTCGTCTTCGGTCAACGCACCACGCTGTGGTGGGACCTGCCACTGGCGGAGAGCTTCGACCTGCTTCGGCGGATGTACCGGGTGCCGGCCCAGCGGTTCGCGGCCAACCTCCAGCGCTGCTCAGAGCTGCTGGGGCTCGAAGACCTGTTGCCGGTGCCCGTCCGCGAACTCTCACTCGGCCAGCGCATGCGTGGCGAGCTCACCGCCGCCCTCCTGCACGAGCCGGAGGTGCTCTACCTGGACGAGCCCACCATCGGCCTGGACGTCGTCAGCAAGATCGCGGTGCGGGAGTTCCTGGCGGAGCTCAACCGCGAAAGCGGCACGACCATCGTCCTCACGACGCACGACCTGGACGACATCGAGCGGCTGTGCCCACGCATCGCGGTCGTCGACCACGGCCGGCTGATCTACGACGGCCCGCTGGCCGACCTACGGTCCCGCCTCGGTGGCGAGCGCACGATGGTCGTCGAGTTCGGCGGTCCGGTGCCCGACGTGCACCAGCCCGGCGTGAGCGCAAGACAGCTCGGCGGCTCCCGACTCGGGCTAACGCTGTCCGGCGAAGCCAATGTCGCCGCCCTGACCGCCGAGCTGGTCGGGCGGGGTGACGTCGTCGACCTCGCGATCGGCGAACCCGACATCGAAGAAGTGGTCCGCCGCCTCTACGCCGGCGACAGCGCAGACAAGTCGCGGTAAAGATCGTGGGCGAGGTTGAGTTGAACCACTCGGCTGCCGCTTCCTACCTGCGACGATATGCAAAGCCAGGTCAGGCCCGCCAGCTGCCCGGCCGCGGCTGAAGGTTGCCCGCGTTGCTGTAATTGGGCTCCCACGGAAACCGGCCGGCGAGATCGTCGTAGGTCAGCTGATAGGCCGGCACTGAGACCTCCGGTGGCCGCTGATAATGCCGGTTTGCGGCCAGCACGATCTCGCCCGGGTTGGGCAGCTCCTCGACGGTGATCCGGTGCGGCCACTCGTCAAAGGTCAGTAGCTGGCCGGGAACAAGGTTGTCCCCGCCGCGAACCCGATCACCGAGGTGATTGAGTAGGCCCGAAGCGGTACTCGGGTTGGTGCTCAGAACAACCAGCTCGGCATGGCCGAGTCCAAAGAGCCCGACCGTGTAGGCGAACGACGGTGGCACGTCATCGGGGTGGCCGCCGACGAACTGGATGAACAAGCCGTGCTTGCGGATGGTCTGCGCGACCGCCGCATCTTCCTGGTCGAGCCAGGCTTGGATCTGCGCATCGTTCATGTGAGCCAGCTTGCGTCGCGGCGCTGACAGTTCTCGCTCGTCATCCACAGCCATCCCGACGTTGCGACAAGGCACGACGCGTGATCATGAGATAACGTTGCGCGTTATTAACGCATAGCGTTATGCTGAACCGGTGCTGCGCTCGTTCCGCGACCGCGACACGGACCGGGTCTGGCAACGCCTGTCGACCCGCAAGCTCGGGCCCGACGTCCAGCGAGCAGCGCTACGCAAGCTGGTGATCCTGGACGCGGCCGAGACCTTGCAGGACCTGCGGGTGCCACCCGGCAACCGCCTGGAGAAGCTGAAGGGAGACCGGAGCGGCCAGCACAGCATCCGGATCAACGACCAGTGGCGGATCTGCTTCCGCTGGACGACAGCCGGACCGGAAGACGTCGAAATCAGCGACTACCACTGAGGAGGAGCCATGACAGCGACCGCGGTTATGCCGCCGATCCATCCTGGCGAGGTGCTCCTCACCGAGTTCCTCGAGCCGCTCGGTGTCACCCAGCACCGGCTCGCCGTCGCGGTAGGCGTCCCGCCGCGACGCATCAACGAGATCGTCCACGGCAAGCGCGGCATCAGCGCCGATACAGCACTTCGGCTGTCGCGTTTCTTCGGCACGACCGACCGTTTCTGGCTCAACCTTCAGAGCCGCTACGACCTCGAGGTCGAACGCGACCGGCTAGCCGACGCACTCGACCGGATCGAGCCTCTCGCCACGGCATGACATGGGGGATCGGG
>DASSEQ010000184.1:0-9350 GCA_035695245.1 Mycobacteriales bacterium | reverse complement strand
TTGACATGCAGACCGTTCTGTCCCTCGATGCACTCGGTCGCAACGCCAGGCCCGATCACCTCGGAGAGGCCATAGACGTCGAGGGCTTTCAGCGGCAGCAGCGCCTCGATCTGGGCGCGCATCGCTTCACTCCACGGCTCGGCGCCGAAGATGCCCGCCCGCAAGCTCGTCAAGTCCTGTCCGCGTTCGCGGGCAGCCTCGCCGAGCACCACGGCGTACGACGGCGTGCAGGTCAGGTAGTGCGGCTGGAGGTCGGCGAGCAGGGTGAGCTGTCGCTGCGTCATCCCGCCCGAGACCGGCACGACGGTGAGCCCCATCTTGATGCCGCCGAGATGGAAGCCCATGCCACCGGTGAAGAGGCCGTATCCGTAGGCGTTGTGCAGGATGTCGCCGGCCCTCGCACCGGCACAGCCCAGCGAGCGCGCCACCATCTCCGCCCACAGGTCGAGATCACCCCGCGTGTAGCCGACCAGCGTCGGTCGCCCGCCGGTGCCGCTCGACCCATGCACCGCCACGACGTCCTCGCGCGGCGCGGCCAACATGCCAAACGGATAGTGGTCCCAGAGGTCTTGCTTCGCCGTCGTCGGCAGATCGGCGATGCGCTCGACCGAGACCTCCGCCGCCGACTCAACGCCGGCGGCGCGCAGCCGAGCCGCTTGCACGCCGCCGGCAACCAACAAGCGGTCGACGAGAGCGTTGAGGCGCTGCTGCTGAAGCGCGGTGCGTTCGTCGACGGACATCGCCTCGGCGCGTGCATCGTGCATGCGCCGATGATGCCCGACGAGGAGGCTCAGACCAGACTGCTCTGCGCGATCGTGACGATCAGGGCCAAGGCGGTCGCCACCAACGCAAGCACCTGAACGATCGCCACGCCCCGGTCGCGAGGCTCGCCGGGCGGCACAGCGGCTATCGCCGCTGCAGCAAGCACGGGCGTGACACCCGACCAGAAGGCGACGATCGACACCACACCCACGATGCCGATGATCATCGCGGTGCGGCGCGCGTTCTGGACGCGTGGCAGCACGACCGCGAACAACACCGCGGCCAACACGACGACGATCGCGGCCGTGCCGATTGCCGGCCCGAGGCCCCCGTTGTCGCCCTTCTTCACGTCGGCGTTACCGAACAAAATGATGACGCCGCCGACAGCGACACCGAGTGCCGCAAGCGCGCCGCGGCTCGTGATCTGGCGCTGCATCGGCTCCGCAACAGCGGTCATGTGCTCCCCCATGGAACCCCCGGCCGCCCCGTGCGGCCTCCCCGGACGACGATCCTGGCATCGATCGGCCGCCCGGCGCACGTGAAACGCCGAACCGAACTCAGGTCGGAAGCAGTTGCTCCACGAACTCCTCGAGCTGAGCCGCGTTGCGGCACTCGATCATCGGGATGACCTCGCTGTAGGAACTGGTTGCCGAGTCACCACTGCCCCAGTACTGCCGCGGCTCCGGGTTGAGCCAGTAGGCATGCCGGGCGTGCCGCACAGCGGTTCGCAGGGACGACAGCTGCAGCGCCCGATAGTTGCTGCGTGCGTCGCCCAGGATCAGCAGCGACGTCTTCGGCGTGACCGCATCCGGCCACTTCTGGTTGAACACCTCGAACGAATGCCCATAGTCACTGTGGCCGTCGAACCAGACGACGTCGGCTTCCTTTGCCATGCGCGCCAGCGCGTCGGCGACATCACCGCCGTGCTCGAAGAAGCGCGTCACCTCGTCGCACGTGTCGACGAAAGCAAACACGCGCACCTTCGCGAACTGCTCGCGCAAGGCGTAGGCAAGCAGCACCGTGAAGTGGGCAAAAGCCGCAACCGATCCACTGACGTCGCACAGCACGACGAGTTCCGGCTTGTGTGGCTTGTGCGGCTTGTGAATCGTGGTGAGGGGCACGCCGCCGGAGGACAGCGACGCCCGCACGGTGCGACGCACGTCGAGCCGGCCACTGCGACCGAGCCGACGCTTCGCCGTCAGCCGGGTCGCGAGCCGGCGAGCCAGCGGGTAGACGCGGCGACGCAGCTCGGCGATCTCGTCGCGTGAAGCGCGGAGGAAGTCGACCTGCTCGATGAGCGGCTTCACCGCGGTCTTCTGGATCTGCTCGACGCCGCGGTCTTCGGCGAGGCGACGGCGCACCTCGGCCTCGACGTACTCCTCGAACTTCTTGATCCGCTCGGTGAGCATCTGGCGTGCGACCTTCTCGGCCAGGCCGCCCTGCTGCTCACCTTCGAGGACTGCTTTGAGCAAGTCGGCGAGGAGCGTCTCCGGCGAGAGCGCGCGGAGCACCCGGTAGGTGAACCATGACTGGCGGCCGGGCTGGCTCTCAGTGCGGCCGAGACCGTTGACCGACGCGCGCGCGAGCCGCCGCAACGCCTCGTCGTCACCGGACAGCAGCGTGTCGCGCAACTGGTCGCGCAGCATCTTCTTGAGCTGCTCGAGGTCGACCCCTTCGCCGTCGGGCAACGACTCGCCGTCGGGCGCGCCCTCCTCGTCGTACGACGACTGCGCACCGTCACCGATGGCCGGCGGCCACCAGAGATCGAACAGCCGGTCGAACGTCGCCCGGTGCGGTGCACGCTTGACGACGGCAGCGGCGTACGCCGTGCGCAGTTGCTCGCGGTCGAGCAGGTCGATGACGGTCATCGCCTGGACTGCGTCGATCGACTCGACCATCGACACGGGCAGCCCGGCGCCCCGCAGAGCGCCGACGAAAGCGACGTGCCGGTCGATCAGCCCGGTGCGCTCCTCGCCAAATACCGGCTCAGCCATCTCAGGTGAGCCCAAGCTCCTTGGCGGCGCGCGCGTGGTCGGAGGCGTGTTTGAGCACGACGCCAAGTGTCTGGGCCACCATCGCCTCGTCGAGCGCATCGGCGCCGAGCGCGACCAGGGTGCGCGCCCAGTCGATCGACTCGGCGATCGACGGAGACTTCTTCAGCTCGAGGGCGCGCAACGTGCGCACGGTCCGGATGAGCTCCTCGGCGAGCTTCTCCGGCACGTCCGGCACGCGGGTCAGCACGATCTGGCGCTCCCGCTCGGCGTCCGGGTAGTCCATGTGCAGGAACAGGCAGCGGCGCTTGAGCGCTTCCGAGAGCTCGCGGGTCGCGTTGGAGGTGAGCACGACGAACGGCTTGTTCGTCGCCTCGATCGTGCCGAGCTCCGGCACGGTCACCTGGAAGTCGGAGAGCACCTCCAGCAGCAGGCCTTCGACCTCGACGTCGGCCTTGTCGGTCTCGTCGACCAGCAGGACGGTGGGCTCGTCGCGGCGGATCGCGGTGAGCAGCGGCCGGGCGAGCAGGAACTCCTCGCTGAAGATGTCGTCGTGGGTCTCTTCCCACTTCTGGCCATCGCCCGCGGCCTGGATGCGCAGCAGCTGCTTGCGGTAGTTCCACTCATAGAGGGCACGCGCCTCGTCCAGGCCCTCGTAGCACTGCAGGCGGACCAGGGCGGCGTTCGCTGCCTCGGTCACCGCCTTCGCCAGCTCGGTCTTGCCAGTGCCGGCCGGGCCCTCGACGAGCAGCGGCTTCTCCAGCGCGTCGGCGAGGAACACGGTGGTGGCGGTGGCGTCGTCGGCGAGGTAGCCGGTCTGGCCGAGTCGCTCGCGAACGTCCTGGGGTGAGGTGAAAAGGGGCACCGGGCGCTCCGTTTCGGGCGGCGGGGGGCGTCTCGAGGCGGCGGACGCGGAAATTAGAACGAGATTCTAGCCGCTTTGGGCGCTCCGCGCTGCCCTGGTTGCGATCCACAGCGAGAGCGCGGCCAGCGGGAGCTCCACCACGCCGCCGAGCACGGCGGCTTGCACGACGTCCCAGTGCTTGTGCGCGGTGGTGATGTCGAACCAGGCATCGACCAGCAGCAGCACCGCGGCTGCGGTCGCCGTCACCTCGAGCCAGCGCGAGCGGCGGTAGGCGAACCACCCGGTCAGGGCGATCGCGGCGAACTCCATGACGTCGAAGCCCACCCAGGCCACGTCCCAGTGGGCCGACGTGGTCCGGTCGGGCAACACGATCCCGAGATAGACGATCCACGGCACCAGCAGCACAGCAAGGACGAGATAGATCGGCGCGACCCAGCGGGGCGAGAAATCAGGCACGGACCTGTCCGTCGCCGAAGACGACCCAGGTCGTCGACGTGAGCTCCGGCAGCCCCATCGGACCGCGCGCATGCAGCTTCTGGGTGGAGATGCCGATCTCGGCACCGAAACCGAACTGCTCACCGTCGGTGAACCGCGTCGAGGCGTTGACCATCACCGCGGCCGAGTCGCAGCCGGCGACGAACGACTGCGCCGCAGGCATCGACCGGGTGACGATCGCCTCGGTGTGGCCACTCCCCCACCGGCGGATGTGCGCGACCGCCGCGGCAAGCGAGTCGACCACGCCGGCGGCAATGTCGAGGGAGAGATATTCGGCGGCCCAGTCGTCATCGGTGACAGCAACCACGTCGTCGGCGAAGGACTGCACCTTCGCATCACCGTGCACTGTCACACCGGCTTCGCGCAGCGCAGCAAGCGCGCGCGGCAGGAACGCGTCGGCGACGTCGCGATGCACCAGCAGCGTCTCCGCCGCGTTGCAGACGCTCGGTCGTTGTGCCTTCGCGTTGACGACGATCGACACTGCCATGTCCAGATCGGCATCGGCGTCGACGTAGACGTGACAGTTGCCGACGCCGGTTTCGATGACAGGCACCGTCGACTCCTCGACAACACTGCGAATCAGCCCGGCGCCGCCGCGGGGGATCAGCACGTCGACCAACCCGCGTGCACGCATCAGGTGCTTCGCGGACTCGTGATCGGCGCCGGGCACCAGCTGCACGGCATCGGACGGCAGTCCGGAAGCCTCGCCGGCGGCCGCCAGCACCGCCACGAGTGCGGTGTTGCTCGACTGGGCGCTTGACGATCCGCGCAGCAGCACCGCGTTGCCGCTCTTGATGCAGAGGCCGGCTGCATCAACGGTCACGTTGGGGCGGGCCTCGTAGATGATGCCGACCACACCCATGGGCACCCGCACCTGCTTGAGCTGCAAGCCGTTGGGCAGCGTCGATCCGCGCACGACTTCACCAACGGGATCGGGAAGCCCGGCTACCTGGCGCAACCCAGCGGCCATGGCGCCGATGCGGTGCTCGTCCAACGCCAGCCGGTCGAGCAGCGCATCGGACAGTCCCGCCCCGCGACCGCGGGCCAGGTCGTCGGCGTTGGCGCGGATGATGCTGCCCGCTTCGCGCTCGATGGCATCGGCCATCGCGAGCAGTGCGATGTCCTTCTGGCCGCGCGTCATCGGCGCGAGCAACGCCGCCGCGGCACGTGCGCGACGGGCGACGTCGAGCACCTCGTCGGCGGTCGTCATGACTCAAAGGGTACGGCGGAACCTCGTGGCCGAGGTCGGGAAATCCTTCTCCCGCCAGGCCAACACGCGCTCCGGCACGAGCTGGTAGAGCCCGAACGCGGGGTCGCTCACGTCGAGGCGATGGCCGTACTTTTCGTCGTACGCCGCGACGAACCCGTCGAGCCGGACCGCGTCGATGCTGCCCACGCGCCCTTCGAGCACGACCGCCTCGTCGCCGCTCTCGAGATGCACCACCGCGTCGGGACGCGCCGCGAGATTGCGCCCTTTCATCGATGACGGATCGCTGGAGAACAGCAACGCGTCATCGACCCAGACGCCCCACACCGGCATGGCATGGGGCCGCCCGTCAGCGCGCGTCGTGCACACCCAGTAGTTGCGGCCCGCGACCAACCGTTCCTCGACCCATGACCACGGCAGTTGTCCGTCCGCATCAGTTTTGATGCCATAGCCCGCCGGCATCGTCGGCCGGTCAACGGTGTCCACGCCCGCACGTTAGCGACCTTCACCAAGAAGCGAAGAGGGGCTTGCCCTCTGCGTAGCCGGCGGCGCTCTGCACGCCGACGACCGCCCGCTGGTGGAACTCCTCCAAAGTTCGGGCGCCGGCGTAGGTGCACGAACTGCGCAGGCCGGCGACGACGCGGTCGAGCAGGTCCTCGACGCCCGGCCGCTCTGGGTCGAGATACATGCGTGCGGTCGAGATGCCCTCCTCGAACAAGCTCTTCCGCGCCCGGTCGAAGGCCGACTCGCCCTCAGTGCGACCACGCACGGCGCGGGCCGACGCCATTCCGTATGACTCCTTGAACAACCGCCCGTCCGCATCGCGGTGCACGTCGCCGGGCGACTCGTGCGTGCCGGCAAACCAGGAGCCCACCATCACGTTGGCCGCACCGGCTGCCAGCGCGAGTGCGACATCGCGCGGGTGCCGCACGCCGCCGTCGGCCCAGACATGCTTGCCCATCCGTCGGGCTTCGGCGGCGCACTCGAGCACCGCGGAGAACTGCGGCCGGCCGACGCCGGTCATCATGCGCGTGGTGCACATCGCGCCGGGACCGACACCGACCTTGACGATGTCCGCGCCGGCCTCGACCAGGTCACGCACTCCTTCGGTCGACACGACGTTGCCGGCGGCAACGGGCACCGACGGGTGCACCTTGCGGACCAGCTGGAGCGCCTCGATCATGCGTTCCTGATGCCCATGCGCAGTGTCGACGACGAGCACGTCGACACCCGCTGCCAGCAACGCCTCGGCCTTTGCGGTCACGTCGCCGTTGACACCGATCGCAGCGCCCACTCGCAGCCGGCCGTTCGCGTCGACAGCGGGCTTGTAGAGACCGGCCCGCAAGGCCGCGGTCCGCGTGAGGATGCCGACCAGCCGCCCGTCACTGTCGACCACCGGCGCCAGCCGGTGCCGCCCCTCGTGCAACCGATCGAACGCCGACCGCGGGTCGGTCCCGACCGCGAGCGTCAGCACGTCCGACGACATCACCCGATGCAGCTGAGTGAACCGATCGACACCGATGCAGTCGGCCTCGGTGACGACACCGACCGGTCGACCGTCGTCGACAACGATCACGGCACCGTGCGCGCGTTTCGGCAACAGGTTCAGTGCTTCACCGACCGTGTCCACCGGAGCCTGTGTGATGGGTGTGTCGTGCACGAGATCGCGCGTCTTCACGAACGCGACAACGTCGGCAACGACATCGAGCGGGATGTCTTGCGGGATGACGGCAAGACCGCCGCGCCGCGCCAAGGTCTCCGCCATCCGTCGACCCGACACTGCGGTCATGTTGGCCGCGATGACCGGGATCGTCGTTCCGGTGCCGTCGTTGGTGGCGAGGTCGACGTCGAGCCGGGAGGCCACGTCGGACCGCGACGGCACCATGAACACGTCGTCGTAGGTCAAGTCCCACGCCGGAGCGGGGTCAGTCAGGAACCGCACAAGATCTCAAGGCTAGAACGGCTGCCAGGAACCCGGCTCAGCCAGCACCGACTGCTCCCGTCGCACGTACTCCTCGCGCGAGAGCACCTCGAGGCCGCGAACGGACCAGGCGGGCAACTTCGCCGTACGACGATGCTCGCCCCACAAGCGAAGCGCGAGCGCGCAGACGTCGCCGCAGTCGTCGGCTTCGTCCCAGTAGGACAGCTCCGCGCGCGACTCGGCGTAGCGGCCGGAGATCATGAACGCGCGCTCCTCGGACAGGCGCTGCATCGCGGCGCGGACCTCGTGGACGTCGCAGGCGGCACCACCGACGGTGAGGGTCACGTGCCAGAGCCCCCTTGCCTGCACGGGCCCGTCCTCTCGTTGACGGGCCGCCGGCTCAGTGGCGGCCCAGCAGCACGAGGTCGTCGCGATGCACGACCTCTCGGTGGTAGCCGGGGCCCAGCGTCGCGGTCAGGTCGTGCGTCGTCCGGCCGAGAAGCGCGGGGAGTTCCGTTGCGTCGTAGTTGACCAGCCCACGGCCGATCGTGTGGCCGTTTTCGTCGATCAAGTCGACCGGATCCCCGGCGACGAACTCGCCATCAATCGCCACAACACCGGCCGGAAGGAGCGACAACCGACGCTCGGCCACTGCGCGTACGGCCCCGGCGTCGAGTCGAAGTTGGCCACGCGCGGTTGTCGCGTGCGCGAGCCACAGCAACCGCGCCGGAGCACGTGTGCCGGTGGGATGGAAGCACGTGCCGACATCGGCACCGGACAATGCCGCGGCCGCATCGCGCGCGTGCGCAAGCAGTGTCGGCACACCGGCGCCGGCAGCGATTCGCGCGGCATCGAGCTTGGTTGCCATCCCGCCACTGCCGACGCCGGCTTTGCCGGTGCGACCGAGGCGGACGTGACGTAGGTCGGTCTCGTCGCGGACGTCGCTGACGAGCTGTGCGCCCTCGCGCGAGGGATCGTCGTCGTAGACACCGTCGACGTCGGAGAGCAGCACGAGAGCGTCCGCGCGCACCAGGTGCGTGACAAGCGCAGCGAGCCGGTCGTTGTCGCCGAACCGGATCTCCTCGGTGGCGACAGTGTCGTTCTCGTTGACGATCGGCACGACGCCGAGGGTCAGCAGCTTGTCGAAGGTGCGCTGCGCGTTGCGATAGTGCGCACGGCGCACGACGTCATCACTGGTCAGCAACACCTGACCGACGGTGCGCCGGTAACGCGCGAACGACGCGTTGTAGCTCGCCACCAAAAGCCCTTGGCCGATGCTCGCGGCCGCCTGCTGCGTGGCCAGATCGCGCGGCCTTCGGGCGAGGCCCAGCGGCTTGAGCCCAGCAGCGATGGCGCCGGATGACACGAGCACCACTTGCGCGCCGCCGGCCAACCGCGACTCGATCGCGTCTACGAGCAGCTCGACACGATCCGCATCAAGACCGCCGGTCGGGCTGGCAAGCGACGACGAGCCGATCTTGACGACCAGGCGCCGCGCCTGCGCGATCGCCTCGCGGGTCACGGCGACTCGTCCAGACGGGCGTCGCTGCCGCGCGGACCGAGCGGGCGGGCGGAGGCGCGCAGCGTCGGCACCCAGTCGAACGTCACATCGCCGATGGTGACCTCGGCGCCTGGCTCTGCGCCCAATTCGGCCAACGCGTCTTCGACGCCGAGCCGGGCCAGGCGATCGGCGAGGTAGCCCACCGCCTCGTCGTTGGTGAAGTCGGTCTGCACGACCCAGCGCCTCGGCCGTTCCCCGTGCACGACGAAAGCCTGCTCCCCGGTCGGCTCGACGCGGAACCCGGTTTCCTTGACCGGCGTCGGCCGCAGGACGATCCGGGTCGGCTCCGGCGTCCTGGCCGCGGCGCGGGCCGCAAGCACCCGCTCCCCCATGGCAAAAGTCAGCTCGCGGAGACCGTGCCTGGTAGCAGCCGACACGTCCAGCACTGGCCACGGCCAGTGTGCCTCGATGTCGTCGCGGACGATCTGGGCCAGGTCGGCAGCGTCCGGGACGTCGACCTTGTTGAGCGCGACCAGCCGGGGCCGATCGGCGAGGCCGCCCTCGACCTGCTCGTCGTACGCCGAGATCTCCGCCTCGATCGTCTCGAT
>DASSEQ010000183.1:0-20179 GCA_035695245.1 Mycobacteriales bacterium | reverse complement strand
GGCGCACCCACTTGCGCACCGTCTCGGTGCTGCCGATGCCCAACTTGCTCGCGACCGCGGCGATCGCCGCCCACTCCGACGGATAATCGCCCTTGATCTCAGCGACCATCCGCACCGCACGCTCCCGCAGCTCCGGCGGGTAGTTGCTCCCGTGACGTGACATGGCTTCCAGCTACTCCTTCTCAACAGCTGGAGCCTCCGGACACGCCGGGGCGGTTCACTCGGACATGCCCTCCGTGCGTTGTCCGAGGCGTTGACCGGTGTGCGAGAGGTCGCTTTCGTGCCCTACGGGCTGCGAGATTGGAATGGTCACACCGCGGCGGTCGCGGCCGGATTGGCTCCGTTGGGTGTCGAAGTGGCTGGTGTTCACCGATACACCGCGCCGAGGTCTGCGCTCGAGTCGGCCGAGGCGGTGTTTGTCGGTGGCGGGAACGCGTTTCGCCTGCTCGCAGCGCTATACCGGCTCGACGTAGTTGACGTCATTGCAGCCAGAATCCGCGACGGCGCACCGTACATCGGCACGAGCGCTGGTACGAACGTCGCGTGCCCGACCATCCGAACGACCAACGACATGCCGATCGCCGAACCGCCGACGCTCACCGCGCTGGGTCTTGTCCCGTTCCAGGTGAACCCCCACTACCCGGCGCGGCAGACCCTCGACGGACACCTGGGTGAGACCCGTGACAGGCGCATCGCCGAATTCCTCGAAGACAACGATGTACCGGTCCTTGCCCTGCAGGAAGGCGCCTGGCTCAGCGTGGACGGCGCACAAGTAACCACCGGCGGGGTGCGCGGCGCCAGGTTGTTCCGCCGGATGGCGACGCCAACAGACATCGATCCGGGAACGAACGTCAGCCAACTGCTCACCACGACCTGCCGGTTCGACCACGCACTGCCTTGACCAGAGTTCGGGGCATCGCCCGCGCCATGACCGCCGCCGCGTTGCGAGCCGCTCGATCAGGCGGAGCCCGCCGCGCGTCTCTGGTAGCCACCGACGCCGGCGCGTCCCTCTACCACAGCCTTGGTCTCCAGAGCGCTGGGAAGATGACACGCTTCTCCCCCGAGCCGCTGTGGCGTGAAGTGATCGGCAACGACGCGCCGTGACCGAGGGTTGAGATCTGCTTCCTGCCGCTCGGCCCGGCGCGCCACGAGCCAGGCAATCGATGGCGGCGGTGTTTCGGGAGAGGCTTAGGCCACCGGCGGTGGCAGGCCCTTCGGACCGAACGTGAACTCGGCCCACAGTTCCCGCCCCCGTCCGGCGCGGGATCGATGCCCCAGCGATCGGCAATCCCGTCGAGGATTCGCAGACCGATCAACTGGGCCCGGTGCAACGAATCCGAGCGAGGTGGGTCAGGGTCACCGCCGTCGAGGACCGACAACCGAACGATCCCGTGATCGAGCAGTAGAGCGAGGGTCATGCTGGTGCTACCGGCGAGCAGCGCGTCGTTCACCAGTTCGCTCGCGCACAACGTGAGGTCATGGATCACGTGCGGCGTGTCCAGGAACATCCCCGATGCGGTGACCATGTCGCTGACCCATCGCCGGGCCTGCCGCGGCGCGCCGTCGTCGCCGACAAGCGGCCGTGAATGCACAGCGATGACTCTCGGCCCCCCTCCGACCCGGCAGAGCGACACTCAACACTTGTCGGTCGAGCACCGGTCGTCATCCGTGCAACACACGCAAAAGCCGCACGCTCATGATGTTTCAGTTCGCGACCGCTTGGCCGGTTTGATGATCTCGAACCGCTGGGCATCCTCGGCGCATGTCCACCACCAGCGCGCTGCTCCTCGGCGTCGGTGGCTGGATCGCGGTGAGCGCGCTGATCGGGTTCATCTTGAGCTGGTGGCGGCGGCGCAACAGGGACTAGCCCAGCACGGCAACCTGGGTCATGCTCCACAGGCCCGAAAGCCCCTGTAAGGACGAGAGTTAGGTGACCTACAACCGAAGGCGGCGGGGCATGCGCTGATTGCGTGAGGGAGGAGGCCATCCATGAGATCTCTGATATGGCTTGCCGTCGTGCTAATGCTCCTCGGAGCGGCCATGCTCATCGCAGGCGTCGGAGCGGCCGGTTTGTGGATCGGTGTGATCGCGGTTGGCATTGCGGTCGTAGCTATCGACGTGAGCCGCCAACGCAGGACACACCAGCACTGAGGTGGGGTGCCGCGAGTCTTCGTGCGTGCCCGGCGGGGCACCGGTCCCGGACCTGCCGCGACTGCGGCGTGGTCGTCTACGACCCGCCGCACGATGAAACGATCACCGGCATCGGCGCGGGCAGCTACGTCGGCGGCTGAACAGGCTTCACCGGCTGATCCCGCGCTGGGGACGTCGCCTCAGCATGACCGTCGTGTTTCCCGGTGATCTCGGCTTGCACTTGATTCCGAATCGTCAGATCGATTGCGTCGATTTGACCTTTTGCTGTAGTGAAAGCGTTGAGCAGATCGACCGCGTCCACCAGGTAGTCCGCGTACCCCGAAGGTCCACCCGATCGTGCGAGGCAGTTGCTGATCCACGCGCTGAATGCGGCGTCAATCTGGGTGCGCAACTCCTCCACAAGTTGCCTGACGCGCGGTGACCAGTAGACGCTGAGCACCCCCTGCGCGCCGAGCGTCTTCACGAAGATGTCGGGACGGACTCCAATGTCGCTGACGGGATCTCCGGTACTCGGCGCATGCCAGTTCAGGAACAGGATGTGTGCCCAGTCGCCCGCCGCCCCGACTTTGACCAGCAGTTCAGCGTAGGCGGCTTCGAGTCGCTTCTCTTGTCGCTATTCGCGCGCCGTCTCCTTCTGACCCTTGATCTGCTTGTTGGTCGTGTGGAACGTGCCGAAGATGCCCGCAACGCCGACCGCCGCAGTGGCGATGAGATTCCAGTCGAGACTCACGTCGGAATGATCTCTTGCGTGTGGCTTCTCGCACGGCAGCGCGCCGTGCCGCTGTGGATCATAGGGATGTCGTTGAGGGATCGATGTTTTCGGCTGCCCGGGATCGATCTTCGCCTGGGCGCAGCGCCGTCAGGTGTAACCATGTCGATCACTTTTCGACCGTCTCCGCGAGCTATGGGCCCCGGAGTCATTGGCGCGCCCGGCAGGACTCGAACCTGCAACCTCTTGATCATCCAGTGGCCGCGTCCGGCGGGGTTCGGACGGCGGAATCCCCGTGTTTTTGGGGTGTGTCGCGGTGAACCGGTGTGCGCCGGTCGGGGCGCCGGCTCGGGACAGTGTGTACAGAATCTGCACTCGATCACGGGCCTCGGCCTGGTCCCCGACACGCGGCCCTTCTGATCACGGCTCGCGCATGCGCACAGAAGGTGACGACAGTTCGACGTAGAAAGAAACCCGCTGGAAGCCGCGCCCATGCCATCCGTCAATTCAGCGCGCGACGCCGGCCTGCCCTCGATTTCGCGACGGTAAACCGTACAGCCATGCAAGGTCGATCATGACCCCCGACGGCATGGTGAGGTCTGCCGGAAGCCGTCGAGGTGACGGCTGGACCGATGCGCGCGATGACGGTCATGTCGACATCGCTTGAAAAGCGGATTGCCAACGAGTGGACAAGATTCACCTGCCGCAGACGAAGCGCATCATCCGATTGATGAATGCCAGTTCTGCGAACGCCGACACCCTGCCGAAGGCCAATCAGGGGCATGCTCTCTTCTGAGTGGGGCGCAACAGGTCTTTGAGCCATGCAGTGATGTCGTCCATCGCTGCTCGAGCCATGGCGGTTGGGTGAGCGACAAACCCGTGCGGCGAGCCCGGGTAGAGACGAAGATCGACGAAACCGCCAGTGGCCATCATCCGCGCGGCCAACGCCAGGTTGTCGTGAAGGAGAGTGTCATCTTCCCCGATGACCATGAGGACGGGAGGCAACCCGGCGAAGTCCGCGAAGATCGGGGACAGGTCAGGGTGGGTGCGATCGGGTGCGGTCTCCGCATAGGCCCTGACGAAGTACTCGTCGGCAATCATGCGGCCAGCGGGTGTTTGTGTGCTGAGGTCGTAGATTCCGGACTGCAGTACCGCGGCGGCGAACACGCCGATCCCGCGGTCACGTAGGCGAAGCAACGTCGACATCGCTAGGTTTGCTCCGGCCGAGAAGCCCGAGATGGCGGCCCTGCTGGTGCCGAATCGGAGCTCGGCCTGCTCCGCCAGCCACAGAGCTGCGGCTTCGCAATCGTCAGGCGCGGCCGGCCATGGGTGCTCTGGAGCCAATCGATAATCCACACTTACGATGGCCGCGCCAAGAGCGTCTGAGAGCTGGCGGTTGCGGATGTCGTTGTCTGCGGCCGAACCCCAGTAGAACCCACCGCCGTGGATGTCCAGGAGGATTGCCGTGGCTGGCCAATGCCGTGGAGTGTGGATTCGCAGGGAAACGCTTCGACCGGCGACGCTTGCCACCTCCTCGGCAGCCGGTGGCTGCGAGAGGGCGGGCGAAATGCGTTTCTCTCGGAAGGCGCGCAGCTCATCCCAGCTCCCGGGTCCGCGGCTCGACGTGCGACTCGCATAGAAGTCGCGCGACTCTGCAACGAGCGGTAGCAAACGCTGATCGATCAGGTCGTCAAGTTCGAGCTTCACTGAGCCACCGCTACCACTTGCATCCGCCGCGACACTCGTCGGCGATTGCTGTCACCACTGCAGTCGACCGTTGGCGCCTGGGAACCTGCCAGACGGAGCATTGATGACTGTGCGTGCGGGCAGGGCGGCGGGCGGTGCCCTCGCGAATTCCGCCGCTGGCTCCGGGCGACACGGGAGATGTTCATGTGTTTCCTCATGTTCGAGCGAATGTCTTCAAGCAGTTCACCGGGTACTACTGGTCCGCGCTAGCCGCAATCGGGGGCGGTTCACCACCACTCGGGAGGTGGGCCCGCCGTCAAGCCGCAGGCCTCATAAGAGGCACATCCGGGTGGACCGCGTACGCCGCGAAAACCGCCGGTGGCGAACATGTCGCCATCGGCCGGCCTCGTTGACGGCCATCCGCCGGCGGGTGTCGTCACCAGGTGACTGGACCGTTCATGTCGAAGAAGGTGCCGGATTCCGCCGTGTCGGGCAGCGTGGCCGCGGCGAGTACGACCCGGGCGGCTTGGCGCGCGGTGAGTGGCGCCTGGTCTTTGTTTACGGGCGTCAGGTCGGTCTGTACGAAGCCGGGGCACACCGCGCTGACCTTGATGTCGGTGTTGGCCAGCTTCTTGGCGAGGCTGATCGTGACGCTGTTGAGCGCCGCCTTCGAGGCTTGGTAGGCCGGCACGACCACCTGGTAGTAGGGCGAGCCCGAGTTCGCCTGATCGTTCAGCGACCCCATGGTGGTCGACACGTTCACGATCCGGCCCATTGGGCTGCGCCGAAGTAGCGGCAGGAACGCCTCGATGACCCGCACGGCCCCGAACAGATTGGTCTCGAAGGTGACCGGAAACAGGTCCGGGTTGGCGAACTCGTGCTCGCTGGAGTCAGCGGCCTCAGGCAGTATTCCGGCGTTGTTGATCAACACATCGAGCCGGCCCTGCTCGTCCGCAATCCGGCCCGCCGCTGCAGCGATGCTCGCGCGCGAGGTCACATCGAGCTCGACCGGCGCAACGTCGAGTCCCTCGGCGTGGAGCTTGGCCGCCGCCTCGTCGATGTTCGCACGGTTGCGCCCGGCCAGCAGAACACAGTGTCCCTCACGAGCGAGGGCTTCAGCAGTGGCCAGGCCCAGCCCGCGGTTGGCTCCGGTCACCAGTGTGATCGGCATACAGCTCTCTCCTATCCGTTGGCTCACCACGGACCGGTACGGTCCGCGGTAGGCAGGCGGTGACCGCCCGCTACAGGGGCGACGTTCGGCTCTCGAAGATCGCGAGATCAGACCAAGAACGTCTTCAGCCACCAGCCAACGCGCTACCCTCGCCAACCGCTGGCGGGTATCGGACGTCGCATCCCTTCCGCGGGTCGGGTCCGGTTCGGATCTGGCTCAGCATCAATGTGCTGACCGTGAGCGCACAGTCGTGGACCCGGACGGATTCGGACCCGGCACGCCGAGATCCCGGCCGAATTGCCTCGCGAAGAACCGCGTATCGATCCGTTCGGCAGGCACGCGGAAATGCGATCCCGGGAACGCGAGCAGTGTCTTCTCCTGCGATGCGAGCGCGTCGAACAGCGCCAGGCCAGACTCGCGCTCGATCTCGGTGTCATCCCACGGCAGCAGGAACTCGACCGGGATCGTCACCTGCCGCGCCGCCTCCATTAGGGCGTCGTACACGAACACGCCTCCGAAGATCGCCGCTCGAATACGCGGCTCGGCAACTACAAGTGGGATTCCGATCGCACTGGCAAGCGTCATGCCTGCGTAGCCGATCGGCGCGGCGGGGCCGATCTCGGGGAACGACTGCAGCGCGTCTATCGTCGCCTGCCACTCCGGCACGGCGCGCTCGGCGAGTGAGCCGTTGAACGGGGCAATGATCGGGGCAAGTGACTCACCCTGTTCCCGGGCTCGGAACAACGCATCGACCCATTGTTGATCCTGGGGTGAGCGGGGGCGTTCGCCGTGACCGGGTGAGTCGATCGACGCGACGTGAAACCCGTCGCGCACGACTGCCTGTCGGGCGCGCGCGACCAGTCCCGCCGCCCGCTTGTGCAGCCCGCCTGGGTGGCCCATGAGCAGCAGCGGAGCGTCGGCGGCGGCACGGGCCGGCGACCAGAGGATGCCGGGAATGTCGCCGATGGTGAAGCTGCGTTCGACGACGCCGTCCGACGACGCCTCCGCGGTGAAGTGCAGGTGCATGGTGGTGCCTTTCGAGAGAGTGCCTGGTTCAGGCGCTCCCGACGACACCTAGCGGTGTTGTGTGATCGTGAACGTGAGGGGGAGCACCCATGGGATTGCGCTGTGCACGGGGCTCACCTCCTCGATCAGGTCACGGCCGGGCTGAGCGTACTGGCACCATTTCGTCTCCACAACAGAGTTTTGATGCTCCCGACCGCGACCGATCAGGCCAGGCTTCGAGCGATGGCGCCGAGCACGATATCTATCGCCCGCTCGATCTCCGGCTCGGGCAACTCGCGTAATGGTCCGTCGAGCAAGAGGCTGGACAAGCCGTGGACGGCTGACCAGGCCGCGTACTCCGCGCCGTTGCGACGCTCGCGTGCGAGGGCACCAACTTCGACGAGTTCGTCGAGCGCCGCGCTCAGCACATCGTAGGGATTCGGCACCGGTGCGGCGCCGGTGGCGTCCGAGGTTGGCGGTTCAGGGGCTGGTCCGTCGGCGGGGTGGGGCCGCGCTGAACTGAACGCGGTGCGGAACCATCCGGGTTCGCTGCGGGCGAAGTCGATGTAGGCGCGCCCGACTGCGCCCAGTCGGGCGCTGGCTCGAGGGACGCGGCGGCGGATGGCGATGCGCTCCATGCGCTCGATCATCAATTCGCTCAATTGGGTCAAGCAGCGCTGGGCAACCGCGGCGAGCAAGTCTTCCTGGTTCGCGAAGTGCCGGTAGACGGCGTTGTGCGAGACACCGGCGTGGCGGGACGCCGCACGAAGCACGACGGCATTCGGCCCGCCGGTGCGGGCCAGCTCCATGCCGGCCGCGACGAGTGCCTCACGCAAATTTCCGTGGTGGTAACCGCGCTCTGCACCGCCGCGTGGATTCTCCACCTGAGACATGTTGACAGTGTCCACTTCTCGTGGCAGCCTCGTCAACACCACGGAATGTGGCCGCTGTCAACATTGCCTGAGGAGCTTGTCATGGCTGAAATGAGCGCGCGACGCCGAATGCTGGTGCTGGCGACCGTGTGCCTAGCGGCGTTCGCGATCAACATCGACACGACGATCGTGAACATCGCGCTGCCTGATCTCGGTCGCGATCTCGGGGCGACAACACGCAACCTGCAGTGGATCGTCGACGGTTACAACCTGGCGTTCGCCAGCTTGGTATTAACCGCCGGCGCTCTGGGCGACCGCTTCGGCCGTCGCCCCGCACTGCTGGTTGGCTTGGCCGGCTTCGCGATCTCCAGCGGCATCGGAGCAGTCGTCGGCTCGGCATCGGCGCTGGTGGCGCTGCGCCTGGTGATGGGTGCCAGCGCGGCGGTGATCTTCCCAACCACGCTGTCGATCATCACCAACGCCTTCCCGGACCGGCGCGAACGGGCTACGGCCATCGGCGTGTGGGGTGCCGTGACCGGCCTCGGCGTGGCGATCGGGCCGGTCACCGGCGGCCTGCTACTGGCGCACTTCGGCTGGCCCTCGGTGTTCGTCGCGCTCGTCCCCGTCGCCCTGCTCGCCCTCGTCGCCACCTGGGCGTTCGTGCCGGAATCGAGCGACCCCGCTGAGGCGCGGCTGGACCTTCCCGGCCTCGCGCTGTCGACGGCAGCCGTCGGCACCCTGGTGTACACGATCATCGAGGCCCCCGGACGCGGCTGGGACAGCCCAGCGACACTGGCCGGTCTGGGCGGCACGGTCGCGCTCGCCGCGGCCTTCATCGCCACGGAACGCCGCCGGCCGCGGCCGATGATCGACATCACGCTCTTCCGCACCCCGGCCTTCTCGGCGGCGAGCGCCTCGGTGACTGTCGCGTTCTTCGCGCTGTTCGGGTTCATCTTCGTAGTGACCCAGTACTTCCAGTTCGTGCGCGGCTACGGCAGCTTGTCAGCCGGCGTGCGCATCCTGCCCGTCGCCATCACGATCGCGATCGGTTCGGTGGGGGGTGTCGTGCTCGCCGGCCGCGTAGGTACCCGCACCGTGGTCACCATTGGGTTGCTCCTGCTCGGCTCCTCCTTCGGCTGGATCGCGCTCTCCCCCACGTTCATGTCATACGACAGCATCGTCGGGCAGATGGTCCTGATGGGACTGGGATTGGGCCTGACTACCGCGCCGGCCACCGAGTCGATCCTGTCGGTCCTGCCTCCGGCCAAGGCCGGCGTGGGCTCGGCCGTCAACGACGCCACCCGCGAACTCGGCGGCACTCTCGGCGTAGCGGTGCTGGGCAGCATCTTCAGCACCCTCTACGCCGACCGCCTCGCGACCGGCTCGTTCCACCTGCTACCCGGCCGCGTTGTCTCGGCCGCGCAGAACTCGGTGGCGGCAGCGCTGGCCACGGTCAGCCACGCTCCCGCCGGCCCGGCCCGGCAGCAACTCCTTGAGGCGGTGCACGCCTCGTTCATGAGCGGCTTCCACGTCGCCTGCATCGTCGCCGCCGGCGCCTGCCTGCTCGGCGCGGCCGGTGCCTTGCTGCTGCCCGGGCGCAACCGGCAACCATCCACCGAGCCGACCAGCCCCGAACCCGCGACCATCGCCGCGTGACCGCCACGCGGATCCCGCAACCTGATCAGGAGCGCACAATGACCTACACCGACACGACCTACACCGAAACCGACGTCGTCGCCGCGATCGAGCGTCTATCCGGCCAGCCGCTGACCGCGCTGACGCCACACCAACGAGATCAGCTCGACCAGTTCCACGCCGGCGGACCGGAGGCGGTCCAGCGGATCTTGCCCGACCTTCGACTCGCTCCCGGGATGACGGTGCTCGACGTCGGCTCCGGGCTCGGCGGCCCGGCCCGGCAAGTCGCCGCCACGACCGGCTGCAACGTGCTCGGCATCGACATTGCGCCCGCCTACGTCCAGGCCGCCCGGGCGCTCACCGACGCCGCCGGGCTCGCAGACCGCGTCCGATTCCTCTGCACCGACCTGGCCGCCCTGGGGCCGGTCACCTTCGATGCCGCCTACACCATGCACGTCCAGATGAACGTCGCCGACAAGCGGTCGTTCTTCGCCGAGATCGCCCGCCGACTGCGGCCCGGCGCCCGCCTGGCCGTCTTCGAGGTGTGCCGGAACCGCGCGGCCGAACCGGCGGCGCCGCTGCCGTGGTCCCTCGACGGCACCGACAGCTTCCTGGCCACCCCTGAGGAGTTGCGGCGCACCATCGAGTTCGGCGGGTTCGAGCTCGTCGACTGGGCGGACGAGACGGCCTGGGTCCGGAACTGGTTCGAACACGCCGCCACGCGCATGGCAGCCGCCGGAACGCACGCCACCCTGCCCGCGCTTCTGAACAACGGACCGACCCGCATGATGAACTTCGCCGCAGCGATTGCCGCCGATGTCGTTTCCATCCACTCCGGCTCGTTCACTCGCGCGCGCGACCCGAGGTAGCACCACCCGGTCGACTGCCGGTCCGACAGCCCTGAACGGTCGGTGAACGGGTCACGGCTCGACGCGGCCGCAACGGCTGCGTCAACGATGAGTCTCGTTGAGGTAGGCGAGCACGGCGAGGACCCGGCGGTTGGCGTTGTCGTCGTCGTGCAGACCGAGCTTGTCGAAGGTCGTGGTGGTGTACTTGCTGATCGTGCTCTCGCTGAGAAACAGGCGGTTCGCGATCGCGGTGTTCGACAACCCTTCGGCCATGAGGGCCAGGACGGACCGTTCGCGTGGTGTGAGCTGAGCGAGGCGCGAGGCCGTTCCGGGACGGCCGAGGAGCTTGGCCACGACAGCCGGGTCGAGTGCGGTTCCTCCGCCGGCCACCCGTTCGATCGCGGCGATGAACTGGTCGGCGTCGAACACGCTGTCCTTCAACAGGTAACCGACGCCGCCGGCTCGGTCGGCGAGCAGTTCACGCGCGTACAGCTGCTCGACGTGCTGGGAGAGGATGAGCACGGGTAGTCCCGGGATCTTCTCTCGCGCGCTGAGCACGGCGGTGAGGCCCTCGTCGGTGTTCGTCGGTGGCATCCGCACATCGACTATTGCGATGTCCGGCTGTTGGGTGAGCAGGGCTTGCAGGGTCTCGGGTCCGGTGGCGGCGGTTGCCACGACCTCATGGTCGTAGGCCTCGAGGAGCCGGACGATGCCGTCCCGGAGCAGGTAGAGGTCTTCGGCTACGACGACGCGCATGGCACAACCATCCTTGCCCGGGTCGGTCCTCCGGTCGGGCTGTCGACGTTGAGGGTGCCGTCGAAGGCGGCCAGGCGCCGGCGGATGCCGTCGAGCCCGTTGCCGGGAACCACGGTGGCGCCGCCGGGACCGTCGTCCTCGACCTCGATCTCGACCGCCGACTCGCGGGCGCGGAGACGCATCCGTACGTGTGCGGAAGGTGCGTACTTCGCCGCGTTCGCCAGCAGCTCGGCGACGGCGAAATACAGCGCGGCCTCGATGGGTGCCTCGGGCCGGATCGGGCCGGAGGCGTCGACGTGCACGTCGACCGGGCTATCCAGTGCGAGGGCGCGAATCGCGTCCACGATCCCCCGTTCGACGAGAACGGGCGGGTGGACACCGCGCACGAGCTCGCGCAGCTCGGCCAGCGAGTTCGAGGTGCCTTCGCGGGCCTCTCGCAGCAGTGCTTTGGCTCGTGTCGGGTCTTTGTCCATCAGCTTCTCTGCGGTCGCGAGCGATAGGCCGACCGCGACCAGGCGAGCCTGCGCACCGTCGTGCAGGTCGCGTTCGATCCGGCGGATCTCTGCGGCCTGCGTCGTGGTCAGGTCGGCGCGCTGCGCTTGCAGGTCCCGCACGCGCTCGGCCATCGCACTATTCTCCGGCAGCCGTAGCCGTAGCCGCAGCCAGCGGTCGGCCAGCGGCCCGGTGACCCGCCAGGCATGCGGCGCGACGGCCGCGGCGACCGCCGCAAGCAGCAGCCCGATCACGACGGCGGTCGCAGACCGGTGAGCGAAGGCGATCACGGCGCCGGCCAGCGCCGCACCGGGCACCGCACAGGCGGGCCCCACCGTGAGAGCCGAGATCGCGACCCACCGCACATCTCGCCAGTACGCCGGATCGCTGATGCGCCGCCGCCACCGTTGATCGAGCTCCGCGTCGCGCCGGCTGCGCTCGTAGGAGTGCCCGTTCCACCAGTACCCGGTTGACAGACGGACCGGATCGGGGCCGGGGCCGCGATAGCCCTCCTCGATCCGGATGCCGCACCATCGGCCCACGAGGCGACGGAACACGTCGCCCAGCGGTCGCGCGAAGACGAGAGCGAGGACGACGAGGATGATCAGCCAGCCCGCCCACGACCACGGGTTGGACCATGACCAGGCCGAGCCCCCAGCGCGTCCGCATACGCAGGAACCAGCGTGAGCGCCGGGACGATCCACGCCGCTGCCAGGAGAACCGCGGCTCGCACGAATCCGCTCCCGACCGCGGCTGGCCACGTCCTTACTGCTCGCATGCGCCGCCTCCCTCTATCGCCAGGCCGCAATCAAGACGCATCGGTGCCCCCGGCAGACCGAGCCGACTTTGCCGCGCGGCGAGTGATGACTGCGATCGCCACCAGCGGCACCGCCGACGCGGCCTGCATCGCGGCGTACCAGGTCGGGCACACGCCCGGGATCAGATCAACCCCGACGATGGCGATCGGCACGATCACGCTCACGGTACGTAGCCGCTCGAAGCTCTTTTCCTCTCCCCGCGAGGCGTGCTCGGCCAGCCGGTAGAACACCGGCGTGATCAACAGCAGGATGCTCGCGCGGACCCACATGAACGAACTCACCGAGCCATGATCCAGCGCAGCCACAGCCAGCGTCGTCAACACGACGACACCGAAGACGCCGAAGACGCCGAAGATCAGGATGCACTTCTTCACCACGTCCCATGCACGCGCCACGGCGGCGTCCGTCCGCACCATGCTGGCAACGACATTGCTGCCGTCTGTCGAATTCTGCTTCTTGTGGGTGGATTTCCTCATGCCGGCAACGCTATGAAGATCAGGAGTCGCGCAGTACCGGTCTAGACCTACGACTCGGTGGGTCCAGCCCCACTTAGACGTCGAAGACGCGACGACGCAGTTGAGCGGAGGTGGGGGCCGGACGCGGTTCGCTTGGCGGGACGGTTGCACCATCTCTGGTTGCGCCGTCCTGCTTTGCAATACGAGGTCCGATTACCGCCAGCGGCTGGGTAGCGCACAGCGTTTAGTGGCAGTCGAAGAAGATCTCGAACTCAGACCTCACGTTCGTGCGCCGTCCAGCGTCTTCATAAGCCACGAGCAGTGGTCGCGACTGATCCTGGTGTGGCTCGTGGTTGAAGGCCCACCTGGACCAGTCTCCGAGGGCCTTGTTGATCCGTAGGCCGCCCACGGCAGCTATGCGGATGGATTTGGTTTGCGGGCTGTCGCCGTACTCGCCGCGGTCTGTCGCTGCGGCGAGTGCCCGGTACTTGGCGGCGAAGTCGTGGTCGAACGCTGCCTTCCTTTCGAGATGAGCGGCAAGCAACTCACATGTCTTGACAGACACCAGGAGCGTTTTCATGGCACAAGCCGACAAGGGCAACGTATTCATCACTGGCGCGGCGACGGGCATCGGCGCCGCTACCACCAGCCAGTTGGCTCGCAGCGGCTACCGGGTCTTCGCCGGCGTGCACCATGACACTGGCTCGTTGGCCGGCACACCGGGAGTCCGGATTGTCCCGATCGATGTCACCGATCCAGGCAGTGTCGTCGCCGCGGCGAAGTTGGTGGAGGATGAGCTCGGATCGCAGGGGCTGCGAGCAGTCATCAATAACGCGGGCATCATCGTCCAAGGCCCGCTGGAGCTCGTCCCCGCGGATGACTTGCGGCGCCAATTCGAGATCAACACCATCGGTCCGGTACACGTCGTCCAGGCATTCCTTCCGCTCATTCGGACAGGTCACGGGCGGATCATCAACATCAGCGCCCCGACCGCCCGCGTGCCGATTCCGTTCATGGCGCCAATCGGGGCGAGCAAGGCAGCTCTCGCGGCGCTCTCGGACGCGCTCCGGGTGGAGTTGGCAACCTGGGATATCCCCGTTGTCGTCGTCGAGCCGGGCGGCACCGACACAACCATCTTCCGCAAGGCCGAGACAGCGACGGGGTACGCGCTGGCTGCAGCTGATCCGGCGAAGGTCGCTTCATACCGCGAGCAACTGTCCGCCCTGGCGAAGGCGGGCGCAAGGCAGAAGCTCGGACCGGCCGAACCGGTCGCGAAGGCGATCGCGGCCGCGGTTCAGGCGCGAAAGCCCAAACGCCGTTACACCGCGGGATCCGGCGTGGCGATATTCAGGGTGCTCGGGCACGTTCCGGCCGGGCTACGTGAGCGGCTCATCAAGTCCGTACTCGGGCTCGGCTGAACGCCGACTTGGGCATGATTTAAGTCGCGACCCGCATCGTCCTCGTCGGCGCCACACCTTGGTCGTGCCGCTGCCAGCCGTCTGCTCGGTTGAATATCTCACCGGGTACACGTCGCGTGCTCACGTTCTCCTCCTCGCCCTCGTCCGACGTGGACGGCATAGCGGCGAGCGTCTTCCAGAGCGCCCAACCGCGCGCGTCTCCATGCCGGCTCGGCCGACAGATGTGGTCCGCGGGTGGCCGGCTGGTGGTCGAGCCATTTGATCGCTCGACCACGAAGATTGCGCAGAACGAGCGGCGCGACGAAAACATGTAGATGAGTAATGGGGATCGACCGCTCGAGCACGGCCTTGGTGACCTGCGTGGGCGGGCCGTCCCGAGCAACTCCGCGTCCGGGGTCTGCGCGCCGGCCCGCAGCGCATAGGGGTGCCGCGCATCGACCAACAGTGGATCGCCAGCGGCAACGGTCAGCACTTCCGGGCACTACTTCAGTGTCGATCATCCCGCGACCCCAGTTGTGGAACCTGGAATTATCGGCGCCGCTCGAAAAATGACACAGCGCGTCTCCATAGACTGTTGTGGTGCCGAGCGCGCCGATCGATGACTACGTGGAGGCGTTTGTTGCCCGGTGCGCCGTTGAGATGGTTCCGCAGGACGCGGCGCTGGAATCCGCCGGAGTCTGGGGCGTGACGTCGGGCCGCGATAAGGCGCGCATCCGTCTGCTTGTAACCGATGACCGCGCCTATGACCGGCTAGCCGCGCTGCTTCCCGGCGCGCAAAGCGGGTCCGCGCAGGTCGTCGAAAAGGCCTCACGCTGCGTGGATCTTCTTCGCGGCAGTCCGGGCTGGAATCCGGAGCGGCCGGCAACGGCGATGATTCACCACAACTTATGGTCTCTGCCGCGCCCCGCCCTTCCGAGCGGACTCACCTTGCGACCGGTGCGTCGGCGCAGTGGCGACGCGTTCGACGGCGTGCTGCTGGAGGATGCGGCGGCCCTTGCCGTGCTGGCGGATCCGGGAATCACCGATCCACCGGATGCACTCGCCGACTATCTGCGGTCACTGGCGCCGAAGACCCGGCTCTTGGCGGCGATCGACGACAGCGGCGCAGTGCGTGCCACATCAGGGTCTGGCGTGTTCGGCCACGAAGCGAGTGTTTTGTTCGTCAACACCGATCCGTCGTGGCGTGGTCGCGGTATCGCCCGGGCCATGACCGCTGCCGCGCTGCGGGTTGCTCGATCAGGTGGAGCACGCCGCGCGTCTCTGGTGGCCACTGACGCCGGTGCGCCCCTCTACCGCAGGCTTGGCTTCCAGGCCGCTGGGACGATGACGCGTTTCTTCCGCCAGGCCTCGACCAGCTCACCGCCCACCCGCTCCTAAATCTGATCAACTAATCGGGTTATCGAAGTGCCCTACCGCCGTGAGGAGATGGCTGACGTCCGTCCCTGGACGGATGTCGACTGGCGTCGCAAACCGCTGAAATACTCTCGCCCCGCGCGCGCCGTCCACGGTCATGCTTGTCTCGTTCACGTCGAGCCAGGCGCCTTCGTGCAATGCGAGAACGGGAACATCGTTGTCTTCGAGGAATTGGCCGAGGCGCCGATCCCGGGTCTCGCCTAAATGGCCGTCGAGAACCTCCCGTGCCGGGTAGTGCGGATTCACCTGGAACGGGATGAGGTGCAGGGCCGCCAGCGACGGCGGTTCCGCGATCGGCATGTCGTTGGTGGTTCTGATCGTCGGGCAGGCGACGTTGGTCCCCGCGCTCGTCCCGATGTAGGGCATGCCTTCAGCGACCCTTTTGGTGATCGCGTCAAGAGCGCCGATCGCATACATAGCGGCAAGCAGACGAAAGGCGTTCCCCCCACCGACGAACACCGCCTCGGCCGACTCAAGCAGAGACGTCGGCGACGGGCATTCGTGCGTAGCGACCACCTTCACTCCTAGCGGAGCTAGCGCATCTGCCACCGCGGTTGAGTGGCCGTCCCAGTCGCGCAGCGCGTACGGCACGAAGGCGACCTGCCGAACCCCGGCGAGAGCATCGGAAAGCACATCGAACGCGTGCTCCAGGTAACGCCCGCCGTCCGGGCTGTAGCCGTTCGACATCAACACAACCCGCATATTTCGCAGTATGCGCAGGTCCGCTACTGAGTTGCCGCCTGTCACCTACAACCGCTGTTGCTCACTGCGGAAATGATGTTAGCCTGGGCGACCCAGGAGATCCGGTCGCTGCGACCGTTTCGGGCAGCGGCGGACATCCCCGCTCGCAAGGACCAGTGCCCGCGCTACATGAGCTCGACTGTCTTGCCCACAACGACGCGCCGCCGGCGATCAGACGACCGTCGCCGCGTCGAGTCCGATGAGATGACCTCTGGCATCCCGCTCGGCGTGTTTCGACGCTCGGCTCGGACGCAATCGCTCGAGGGGCCCGACCCGCGCGCGGCGGTCGGACCTCGGCGGCGGGCGAGCGGCCCGCACTCGCCTCTTGCCGGTTGGGTGTGGGTCATCGCCATCGCACAGCTGACGGCACTTCTGGCCACAAGCACCCGGTACGGCTACGACCGTGATGAGCTGTATTTCACCGTCGCTGGAGGTCATCTGGCTTGGGGATATCCAGATCAGCCCCCGATAGTTCCGCTGCTGTGCTCGGCAATGGACAAGATCGCGCCAGGGTCGCTGACGATGCTGCGGTTACCGTCTGCGCTCGCCGCGGCAGCGACAACGGTGCTTGCTGCGCTGATCGCACGCGAGGCCGGCGGCGCACGCCACGCGCAGATCATCACGGCTGCTTGCACGGCTGTGTCCGCGTTCGCGTTGGCCACCGGTCACTTCGTCACGACGACGACCTTCGACCTGTTGTCCACCACCGCGTTGCTGTGGCTGCTGGTGCGAGCGATGATGCGACGGACCGGAGTGCCGTTGCTGCTGGCCGGGGTCGTGGCCGGCGTCGGCATCGAGGCCAAGCCGCAAGTTGGCATTGTCGCCTTGGTGGCCCTGATATCGGTTGCGGCCGCAGGGCCGAGGTGGCCGTTGCGTTCCCGGTGGCTTGGCGCAGGCGTCGCGGCGGCCGTGGTGTTGGCCGCGCCATACGCCATCTGGCAAGCCAGGCACGGATGGCCGCAGGTGACGGTGGCCGGCAACATCGGCGGATCCGCAGAAGGGGGACGTGCCGGTTTCGTGCCGTTCCAGCTTGTGATGGTCAGCCCGCTGCTAGTGCCAGTCTGGATAGCCGGACTGGTCGCGCCGTGGCGCCGTGCAGCGCTGCGCCCGCTGCGATTTCTGCCGATCACCTACGCGGTGCTCGCTGTCGCCTACATGGTGGGCAACGGCAAGGCGTACTACCTCGCAAGTCTCTATCCGGCGCTGCTCGGACTCGGCGCGGTCGCGGTTGCCGACTGGACCACCAAGGCGCGCGAGCGCCTGCGCCTGGGGGTGGTCGCCGCGGCCGTCGCGGTCTCTGCCGCAGTCAGCGCTTACATCGCACTGCCGCTGCTGCCGCAAGCATCGCTGCAGGGAAGTGCGGCCATGGCGATCAATCCGGATCTTGGTGAGGCTGTCGGTTGGCCGCAGTTCATCGAAGCGGTATCGACAGCGTGGCGCTCTGTTCCGGTCGCCGACAGGGCATCGACGGTCATCTTCACGCAGAACTACGGCGAAGCCGCTGCCATCGACCTGCTCGGGCGCGCGGCTGGACTGCCGGGCGCCTACAGCGGACATAACGCGTTCAGCGAATGGGGACCCCCACCGGCGAACGCCACCCAGGTGCTCGTGATCGGCTTCGATGGCCCCGCCGATGCCAGACCGCAGTTCACGCACTGCAGCGAACGAGCCGTCGTCGACAATCACGTGGGGCTCGACAACCAAGAACAGGGCTTGCCCATCATGCTGTGTCGACCGGCCGAACCGTGGCCATCGCTGTGGCCCGCTCTGACCCACTACAACTGACACGCACAGCGCCCATGTGAGGCTCACGGGAGGTAGGCCAGGGATCCGGCATCCGGGTTCGCCGGGCGCCGGGCGTCGATCAGAGATCCGGAGACGAACCCGAACTACAACTTGCGGTTCCAACTCGTCAGGTAGAGGTGATCGGCATGCGGAGGTAGCCGCGCAGCGTCAGTCCGGGGCGCCGTGTCGGTTCGGCGGCGAGTTGCAGCGTCGGGTGTCGGGCGAGCACAGCGGGGAACGCGATCTCGGCTTCCAGTTGCGCCAGGGGGCTCCGAGGCAGTAGTGGATGCCGCCTCCGAAGGAGAGCGGAGCCGGCCGGGGGCGCTGCGCCTCGCCGACGCCGAACGGGAACTCGCCGAGACCGCACGGGTCGGGCTGAACCAGCTGCGGGTGGCCGCGTTCGCGACCGCCGCGGCCACGGTCCTGCCACCGGCGGCAGGACTGTTCCGGGAGCAGATGCCGACCGTGGAGCTCGCGGTGACCGAAGGCGACCCCGGTGACACCTTGGCCGCCCTGCACGCCGGCGACCACGATGTCGCCCTCGCCTACGACTACCCGGTGCTGTCCGGACCCGGTCCAGACGGGCTCGAGCTCGAACCGCTGTTCGTCGATCAAATGTGCGTCGCCCTGCCCGCCGAGCATCCGCTGGCCGGCGTGGACGCGGTGCCGCTCAGCGCCCTCGCATACGAGCCGTGGTGCGCCCCGCACCACTCGGTATGCCGCGACGCCCTCGATCTCGCGTGCCGCACCGCCGGATTCACTCCGCGCATCGTGTCCGAGACCAACGACTACATGGTCATGCAGGGCCTGGTCGCCGCCCGGGTCGGCGTCGCGGTCATGCCCCGGCTCGCGACCGCGATCGCCGTCCGGCCCGGCATCGCCGTGCGGCCGCTGCTCGGCGACGTGCTCGAACGGGTCACCTTCATCGTCACCCGCACCGCCGGCTACCGGCCCGCCGCCGTGTCCACGCTGCGCGCCGCCTTGATTCACGGCGTCGGCCTACTCGACACCCACGGCCTCGCGCTCGAACCCTTCGAATCCGAGCACACGGGCCTGCTCAACCCGGCCTGACGGAGCAGCCCTTGCGTCCGTCGGTGCCACGACGGACGTCGCCGCCTGCCGCACTCAGCGGCCAAGTCGTCCTTTCCGGGCTTTCCGTGGCTCGAATCGACGCCCTGCCGTCGAGGACCGTCAGCCCGCGGCGCGCGAGGCGGCGAATGCTGGACCGAGCGCCCTGCGTCCTGGAGCTGACCGGCATACGGTGGGTCCTTGTCGGTGCGACGGTTGACCGGGCTGATGGTTGCGATGGTCGCAGCCATCCTGTTCGGGGCGGCGGTTGTGGTCACTGACAAGTGGTCATCGGTACGCCAGGCCGCGACGCAGACCGACACGGTGTTCGACCCTGCTGCGGTGGCCAGCCGGGAGTTGCTCAGCGACTACGTCGACCAGGAGAGCGGCCAGCGCGGCTACATCATCACCGGCGACCCGAGCTACTTGGCGCCCTACGGCCATGGCCTCGTCGCCGCCCGGCGCGACCTCGCGAACCTGCGTGCGCTTGTCGCCTCGATGCCCGCGCTGCTGGCGGACGTGGATGCAGTCGCAAAGGCGGGCGCCGCGTGGCGGGCCGCAATCGGCCCGCAGCTTCGTGCTCGCGCCGCCGGTAACACTACGACCGCCGACGCGCTGGTCTCCGCCGGCACGGGTAGAGCGGCCTTCGACCGGGTTCGGGTTGCGATCGCCCGGCTCCAGGGCGCCGTGGACACTGCACGCATGCGCGGCGAGCACGCTCAGCGGGCCGCGACGACGGTGCTGTCGACCACCCTGATCGCCACCGCCGGTGTGCTTGCGGGTGTCGTCGTCGCGCTGACGATCGGGGCGTGGCGCGTGATCGGGCGGCCGCTGGACCGGCTCAGCGCGCAGTTGCACACTGTCAGCGGCGGTGCGATCCATACCCGGCTGGCTGCCTCGGGGGTGGGTGAGATCGCGGCGTTGGGCCGCGACGCGGAGGTCATGCGCGCCCGGCTGGTCGAGCAGATCGACACCGCCGGCCCGGTCGGCGTTCCTAGTTTTTACTACTCGCAGCTGTATAAACTAGGCAGGCCTAACGGAGGAACCAGGGATGAGCCACTCGATGCAGGTCCTGCTGACCGGCGTGTTCACGCTGGCGAGCTGCGTCTGGGTGGGCGGCTACGTGGCGATCGCGATCGTTGCGCGAGTCGCTTCG
>DASSEQ010000182.1:0-4783 GCA_035695245.1 Mycobacteriales bacterium | reverse complement strand
GCTCAATCGCTGCTGTCGATGACGCGGGCGGAGCGGGCGGCACTGCCCGTGATGCATCCGGGTCGGGTTGACGTCATCGGCGCCGGGGCGCTGGTGCTCCACCGGGTGATGGCTGTCGGTGGCTTCGACGCTGTGCTTGCGAGCGAGCACGACATTCTCGACGGCATCGCGTTCTCCGCGGCCGGGCTGATCGGATGAGCGCGATCCCGATCGCGCACTCGGCCGAGGACGTGGTGCGGCTCGCCGGCAATGCGCCATCGCTGGAGCGCATCGACGCTCGCATCTCGGTCTGCCGGGCGTGCCCACGGCTGGTCGCCTGGCGCGAGCAGGTGGCGGTCGAGAAGCGGGCTGCGTTTCGCGAGGAGGACTACTGGGGCCGGCCGATCCCCGGCTGGGGGGATCCGGACGCGGCGATCCTCGTCGTCGGGCTCGCACCCGCGGCACACGGTGGCAACCGCACCGGGCGAATCTTCACCGGCGACCGCAGCGGCGACTGGCTGTTTGCCGCGCTGCACCGGGCCGGTCTCGCCCGGCTGGCAACCTCGGTGAGTGCTGATGACGGGCAGGAGCTGTTCGACGTACGGATCGCTGCAGCAGTCCGGTGCGCGCCGCCGGCGAACAAGCCGACCCCGCAGGAGCGGGATGCCTGCCGGCCCTGGCTGTCCCGTGAGCTCGTCTTCCTCAAGCCCTCGCTGCGGGCGATCGTCGTGCTCGGTGCGTTCGGCTGGGCGGCGCTGTGGCCCGCACTTGTCGAGGCCGGCTACGACGTGCCGGCGCGACGGGCGGCCTTCGGGCATCTCCGCGAAGTCGAAATGGCCGATTTGACGGTTATCGGCTCATATCACCCGAGCCAGCAAAACACCTTCACCGGAAAGCTGACCGAGCCCATGCTCGACGCCGTTTTCACCCGAGCCCGCGAGGTCGCTGGGCTGGGCACCTTACCTCGGCGTCCCCCTCGCATCGGCAATTAACACGCGTCACTTGAGTTCGGACACTAGGGGACGCCGCACCCCTTGTCCCGAGTGATGGCGCCGTGTCCGAATTTTTTTTGTCAGATCGGCGACCAATACTGCAATTGGCCTAGCGGCGTTACTCCATTTGGCCCAACATGGATCCCGTCCAGGGCTCCACGGGGAGGTGGATTGAAATGCAGATGTCGACGGCCACTTGGGGATGATCCCAGCGGGAGGCATTGAAGCCCAGAAGACGAGGGGTTGAGAGTCGGCGGCGCTACGTCGAGTCTCAACCCCTTGGCATGTCCGGAGATGCTTCGTCGTGGGCGGCCACGTCACGCGGCATCAGCCACTCGGTGGCGGCCTCTTCGGGCATCGGCCTTCCGTAGAAATAACCCTGCACCTGACGCACGCCCAGCGAGTCGAGCACGTAGGCCTGGGACGCCTGCTCGACGCCTTCGGCCACCGTGGCGAGTCCGAGTGAGTCGCACAGCTCGACAATGGCCCGCACTACCGCTCTATCGGCGCCATCGCCGTCAACGTGGTCGACGAACGCCTTGTCGATCTTGACCTCATGCACCGGCAGCCCTCGCAACTGGTGCAGAGACGAGTAACCAGTACCGAAGTCGTCGATCGACAGTCGGCAACCGAGCGATCGAAGCTGCCGTAGCACCTCGAGGCTGCGGGCGGCGTTTTCCATGACGCTGCTCTCGGTGATCTCCAGCGTTAGCCATCGCGGCTCGACACCGCTTGCGGTCAACATTGCGGCGACCTGGCCGACCAGGACGGGGTCATCGAGGCTCCGCGCCGAGATGTTCACGGCGACCCCAACCGGCCGGCCGGCGTCGTGCCAGCGGCGGCACGCGTCGAGAGCCATTCGCAGCACACCGCTCGTGAGGGCGGAGATGAGCCCGCTGGCCTCGGCCATAGGTACGAACTCAGCCGGCGAGATCGGTCCGAGCTCCGGGTGGGTCCAACGAACGAGCGCTTCGAAGCCAGTGACCTCGCCAGTGTTGAGCTTGAGCTTCGGCTGGAACTGGACGGTCAATGCGTTGGATGCCAGAGCCTCGCGCACACCGGCGAGCACCTGGAGGCGACGGGTGCCGTCCTCCTCGTATCCCGGCTCCCACTCACCGATGCCGGTTGAGCTGCCCTTTGCGGCGGTCATCGCCATCTCGGCTCGGCGCAGGATCGTCGGCGCGTCGTTACCGTGGTCCGGCGCTCGCGCGATGCCCACCGTCACGCGCAGATCGGCGCTAAAACTCGGGAAACGCAGCGGGCCGTCAATCCGTGACTTCACGGCGAGCGCGGCCAGCCGCGCCACTTCACCGCCGGCGGAGCCCGGAATCGCCATCGCAAACTGGTCACCGCCCACGCGCGAGACGAGAGCACCTTGCGAAGGGGCAGCCTCGAGACGTCGGGCGACCTCGACCAGGATCGCGTCGCCCGCGTCGTGGCCCAGGGTGTCGTTGATCTCCTGGAATCGGTCGATGTCAAGGAGCAAAACCACGCCGCCCATACCTTCCGCGAGCATCGTGGTGAGGAACGACCGCAGACTGTCGAGGTTGGCCAAGTCGGTGAGGCTGTCTCGCGTTGCCGCGCGCCGCAGCCCTTCGATGAGACGGCCCTTCTCGAGCGCGGTGGAAAGTTGCTCCGCCGCCGCTTCAAGCAGTCTTAGGTCCGAGCCGTCGAATCCGCTGCCGTCGCCGGTTCGGTCCCGAGCAGTGAGGATGGCGCGCGGATGATCCGCGGGCCCGACGGGAACGAGAATGCGCTTGTCGTCTGAGTCGCGCCGCCAGGTTCGTATCAGTCGCTGCAGTGGTCGCAGCACAGGCAACCGCGAATCCTCGTAGATCCGCCTCAGGTCGGCTTCGACTGGCCGATCGGAGACGGTCACGCCCTCGCCCTCGTCGCGCTCAAACACAGTGATGACGTTGGCGAAGCCCGGATCGTCGGCGAGCATCGCGAGTTCCAAGGTCTCCGCACGCATGATTCGTCTCAGCTGCGTCAAAGCAGGCGCGAGATCGCCTGGGTCAGTCGTTACTGGGCCGAGCTCGCGCGCAACCGCGTACAACTTGTCCAGCGCTGCGTGCCTGTCCGCGAGGCGGTGATACATCCGAACAGCCGTCATTGAAAGGACGACAAAGACCGTGATTGCGAAGGCGGTCGAGGTGTCGTAATCGAGAGCACTCGCAGTGACAAGGGCGAGGAACGTGTTTACGACGCCGCTGGCGCCGAACATGGTCGCCATTTGTAGCGTTTGGCTGCGATCCCAACCGGTGCGGCTGAGCAGAAACACTGTGATGAGTAAGGCCGTCGAGGTCACGGTGTCCGCGAACACGGCGACGAAGGCGCCGAGCCAACTTGAATCGTGGACGCCACCACCCGACGGCACGAGGGCTCGGAAAATCAAAATTCCGAAGATTGCACACAGCGCGTTCACCAGCACGTTGAAGATCAGCTGGATCGCGCGTTGTCGTTTGGCGAGCGATGTACCGAGCGACGCGATGGTGCGAATAAGCACGAGGCTGGATGGCGCGAGGAAGAATAGGCCTAGTACAAACGGGACGTCCGTCAGATTGAGCGCCCAGGCTTGCCGCCGAAAGACGAAGCGCAATGGCGCCGCATACGCGATGACGAAAAGGAGTAGGACCCACCACGAGGGTAGTCCGATCGGCGTGACCGCCCTGTAGCTGTACATCCGCCAAAGCAGGAGCGCAGCCGTCAACGACATCGCGGCGTTCAGCCCCCATACTCGCGACTGCGAGCGCAGGCGCGACCGTGGCGGCTGCATGGTCCCCTCGTCCTGATCTGGCCTCTCGTCATATATCGGTGCGGTTTTGTCCGAACTTGACGAATGTCTCCGTACCGCCAAGATCACCACGAGGGCGAGCGCCGGAAGAGCAACGTCGGCGACTCCGATCGCAGGTCCCCGCAGGTCCGCGATCGCGCCGGCGAGAGTGAGGCCGACCCCCTGGCCAACAGCGATACACGCGGCGGCAACGCCGAACGCCCTTCCCCGTAGCTCGCGCGGCACCTTCTCGATGAAGACGCGACCGGCCACTACTTGGACCGCGCTGAAGGCAGATCCGAGCAGCCAGATCGTGGCCGTTGCCGCGATAGGGAGATCGAAGCCGGTGGTTGCGAGGATGGCCGTCGACGCGAGCGCGCCTGGAAGGATCATCCGCTCTGCCACGGCCGGCCGGAGGACTCTGCCGAGGACGGTGGTGCCGATGACGACGCCTAGCTCCATCAACGCAACGAGGACGCCAGCCGTGGTCGGTCCGGCGTGATGCGCCATCGCGTAAGGCACTGCAACCCCGGCTGTCGAGATCGCGGCGGCGATGACGACAGACGCAGTAAGAACGAGCCAGCGCAGCTCTGGGTCTCCGAAGACAACCGAGATCCCCTGGCGCATCTCCGCGCGGATGTCCCGAGGCCCAGCGTCAGCAGCGCCGCGGGGGCGGACCCAGTGGACGACTAGCCAGGCCGAGAGGCCGAAGGTCGCTGCATCGACGATGATGGAGGTACGGGCGCCGAGAATCGCCACGGCCGCTCCGCCGACTCCCCATCCCAGCACGCTGCCGAGCTGGATGGTCGTGTTCGACAGCGTTGACGCGAGCGCATAGGGCTCGCCCTCGCCGACGAGATCCGGCAGCAGCGACGCCCGCGCGGTGTTGAAGGGTGGCTGGAGGCTCGCGACGGCGATCAGGAGCACGTACAGCCCCGCCAAGGGCATGCTGGGGATTGCTAGGCCCATGACGAGCACCGCACGGGCGGCGTCGCAAACCACCATGACGTTCCGTCTGGGAAACCGGTCCGCGAGTCCG
>DASSEQ010000181.1:0-6789 GCA_035695245.1 Mycobacteriales bacterium | reverse complement strand
GGCGTCGGCCTCCTGCTCGGTGCGCTCGAGCAGCAACGCGCCGATGGTGACGCCGTCCGACATGAGCGCTGCCAGCACGCACTCGTGCTCATCGACCTCCGAGCGCCGCACCCGCTCGTTGAACATGGGCAACACTTGCGGTGGTGGCCACTCGGTCGAGCGCACGGCACGCAGGGTGAGTGCATGGTCGTCATCGAGAAGGTAGACGGCGGCAGTTGACGTGCCGGCGATCCGCGAAAGCACATCGACAGCGGCGTCCAGCACGAACGGCAGTCGCGACGACGACGACACCGCGGCGGTCATGGCGATGAGCGCCGCCAGCTCGTTCTGGCGACGGCGAACGTTGTCGCCGAGCACGGCATTGGCCTGCTGCAGCTGGTTGACCAGCTCGGCGTTGCGCATGCGCAGCCAGCGGCGATCCAGCCCGTTGCGCACCGCGCTCAGGACGAGCTCCGGTCGCACCGGCTTGACCAGGAAGTCTTCGACCTTGCCGACCGCCGCCATCGCGATCTCGGCTGAGGCATATCCGGTGAGCAGCAGGATGGGCAGGTCCGCGTCGAGCGCCTTGAAGTCGTCAGCCAGCTCCGTGCCCACCGCATCGGGCAGCCGTTGGTCGACGATGGCGAGGGAGATGCTGCCCGCACGCACTGCCTCCAGCGCCGCGGCACCGGTCGCTGCGGTCACGGCCGGGATGGCATGTGAGGCGAGGATGTCGGCAAGGGTCTCGCGCATGCCGGCGTCGTCGTCGACGATGAGCACCCGCCACTGCGACGGGTCGCCGATGGGCCCGCTCATGCGGCCACTGCTTGGGCGACGAGTCCGAGGAGGTACGGCGCGGCAAACGGCTTCTGCACGATCGCGTGGACACCCTCGGCCCGGGCGATGTGCAGGCGCTCCTCCACGGCGTACGCGGTCATGAGGATGACGGGCGGCGGCGGCGCACCGGACTCGATGACGACCGATACGCCGTCGCGACCGGGCATGCGAACGTCCATCACGACCACGTCGTAGTGGCCGCCGACGATCTCTTCCAGCGCGCGGTTGCCGTCGTTCGCTGTCGTGACGACGTAGCCGGCCGAGGACAGGATGTCGGACAGCGTCTCGAGCATGCCCGGCTCGTCGTCGACGAGGAGCACCTGGGCGCTCATGCCTGCACCTCGACACTGGACTCGTCGACATGCGGTTGCTGGTGCGGCAACCGCAACGCGGGCAACGTGACGATGAACTCGGCACCTTGACCAGGTGCGCTCTCGACGTCGATCCGCCCGGAGTGTGCGTCGATGATCCGCTTGCACACGGCGAGTCCGAGTCCGATGCCGCGGGCTTTCGTGGTGAAGAACGGCTGGAACAGGTTGTCCTTCACGTCCTGCGTCATGCCGGCCCCGGTATCGGCAACGGAGATGCGCACTCCGCTCTGCTCGGCGCTGACCGCCACCGTGACGCGGCCGCCTTCGGGCATCGCCTGATAGGCATTGCCGAGCAGGTTGAGCACCACCTGGCGCAACATGTCGCGGTCTGCGAGAGCGCTCAGCGGACCGTTCGGAAGCTGCCGGTCGATGTCGATCCCTGCCGGCGGCGGCAGCACGGTCATGACCTCGTCGACGAGACCGGTGATGTCGACATCGGTGATCACCGGATCGCGCTGGCGCGCAAACTCGAGCAGGTCGGCGACGATGACCGTCGCGGCAGAGACTTCACGTTCCGCGGTTGCGAGATGACGATCGGCAGCGTCGTCGGGACGCTTGGCGATGTCACCGCGCAGCAGGTAGAGGGCGTTGCTGATGACGCCGAGCGGGTTGCGCAGCTCATGGCCGATGCTCGAGGCGAGCTCGCCGATCGCCGCCAGCCGCTCTTGGCGCACCAGCTGCTCGTGCGCGGCGGCGAGATCCTCGAGCGACTGTTGCAGCTCTCGGGTGCGCTCGTCGGCCACCTGGGTCGCGTATTCACGACGCCGGGACAGCACCTCGACGACTGCGGTTGCGAGGACTGCGGCCAGCAAGCCGGCCATCAGGATCGCCCACGGCGTGAAGCTTGCGACCGAGCCCACCAGGGGACGTCGCGCCTTCGCGACCAGGAGCCACGACGGCCCCTGACCGACCTGCGACTTGGCCGAGGCGATGTGCCCGCGCAGTGGCAGGTGGCCGGCGGCACCGGTCGCGGCGATCAGCTGGTCGGCCTGCACGCGAGGCACGGCGTAGACGGCGGCGATCAGCTCGCTGAACGGCTGGCCGGCCGTGGCCGGCGACTGCACCGACGGCTGCACCTGGGCCTCGGCGTAGACGGCGTAGCCCGGCAGCTGCGGCGCGTAGTAGGCGAAGCCGAGACGTCGGTCCTTTCCGCCGGTGCCGTCGAAGAGCGGCGTCGCGACCAGCGCACCCGTGAGCGCCTTCGTTCGCGCCGCGTAGGCCTGGTTGACCGCGGTCGTCCGCACCGAGCCGAGGTCGGTGATCGATGCCCCGGCGGTAGCGACCAGCTGTGTCGGTGGTCCGAGCCGCACCAGCGCGATCGACTTGAAGCCCTGCGGCACCTTGGTGAGAAGGAGGTTGTCCGCAGCGAACGCCTTCGGATCGGCCTTGCTCAGCGCCGCGGTCGCGGAGATCGACGCCATCTCTCCTTGGATGGAGCCGAAGACGCTCGAGAGGTAGAGCGCTGCTTCATCAGTGCGCTGGTGGAGCAGCTTGCGCTCCTGGTCGGAGACGACCTGCCGAGTCCCCAAGCTTCCGCCGACCGCCAGCCCGGCGACGACCAGAAAAACGGCCAGTGACAGAAACCGCACGCGACGCGTGCGGGCAGTGACGGCGACCTCGGGGCACATTGCGTCAATTCGACCAGGAGCGCGGGGTTTTTGAAATGGCTCGTATGGGCTAGCCGGAGGGTGTCATGGCCGTGGCGTCAATGACGAAGCCACGCACCTCGCCGCCTAGCCACTCGGGCACCCACGCCGTGATCAGCGTGCCCGCCTCGACGTGATGAACGGCCTCGACCCGGCCGAACTCGTGCAGTCGCGAGACGAGGTCGCCGCGGTTGTAAGGCACCAGGAGCGAGACGCGCACGTCGGGCTGCGGCAGCACGTCGGCGATCGCTCGGACGAGGTCGTCGAGCCCTGCCCCGGTCAGCGCCGACACGCAGACGGCGCCAGGCTCCTGCCGGTGGATCCGATCGAGCACCGCGGGATCGGCGGCGTCGGCCTTGTTGACGACGACCAGCTCCGGCACTTCGTCGGCCTCGATCTCCGCGAGCACCTCGCGCACTGCGGCGAGCTGCGCCAGCGGGTCGGCGTGCGATCCGTCGACGACGTGGAGCACCAGGTCGGCCTCACCAACCTCTTCGAGCGTCGAGCGAAACGCCTCGACCAGCTGGTGCGGAAGATGTCGGACGAAACCGACCGTGTCGGCAAGTGTGTAAGCCCGGCCGTCCGGCGTCTCCGCCCGGCGCACCGTCGGGTCGAGGGTGGCGAAGAGCGCGTTCTCGACCAGGACGCCGGCTCCGGTCAACCGGTTGAGCAGCGAGGACTTGCCTGCATTCGTGTAGCCGGCGATCGCGACACTCGGCACGCTGTGCCGGCGCCGCTCCTGACGCTTCACCTCTCGGGAGGTGCGCATCGACGCGATGTCGCGACGAAGCTTGGCGCTGCGCTGACGGATCCGCCGGCGGTCGGTCTCGATCTTCGTCTCGCCAGGTCCGCGCGTGCCGATGCCGCCGCCGCCCGCGACACGGCCACCGGCCTGCCGGGAGAGCGACTCACCCCAACCGCGCAGTCGCGGCAGCATGTACTCCATCTGCGCCAGCTCGACCTGCGCCTTGCCTTCTCGGCTGCGTGCATGCTGGGCAAAGATGTCGAGGATCAGGGCGGTGCGGTCGATGACCTTGACCTTGACGATGTCCTCCAGCTGGCGCAGCTGGCCCGGAGTGAGCTCGCCGTCGCAAACGACAGTGTCGGCGCCGGTGGCGACCACGATCTCGCTGAGCTCACGTGCCTTGCCGCTACCGACGTACGTCGCCGGATCGGGCTTGTCGCGCCGTTGGACAACGCCTTCCAGCACGAGCGAGCCGGCTGTTTCGGCGAGCGCCTTCAGCTCCTGAAGCGAGGTCTCTGCCTCTTCCAGCGTGCCCGTGGTCCATACGCCGATGAGGACGACCCGCTCGAGTCGCAGTCGCCGGTATTCGACTTCGGTGACGTCCTCGAGCTCGGTCGTGATGCCCGGCACGCGACGCAGGCCACGGCGGGCCTCGAGTTCGAGCTCGATGCGCTCGGTGTCTTCGGGTAGCTCAGCGAACTCGGATGCGGATGTCATCACATGTCTCGGGCGTCGGCGGTCAGGTCGGGCTTCCCGCATGGTCGCAGGTTCACCCGGCGCTGTCGCTGCGATATTCGCCTTCGGCGACGATCGTTGCCGGGCCGGTGAGCAGCACCTGACCGCCGTCGCACCACTTCACCGTCAAACGCCCGCCGGGCACGTCCACGTCGTACGTCGAACGTTCGTCCCGCAGCGCCATGACCGCGACGGCGGCCGCGCACGCGCCAGTGCCGCACGACTGCGTTTCGCCCACACCACGCTCGTGCACGCGCATGCGGATCCCGGTCGGCCCGAGCACCTCGACGACCTCGACGTTGACACCGTCGGCAAAGGCGTCGCCCGGATCGATCGCGGGCGCGGTGCTGAGGTCGACGGCATCGACAGGAGGTCCGTCGACGGCGACCAGGTGCGGGTTGCCCATCGACCAGCCGTGCGCCGGCCACCAGTCGCCGGAGAGCATCACCTTGGCCTCGGGAAGGCGCTCGGGCGCGCCCATGCCCACCGTGATGTCGCCGGTCACCGGCACGTCGAGCTTCTTGACGCCGGCGCGGGTGTCGACAAGCACGCGTCCCGGGGCGGCCAATCCGCTGTCGACCAGGTAGCGACCGAAGACGCGGATGCCGTTGCCGCACATCTCGGCGACCGAGCCGTCGGCGTTCCGGTAGTCCATGAACCACTCCGCCTCGCTGTCGCGACCTGCGGCGGCAGCGCGCACGACGCGGAGCACGCCATCGGCGCCGATGCCGGCGCGGCGATCGCAGATGGCCGAGACCGCGGCATCGGTGAGCCGCAGTTCGTCGCCGAAGTCGGGCAGCACGACGAAGTCGTTGCGGGTGCCGTGACCTTTGACGAACTGCACGAATCAAGCCTACGGCGTGCCCGCGCCGATCGGCTGCGCTCAGAGCAGGTGGTTCAGGGTCTTCCGCTCGCGCGGCACCGGGACCCGGCCGGCGCCCTGCCAGCCGGTGCCGTGCGCCAGCATCAACCGGGCGGCGTCGGCGCGCTGGGGCCCGCTGAAGAGGTAGCCGAGCGCCCGATCGCACCCCAGCTCACACAGCCGCGCACCCTCGGCCCACGACTCGACGCCCTCCGCCACGACCCGCACCCCATGGGCGTGTGCCAACTCGATGACGGAGGAGACGATGGTGTCGTTCTCGAGGTCGGACCCCACGCCGCGCACGAACGACTGGTCGAGTTTCACCGCCTCGAACGGCAGCTCACCGATGGTGCCGAGCGAGGAGTACCACGTGCCGAAGTCGTCGAGGGCGAGCGCGACACCGACGCTCCGCAGGTCTTCCAGCAGCTCGGCGGCGAACCGACTCCCGGCGGCAAGGCCCTCCTCGGTGACCTCGAGCCCGAGCACCCCGGGCGGAAGCGCGCACTCGGTGACCACTCGCCGGACCCGATCGACGAAGCCGGCTTGCAGCAGCTGAGAGCCCGCAACGTTGACCCACAGCTGGCGTCGGCTGCCGTCGGCGGCCGGTGGCAGCGGTCGCCACGTCTCGAGCTCGGTGGCGCACCGCTCGAGCACCCACCAGCCGATCTCCGGCATCAGCCCGGCGCCATCGGCCACGGCGAGGAAGTCGGCCGGCCAGAGCAGCCCACGCTGCGGATGCTGCCAGCGCAAGAGCGCCTCCATGCCGACGACCGCGCCGGTCGCGAGGTCGACCTCGGGCTGGAAATGCAGCACCAGCTCGTCGTTGTCCAGCGCAGTGCGCAGTGCCGGTACGAGGTCCAGGTCGAGGCTGGGCATGGGCGACTCCCGCAGGGTGGGCTCCTGCGGGGCAAGTGTGCGGGTTAACAGCAGTTGCCGGAATGGCCCGATGGGGCTAGATCCACAAGTGGCTAGAGCAAGGCGAGGGCAGCGGTGATCGGGTCGCTTCCCTCCGGGAGCCACCTCACTCGTGGATCCCGGCGAAACCACGACCGCTGCCGGCGGACGAACCGCCGGGTCGCACGCGCGGTCGCGGCCCGCGCCTGCGGCTCGTCGTGTGCGCCGTCGAGCATCTCCAGCACCTGCCGGTAGCCGAGGGCGGCGCGCGCCGTGCGACCGTCGCGGAGACCTTCGGCCTCCAGAGCTCGCACCTCGTCGGCGAGGCCCGCGTCGAACATCCGGTCCACGCGCAGGTCGACGCGCTGGTCGAGCTCCGCGTCGGGTAGGTCGAGCCCGATCTGCATCGCGTTACACCATGCGCCGCCGGACTGGTCGTCGTAGCGGGGCAGCGTCGCCGTGAACGGCCGGCCGGTCAGCTCGATCACCTCGAGGGCGCGCACGATGCGCCGCCCGTTGCCGGGCAGGATCGCGGCGGCCGCGGCAGGGTCCCGCTGTTGCAACCGCTGGTAGAGCGGAGCCGGTCCGGCGCCGGCGAGCTCGGCCTCGAGCTCCGCGCGGAGCGCGGCGTCGGTGCCGGGAAAGTCGATCCGGTCGATGACCGCACGGACATAGAGCCCGCTACCTCCGACGAGGATCGGAGTTCTGCCGCGGGCTCGC
>DASSEQ010000180.1:0-12069 GCA_035695245.1 Mycobacteriales bacterium | reverse complement strand
GAGCAGACCGGTGATCTCCTCCTCGCGGGCACCGTCGAAGACCGGTGTGGCGACGTTGGTGCCGGGGTCGGCGGAGTCTGCGCCGATCTCGGCGAGCCGCTTCTGCCAGGCCTCCTTGGTGCCGTTGACCTTCCAGCCGGTCTTGGCGACCCAGCCGAGGTGGGTCTCGAGCACCTGGCCGACGTTCATTCGGCCCGGCACGCCGAGCGGGTTGAGGATGATGTCGACGGGAGTGCCGTCCTCGAGGAACGGCATGTCCTCGACCGGCAGCACCTTGGAGATGACACCCTTGTTGCCGTGCCGGCCGGCGAGCTTGTCACCGTCGGTGATCTTGCGCTTCTGGGCGATGTAGACGCGGACCAGCTCGTTGACGCCGGGCGGCAGCTCGTCGCCCTCCTCGCGGGAGAAGACGCGTACGCCGATGACCTTGCCGCTCTCGCCGTGCGGGACCTTCAGCGAGGTGTCGCGGACCTCACGCGCCTTCTCGCCGAAGATCGCGCGCAGCAGCCGCTCCTCGGGCGTCAGCTCGGTCTCGCCCTTCGGCGTGACCTTGCCGACGAGCACGTCGCCCGGCACCACGTCGGCGCCGATGCGGATGATGCCGCGGTCGTCGAGGTCGGCGAGGACCTCCTCGCTGACGTTGGGGATGTCGCGAGTGATCTCCTCGGGCCCGAGCTTGGTGTCACGGGCGTCGACCTCATGCTCCTCGATGTGGATCGAGGAGAGCACGTCGTCCTGCACGAGGCGCTGCGACAGGATGATCGCGTCCTCGTAGTTGTGGCCCTCCCACGGCATGAACGCCACGAGGAGGTTCTTGCCGAGGGCCATCTCGCCGTTGGCCGTGCAGGGGCCGTCGGCGATGACGGTGCCCACCTCGACGCGGTCGCCCTCGTCGACGATCGGGCGCTGGTTGATGCAGGTGCCCTGGTTGGAGCGGCGGAACTTCGCCAGCCGGTAGGTGCGGTGGGTGCCGTCATCGGCGGCCACCGTCACGTAGTCGGCGGAGACCTCCTCGACGACGCCGGGCTTCTCGGCCACCACGACATCGCCGGCGTCGACGGCCGCGCGGTACTCCATGCCGGTGCCGACCAGCGGGGCCTCGCTGCGCAGCAGCGGCACGGACTGGCGCTGCATGTTGGAGCCCATGAGCGCGCGGTTGGCGTCGTCGTGCTCCAGGAACGGGATCATCGCGGTCGCGACGGAGACCATCTGCCGCGGCGAGACGTCCATGTAGTCGACCTGGTCGGGTGCGAGGTAGTCGACCTCGCCGCCCTTCTTGCGGACCAGCACGCGGGCCTCGGCGAACGCGCCGTTGGCCGTCAGCGGCGCATTGGCCTGCGCGATGACGTGGCGGTCCTCCTCGTCGGCCGACAGGTAGTCGATCTGGTCGGTGACCTTGCCGCTCTCGACCTTGCGGTAGGGCGTCTCGACGAACCCGAAGGCGTTGACGCGCGCGTAGGTCGACAGCGACCCGATCAGGCCGATGTTGGGACCTTCCGGCGTCTCGATCGGGCACATGCGGCCGTAGTGGCTCGGGTGCACGTCGCGGACCTCGAAGCCGGCGCGCTCCCGGGACAGACCGCCGGGGCCCAGCGCCGACAGCCGGCGCTTGTGGGTCAGCCCCGCGAGGGGGTTGGTCTGGTCCATGAACTGGCTGAGCTGGGAGGTCCCGAAGAACTCCTTGATGCTCGCCACGACCGGCCGGATGTTGATCAGGGTCTGCGGCGTGATCGCCTCGACGTCCTGAGTCGTCATGCGCTCGCGCACCACCCGCTCCATGCGGGCGAGGCCGATGCGGACCTGGTTCTGGATCAGCTCGCCGACCGTGCGCAGCCGCCGGTTGCCGAAGTGGTCGATGTCGTCGGGCTCGAAACCGGCGTCACCGCGGTGCAGCCGGCAGATGTAGTCGATCGCCGCGACGATGTCGTCCTCGGTGAGGACGCCAGTCGAGGTGGGGGCGTCGAGGCCGAGCTTGCGGTTGACCTTGTAGCGCCCGACCTTCGCCAGGTCGTAGCGCTTCTGGTTGAAATAGAGGTTGGTCAGCAGCGTCTCGGCCGCGTCGCGCGTGGGGGGCTCCCCCGGGCGCAGCTTGCGATAGATGTCGACCAGCGCTTCGTCCTGCGTGGACGTGTGGTCCTTCTCCAGCGTGGTGCGGATCGACTCGAACTCGCCGAAGCGCTCGAGAATCCGGGCCTCGTCCCAGCCCAGCGCGCGCAGCAGGACGGTGACCGGCTGGCGGCGCTTGCGGTCGATGCGGACGCCGACGGTGTCGCGCTTGTCGACCTCGAACTCCAGCCACGCGCCGCGGCTCGGGATGACCTTGCAGCCGAAGACCTCGCGGTCGCTGGTCTTGTCGAGCGCCCGGTCGAAGTAGACGCCGGGCGAGCGGACGAGCTGGCTGACGACGACCCGCTCGGTGCCGTTGATGACGAAGGTGCCGCTCGGCGACATGAGCGGGAAGTCGCCCATGAAGACCGTCTGGCTCTTGATCTCGCCGGTCTCGTTGTTGGTGAACTCGGCGGTGACGAACAGCGGCGCCGAGTAGGTCATGTCCTTGTCCTTGCACTCCTCCACGGAGTACTTGGGCTCGTCGAGGCGCGGCTCGCGGAACTCGAGGGACATCGATCCGGAGAAGTCCTGGATCGGGGACAGCTCGGCGAGGATCTCCTCGAGACCCGACGGGACGTCGGAGCCGACCTCGGCGCGCCACTGGGGCTCGCCGACCAGCCACTTGAACGAGGAGGTCTGCAGCGCCAGGAGGTCGGGCACCTCGAGCGGCTCGGCGATCCGCGCGAAGGAGATGCGGCGGCCACGGGAACTCTGGCTGGGAGTGCGTGAATCAGGGGTGAAACTGTCGGAGGCGGTGCGCGAGGCGGCCAACAGCGGTCCTTCCACAGTGCTCGCGATCGGTGCGCGCGCACGCCGAGCGACCCGGGATCAGCGGGCTCGGGGGTGGGCAGCGCAAAGTGACAGTGTAGCGAACTGGCCACACTGCTGTCGAGACGCACCGGAGACGGTGCCCCATAGGGTTGTCACTGCTGAGGGAAGGATCACCCGGGAGGCGTCTCCCGTCAAGCAGCAGCGCCCGGTCGGTGTGCGAAATCGCGGCCGCGCCCAGACCGCGACTACAGCGCCTCGAGCTTGCTCAGCAGCCAGCGACCGCCGTCCTTGACCATGGTCACCCGCACCCGGCTCTGGTCGATGCGCGGCTGCGCGTGCTTGGTGTTGGTGCTGGTCTGGTCGACGAAGAGCAGGACGGTCGCCGAGTCGGCGCTGACGTTGCGGGCGCCGGCCGCGGTCACCTCGGCGGTCACCACCGCGTGGTACTGCTTCGCCGTCGGCGCCACGGCCTTCGTCGTCTCCTCGTAGTCCTTGGCGAACCCGGGAGTCAGCAGCTTGCGGCCGGCGGTGAAGTCCTGGTCGAGGTGGCGGTAGTCGTAGGACAGCACCCCTTGCACGGCGCTGCGCGCGGCGGCGACCGCCTGGGTGCGCGCGTCGGCCACCGAGTCGGCCTGACGGACGTGCGCCACCTCGAGGCCGGCCGCGACCGACAGGGCGATCGCGAGCACGCCGAGAGCCCAGGGCAGCACGGCCGCGAGACGCGGGCCGGCCGGTGACCGGCGACGGGTCGGCCCCTCGGCGGCGAGAGCGGACGGCTCGTCCGCGGACGACGTCTCGCCCGAAGGGCCCGTCGCCGCCGGGAAGCTCGCCTCTTCCGCGAGCGCGGGCTCCTCGGGCGGTGTCGTCTCGTCGGCCAACGCCGCCTCCTCCGAAGTGACCTGCGCGTCGCCGGCGGGCTGCCCGCTGTCCCTGCTCGCGCGGCGCCCCGGGCCGTCGCCGCCCTCGGCGCTCATGCGACCGGCTGGACGTTGGCGACGAGCCACTGGCCGCCGATCTTCTTCAGGTCGATGCGCAACCGGTAGTGCTTGACCACGCCCTTCGGCGCCTGGGTGTTGGTGATGGTGTCGTCGACCGCGACGAGCACGGTGGCGTCGCTGGAGCCGGCCGAGACGATCGCCGCGTCGACGACCTGGCCGGTCGCCACCGCCTTGCTCTGCTGGATGACCTGGGCGAGCACCTTGCTCTGCTTGTCGAAGTCGGCCTTGAAGGCGCCGGTGGCCCCGTCGCGTACCCGCTTGTAGTCGGCGTCGAGGTGCCGGTAGTCGTAGCTGGTGAAGTTGACCGCCGCCTGCCGCGCCGAGGCGAGCGCCGACTCGCGCTGGGAGGTGACCGAGTCGCGGCTCGACGCCTTGCTGAGGAACACCGCGAACACGACGGCGGCCGCGATGACCACGACGGCGAGGACCGCGCTGACCGTCGTACGCGTCAGCCACCTCGGGAACCGGCGCCGGGCCGCGAGCGCATTCCCCGCGTCGGCCGCGGGTTGCTGCGGCTCGCTGTCGACGGGTGGGGTCTCGGAGTAGGTGTCCGGCACGATCGCTGCCTTCGCGTGGGGGGCGGGGACGGTCAGTCCGAGGCCGCCGGGGCCAGCAGCAGCCACCGCCAGGAACCCGGGCCGAGGACCCGCTGACCGCCGGTGGTGCCGAGCTGGTAGGCCTCGCCGCCCGGACCGAACAGCAGACCGCTCACCGGATCATATGTCGTCACGGCCGGGCCGGAGCCCGCCGACGCGGCCCCGCCCGAGGGCGCCGGGAGCGACGGTGCGCCGCCCGAACCGCCGGAGCCGGACGACGCCGTCCCGGTGTCGGACGCCGGCTGATCGGTGGTGTCACCCGGCGGACGCGGCGCGTTGCGCGATCCGCGGACGTTGATCTGGCTGTCGTGCGGCTCCCGGCAGTCGGTGTTGAGGTTGGCCTTGCCGCCGAAGGCCTCCGGGTTGGTCTTCGGGTCGAGGGTGTTGTTGCGCCACTCGCTCTGCGGGATGTAGCCGTTGGTGCAGACGGGCGCCTGGTCGGTCGCCACGAGACCGAAGTGGCCGGTGCCGTCACCGGGGCTGGCGAGGAAGCCGTTGGCCACGCTCGCCGGGTAGAGCGTCAGCATCACCTTGAGCCCGGGCAACCGCGCCGCCTGGATCGAGTTGACCGTCACGAGGTTGCCGAGCAGGATCGGCAGCGCCGACCGGTTGTCCTGCAGCAGCTGGGTGATCTGGTTGGCGCTGGTCACGCCGTTGTCGAGCACGGATCGGATGGCCGGGTCGTCGGTCACCAGCTGCTGGGAGAACGTCGCCAGCTGCTTCGCGAACGTCTGGAAGTCGCCGCGGATGGCCTGCTGGGTGTCGAGCACGGTCTTGCTGTCGTTGATGAGGGCGACGGTCTGCGGCAGCGCACTCTGAGCGGCCTTCGTCAGGGCGTCGCCCTGGTCGATGAGCCGCTGCAGGTCGGGACCGAGGTCGCGGAACGCCGCGCCCAGCTCCTCGATGACGGTGCCGAGGTGGTTCTTGTCGACCGAGGACGCCAGCGCGTAGAGGTTCTGCAGGATCGTCGCGTCGTCGATGGGCGTCGACGTGCGCGACAGCGGGATCACGCTGCCGTCGTGCAGGTAGGGGCCGCCCTTGGACTGCGGCACGATGTCGACGAACTGCTCGCCGACCGCCGACAGGTTCACGACCTTCGCCTTGGCGTCGGCCGGGATGTGGAACTTCGGGTCGATGGCCATCGTGACCGCGACGCCGTCGGGGACCACTTGGAGGTCCTGGACGCGGCCGGCCTCCACGCCGCGCACGGAGACCGCGGCGTTCTTGAAGATGCCGCCGGAGTCCGCGAAGTGGGCGGTGACGCGGTACTGCGGGTTGAAGGGGCGTACGCCGACGTAGGAGAAGCCCGCATAGGCGATGCCCGCGGCGGACAGCAGGATGAAGATCGCAAGCTGGATCTTGACGCGACGGCTGAGGATCATCGCAGGCCTCCCTGCAGGAGGCCGCCGAGCCCGCCGAGCACCCCGCCGACACCGCCGGGCGTCGTGCCGGGCTTGGGCAGCAGGTCACCGAGGCTGGGCAGCTGGCCGATGCCGAGCAGACCACCGTTGCCCTGCGGCAGGTTCGGGATCGTCGGCGTCGGCGCCGGGCCGGTCGGCGGGGCGAGGATGCGGAACAACGTGTCCGCGGCGAGCGTGACCCGCAGGCCGGTGTAGTCGCCCGGGATCGCGTTGGTGGCGTCCTTCGGGAACGGGTAGTCGAGCAGCAGCTCGAGCGACTTCGGGAGGTTCTGCTCGGCGGCGGCGAGCTTGGTGAGCACCGGCGCGAGGTTGTTGAGGTTCTTCACGGTGTCCTCGCGGCTGGCCGTGATGATGCGGTTGCCGACCTCGCCGAGCTTGGACATGTGCTGCAGCAGGTCGACCAGCTGGACCCGGTTGTCGGCCAGCACCTTCAGGCCCGGCCCGATGTCCTTCAGCGCGGTCGCGATCGTGCCGTTCTGGGCGGCGAGCTTCCCGCTGAGCTTGTCGAGCTCGGTCAGCGCCCGGACGATCTCGGACTTCTGCGCGTCGAGACCGGCCACGAACGTCGTGAGCTGGTTGAGCAGGTCCTTGACCTGGCTTTCGCGACCCTGGAGCGCCTTGGTCAGCTCGACGTTGATGGTCTGCAGGTTGGCCAGGCCACCGCCGTTGAGGACGCCGGACAGCAGCGCGAAGACCTGCTCGACGTCGGGGTAGTCGACGGTGTTCTGGTTGCGCAGGGTGGTGCCGGGTCGCAGCACGCCCGTCGGCACGACGCCGTCTGGCGGCCCGATACCGATGAACTTCTCGCCGAGCAGCGTCGTCTGCTGCAGGGTGGCGATGCTGTTGGCGGGCAGCTTCACCGACTTCTTGATGCGCATCTGCACGAGCGCCTTGAAGTCCTTCGTCAGCGTGATCTTGTCGACGCTGCCGACCGCAACGTCGTTGACCCGCACCGCCGACTGGGGCACCAGGTCGAGCACGTTGTCGAAGACCGCGTTGACCTGGTAGGTCGGCGAACCGAACGCCGCACCGCCGGGGAGGCTCAGGTCGGAGATGCCGGTGAAGTTGCAGCCGGTCGCGCAGACGAGGACGGCGATCGCGGCCGCGACCGGACGAAACAGGCGCGCTCTCATTGGCCCGCCTTCAACAGCTGCATGATCTCCTGCGTGGGCGACAGGGTGGAGGGCACGGCCGTCGGCAGGCCCAGGCTCGGGCAGGGCTGGTGGGTGACCGCCGAGTAGAGGAAGCAGGCCGGGTTGGTCGGGTTGCTCGGGTTGCCGAAGTCGTTCTCGAAGTCACCGCGCGAGTCGAGCGTGTGGTAGGTCGCGTTGTAGGCCAGCGTGAGGTTCTGCAGGCCGAGCGGGGCGTCGTCGAGGATCTCGGTGAGGTCGCGCTGCCGGTTGACCAGGATGTTGGTGATGTCGGTCAGCTGCTTGACGTCGGTGGTCAGCGTGCTGCGGTTGTCCCGGACGAAGCTGCCCACCTGGCCGAGCGCGACCGCCAGGTTGCGCAGCGCTGCGTCGAGCTCCTCCCGGTCGCCCGCGAGGATCGTCGAGACCTGCGCCAGATCGGTGTTGAGCTTGCGCACGTCGGTGTCGTGGCTGGCCAGGTTGGTCGTGAACTTCTGCAGGTTGGTCAACGTGCCGAACAGGTCCTCCTTGTGCCCCGACAGCGTCGAGATGGCCTGGGAGAAGTTCTGCAGCGCGGTGTTCAGCTTGTCGCCGTTGCCCTTGAGGTTGGCGGCGCCGACGTCGACCAGCCGTGACAGCGCGCCGTTCTTGTTCGCGCCGTTCGGGCCGAGCGCGACGTTGAGCTGGTTGAGGTTGCCGAAGATCTGGTCGAGCTCCAGCGGGATCGCGGTGCGCGACTCGGGGATCGTCGCGTTGTCGGCCATCTTCGGCCCGCCGGTGTAGGCCGGGGTCAGCTCGACGTAGCGGTCGCTGACGATCGACGGCGGGATGATGACGGCACCGGCGTTGGCGGGCACCGGATGGCTCCCGTCGTAGTCCATGACGACCTTGACGCGGGTGCCCTGCGGCTGGATCTTCGTGACCTTGCCGACCGGCACGCCGAGGATGCGCACGCTGGAGCCCTCGTAGAGGCCGATCGTCTGCGGGAAGTAGGCGGTGAGCTTCATCGAGCCGCCACCGCTGCCGAAGGCCGCGGTGCCGCCGAAGACTGCCGCGATCACGACCGCCGCCGCCCCGAACGCGATGATCGCGACCCGGCCGGCGCCGTAGCGCTTCACCCTCCACCTCCGCTGCCGGCGCCGCCCTGCACGGCCGGGAAGGCGCCCGGCGGCAGATCGGCGATGAAGTTGTCGAAGAAGTGACCGTTGCCGAGGGTGTTGTCGAAGTTGCGGACGAACGGCGCCAGCTCGTGGATCGCCGTGTCGAGGTCGTCGCGGTGCTTCTCCAGGATGTTGAGCACCGAGTGCAGGTTGTCGAGCGCCGGCGAGAGCGCCGCGCGGTTCTCGTTGACCAGCGCGGTCAGCTGGCTCGCCAGGTCGGCGGTGTTGACGAGCAGGTCGTGGATCACGGCCCGCTGGTCCTCGACCAGCTGCAGCACCACGTCAGCGTCCTGGATCAGCTTGGTGATCTGCTCGTTGCGGCTCGCGAGGACGCCGCTGACCGAGTTGGCGTGCTTGAGCAGCTCGCCGAGCTCCTGGTCGCGAGAGGAGATGGTCTGGGAGAGGCGCGACAGACCCTGTAGCGACTGCGACACCTCGGGCGGGGTGTCCTTGAACGTCGACGCGAGCGTGTCGAACGCCTTGGCCAGCTGGTCGGTGTCGATCTCGCCGGCGCGCTTGCCCAGGCCGATGAACGCCTCGGTCACGATCAGCGGGGTGGTGGTGCGGCTCACCGGGATCGTGCCGTGCAGGTCGCCCGGACCGTCGGGGGTCAGGTCGATGAACTTCTGCCCGAGCAACGTCTTGATCTTGATGTCTGCTCGCGCCTGGTCACCGAGGCGTACGCCGGAGTTGTCGGTGAACGCGACCCGCACGACCGATCCGTGCAGCTCGACGGACTTCACCGAGCCGACCTTGATGCCGGCGATGCGGACGTCGTCCTTCGGCTGCAGCCCGCTGGAGTTGGCGAAGTCTGCGGTCAGGGTGCGGCCCGCGCCGATGAGCGGCAGCTTGTCGACGTTGAAGGCGAGCACCAGGAATCCGAGCAGCAGGCCGACCCCGATCAGGGCGATCGGGATCGGGTTGCGCTCGCGGAACGGCTTCACGGCTGCCCCGCCGCTTCCTTGTTGTAGACGGTGTTGCAGACCGGCACGTTGTTGTGGATCGTCGGCGTCGTGATCTTCGTGCCGCCGCTGGTGAACGACCCGTCCACGTCGCAGAGGTAGAAGTTGAACCACGAGCCGTAGGTCGCGGTGCGGATGATCGTGTTGAGCTTGTCGGGGAAACGGCCCAGGAACTCATCGAGGAAGACGTCGCCCTGGTCGTTCTTCGTGTTGGCGAGGTAGTCGGCGGCCTTCGACAGCTGGGTCAGGTCGACCGGAAGCGCAGGCCGGATCTGCTCGATCAGCAGCGCGGTGTTGCCGGCCAGCTGGTCGATGTTGCCCAGCGAGTCACGGATCGCCTCGCGGTCGCCGGCCAGCCCGGTGACCAGGCGCTGGAGCTGGCTGACCAGCTCGTCGAGCCCGCCCGAGTTGGCGTCGACGGTGGCGACCGTCGAGCTGAGGTTGTCGATGACCTGGCCGATGATCTTGTCGCGGTCGGCGAGCGCGTTGGTGAGCGACGCGGTGTGGATCACCAGCTGGTCGACGGTCGGCCCGGTGCCCTGGAAGGTCTGGATGATCTCGTAGGCGAGCTGGTTGACCTGGTCGGGCGTCAGCGCCTGGAACAGCGGGCGGAAGCCGTTGAACAGCGTCGTCAGGTCGAGCGCCGGCTGGGTCTGCGCCAGCGGGATCGTGCCGCCGGGCTTCAGGGCCGCGCCGCTGCCGGGCCCCGGCACCAGGTCGAGGTAGCGCTGGCCGACGAGGTTGCGGAACTTGAGCTCGGCCTGGGTGCCCTGCGTCAGCGGCACGTCCTTGTCGACGGTGAAGGTCACGTCGGCGTACTTGCGGTCCGCGAGGTGAACACCGCTCACCTGGCCGACTCGCACGCCCGCGATGCGCACGTCGTCGCCGCTGAGCAGGCTGGTCGCGTCGGTGAACATCGCGTGGTAGGTGTGCGTGCTGCGGAACTGGATGTTGGCGATCGTGAACGCCAGGATCGTGGTGACGATCAGGGTGATGACCGTGAAGATCGTCAGCTTCACGAAGCTGGCGAGGGTCTTGCCTCTCATGACAGGCCCACCGCCATCCCCCGCATCATCGGCCCGGCGAGCAGCGTCGCCAGCCCGGCGGGCACGTCGTCGCTCGGCATGTTCATGACCGGAGCGAGCAGCGCGGTGACGAACTGCTGCTCCGCGGTGCTACCGACCGGGCCGATGTCGTAGTCGGCCTGAGTGGTGCGGGTCGGGTTGGCCGCCGGCTGCTGGGTGTAGGCCGACGGGTAGGCGGAGCTCTGCGGGCTGCTGGGCAACCCGTGGCAGTCGGGGCCGGTGATCGTGTCGTACTTGGGCAGGTCGGCCGGGTAGGTGTAGGCCCCGCGGTCGGGGACGTACTCGAGGGTGATGTGCAGGTAGGGCCCCGGACCGAACGCCTGGTTGAGCCGCGGCTCGAGGGTCGCCAGCCCGTTGAGCAGGCAGGTGAACTCCGGCGAGTAGTAAGCGAGCACGTCGGTCACCGGCCGGCTCACGTGAGCGAGGCTGATGATGCGGTCGGCGTTCTCACCGAAGACCTGCGTCGCCGTGTCGGCGAACGTCGCGGTCTGCCGCAGGAAGTCGGCGTAGGTGTCCTGCTTGTCGGTCAGCGTGCGCGCGTTGACCGCGAAGTTGCGGGCCTGCGCCAGGATCGAGGGCGCGGCCTCGTCGAGCGACGACGCGAGGTCGGCCAGGCCGGAGATGTCGTGCTGGATCGTCGGCAGGTGCGCGTTGAGCTTGCGGAAGTAGTCGTCGGCCAGCGAGAGGTTCTTGCCGAGCTCCTCACCGCGTCCCCGTAGCGCATCGGCAAGCGCCGACAGCGTCTGGTTGAGCTGGACCGGCTTCAGCGTCTTGAGCAAGGGCACCAGCTGCTGGAAGACGTTCTGCAGCTCGATCGCAGTCTTCGACCTGTCCTCGGGGATCACGTCGCCCGCGGCGAGACGCACCGTCTCGGGGTGGTCGGGATAGACGAGGTCGACGTACTTCTCACCGAAGAGCGTCTTGGGCAGGATGCGCGCGACCACGTTGGCCGGGATCTCGTGCAGCTTCGAGGGGTCGATCTCCATGTGCAGCGTGGCGATCCGGCCGCTGCTGCTGACCGAGGTGACCTCGCCCACGAGCACGCCGCGCAGCTTCACGTCGGCGGGCACGATCAGCTGGTTGCCGATGTCCTGCGTCTTGAGGGCGACCGGTGCCCAGTTGCGGAACGCGTGACTGTAGAGCGCGCCCGTGAGGGCGATCAGTCCGACGATGACGACGACGAGGGTCAACCCGAGCAGCCGACGCTTGACCGTCGCGCCAATTCCGAGGGCAGGCATCGCTGGCTACCCGGCGATCCGGACGGTCGTGGTGGAGCCCCAGATGGCGAGGCTGAGCAGGAGGTCGATCACGTTGATCGCGACGATCGAGGTGCGCACCGCGCGCCCCACCGCGACGCCGACGCCGGCCGGACCGCCCTTGGCGTAGTAGCCGTAGTAGCAGTGGATCAGCATGATCACGACGGCGAAGACCAGCACTTTGAGGAAGGAGTACAAGACGTCGATCGGCGGCAGGAACAGATGGAAGTAGTGGTCGTAGGTGCCGCTGGACTGGCCGAAGTACGACGTGACGATGAACCGCGTCGCGAAGTACGACGAGAACAGGCCAATGACGTAGAGCGGGATCACCGCGACCAGCCCAGCGATGATCCGGGTCGTCACCAGGTAGGGGATCGACGGCACGCCCATGACCTCGAGGGCGTCGATCTCCTCGCTGATGCGCATGGCGCCGAGCTGCGCGGTGAAGCCGGCCCCCACCGTCGCGGTCAGCGCGAGCCCGGCAACCAGAGGGGCGATCTCGCGCGTGTTGAAGTAGGCGGAGACGAAGCCGGCGAACGCCGCGGTGCCGATCTGGGCCAGCCCCTGGTAGCCCTCGAGGC
>DASSEQ010000179.1:0-7126 GCA_035695245.1 Mycobacteriales bacterium | reverse complement strand
CTGGCGCTCTGCGCGGCACATCAAGAACCGCTGGTCTTCCCGAGCCGAACCGAACTCGAGGCCCGCTTCGACAAGACGGTGTCCACGTGGCAGGCCTGGACTGCCACTCGCACCGTCAGCGGACGTTGGCAGGAGGCGGTGACGCGCAGCGCTTTGGCCCTCAAACTGCTTGTCCACGCACCGACAGGAGCGGTGGCCGCAGCGGCAACGACTTCTCTGCCCGAACAGATCGGCGGAGCCCGCAACTGGGACTACCGGTTCTGCTGGATCCGGGATGCGGCTTTCACTCTCGACTCCCTGCTCCGGCTTGGTTGTGCACCCGAGGCAAAGGCGTATTTCTGGTGGTTGGTGCACGCCTCGCAGCTCACCCATCCCCGGCTACGCCCGTTGTACCGGCTGGACGGAGGGGCACGCTCGGTCGAACACGACTTGCCGCTCGAGGGCTATCTCAGCTCTCGGCCGGTCCGAATCGGGAACGCCGCCGCTGAGCAACTACAGCTCGACGTCTATGGAGAACTGATGCAGACCGCGTGGCTGTATGCGCAGGCGGGCGAAGAGATCGATGCGGACATCGGCAAGAGGCTCGCCGAGATCGCCGATCTGGTTTGCCGAATCTGGCAGATGCCTGATGCCGGAATCTGGGAGGTTCGGAGCCAGCCGTCGCACTTCACCCACTCCAAGATGATGTGCTGGGTCGCGCTCGATCGCGCCGACCGGCTCGCGGAACGTGGCATCGTTTCCGATCGCCACCGGGCCGTCTGGGCGGCGCAGGCCACGGCCATCCGAACGTTCGTCGAACAGCGCTGCTACTCCGAGCAAATGCAGAGCTACCGGCGATCCGCCGACAGTGAAGAGCTTGATGCCAGCCTGCTGCTGGGTCTGCTCTCTGGGTACGGCGAGCCCGGCGCGCCGCGATGGAACCAGACCGTCCGGGCCATCCGCCGCGACCTCGGGCATGGTCCGTACCTGTACCGATACACCGGCGAAGACGGCTTGGCCGGCGACGAGGGAGCCTTCGTGAGCTGTTCCTTCTGGCTCGTCGAAGCGCTGGCGCGGACCGGTCAGCACGAGGAGGCAGTGAGGCTGATGGACGACTTGGTCGCCCTCAGCAATGACGTCGGCCTCTATGCGGAAGAGATCGACCCCAAGAACACGCAGTTCCTCGGCAACCTGCCACAAGGGTTGAGCCACTTGTCGTTGATCAGCGCGGCCACAACCCTGGCCGAGGTGGGGTTGTGAGTATCTGGGCGGCCCTTGCCGGCGGCTTCGCAGGAACACTGATGCTGACCACAATCCTGCGTGCCGCGAGCGAGCTGAACCTGACCCGGATGGATTTGCCCTTCTTGCTCGGAACGGCATTAACAGCGAACCGGACCCGGGCGAAGGCAGTCGGTTACCTGGCGCATTTCGTGATGGGGCTCATCTTCGCTTTGGGTTACTACGTCCTGTTCCTCGCCCTGGGCCGGCACGACTGGTGGCTCGGTTCGGTGTTCGGGCTCGGCCAGGGGCTGTTCGCGGGTACGGTGCTGGTCAATGTCCTGCTGCCGCTGGTGCATCCTCGGATGGGATCGGCGATCAGTGACGCCGGCAGCGTCGCACTGCTGGAGCCGCCCGGTTTCATGGCTCGTAACTACGGAGTACAGACACCCCTCGTCAGTCTCGTCGCGCATGTGCTGTACGGCACGGTCATAGCCGCGTTCATGACGCTCGCCCGATGACGGATATCGCGGCACAGGGTGGTCGGGCCGGCGGCGCTCAGCCCACGAGGTTGCGCAGGACGTATTTCAGGATCCCTCCGTGACGGAAGTACTCGGCCTCTGCCGGGGTGTCGATGCGCACGTCGGCCGTGAACCCATGTTGGTTCCCGTCGTGCTCGACGCGGACGGTGACTTCCTTTGGTAGCGCACCGTCGCTTCCTTGTAATCCGGTGACCGAGTACGTCTCCTCTCCGGTCAGGCCCAATGTCGCGGCGGACTGCCCCTCTTGGAACTGCAAGGGCAGCACACCCATGCCGATCAGGTTGGAGCGGTGAATGCGTTCATAGGACGTGGCCAGGACAGCTTTCACCCCTAACAACAACGTGCCTTTCGCGGCCCAGTCGCGGGATGACCCGGAGCCGTATTCGGCCCCCGCGAGGATCAGGAGAGGGACATTGTCGGCCGCGTATGCGCGTGCGGCGTCGTAGATGCTCATCTGCGCGCCGTCCGGCAGGTGGCGAGTGATCCCGCCTTCGGTGTTCGGGGCCAGTTGGTTACGCAGTCGGACGTTGGCGAACGTTCCGCGAATCATCACTTCGTGGTTGCCCCTCCGGGAACCGTAGGAGTTGAACTGTCGCGGCGTCACCCCGTGGTCTTGGAGATACTGCCCTGCCGGCGAATCGCGTTTGATCGCACCTGCAGGTGAGATGTGGTCGGTCGTGACGGAGTCGCCGAGCACCGCGAGTACCCGGGCATCGAGGATGTCGTGAACCGGCCCTGGCTGTCGGGGCATGCCATCGAAGTACGGCGGGCGACGGACATAGCTCGAGGTGTCGTCCCAGGCGAACATGTCGCCGGCGGGCACCGCCAGTGCGCGCCAGTTGTCGTCGCCGGCATAGACGTCGGCGTATCCGGCGGCGAACATCTCGGCCCGCACGCAGTCGTCGATAACTGCCTTGACCTCGGCCGTACTGGGCCAGATGTCGCGCAGGTAGACCGACTGGCCGGCGGGGTCGACGCCGAGCGGCTCCACCAAAAGATCCGCCTGCATGGAACCCACGAGGGCGTAGGCGATAACGAGCGGCGGCGAAGTGAGGAAATTCATCTTGCATTCGGCGTGGATCCGGCCTTCGAAGTTGCGGTTTCCTGACAGCACCGAGCACACGGTCAGGTCGTGCTCGGTCACTGCGGCGCCGACGGCGTCGATCAGCGGGCCGGAGTTCCCGATGCACGTCGTACAGCCGTAGCCGACGAGGTTGAACCCGAGTTTCTCCAGGTAGGGCGTGAGCCCGGCTCGGTCGTAGTAATCGGTGACCACCCGCGAACCCGGCGCGAGGGAAGTCTTGACCCATGGCTTGCTGAGCAGGCCACGCTCGACTGCGTGTTTCGCGAGCAACCCGGCAGCGATCATCACGGATGGGTTGGACGTGTTGGTGCACGACGTGATCGCCGCGATGACGACATGGCCGTGGTCAAGCGTCCCGGTTGTGCCGTCATCGAAGGTGACCGACACGGGTTGAGACGGCCAGCTCAGCGGCGAAGCCAGCTGATCGCGGTCCGCGGGCTCATCGCCGGCGTGCGCATGACTGACCGCGATCGGGTCGCTGGCCGGGAATGATTCCGCCGATGCCTCGTCGAGACCGGGATGTTGACCGCCGATTGACGGTTCGGCCACCAGCAACGATCGGACCGTCTCACGGGCCACGGCCAGCGGGATGCGGTCCTGCGGTCTTTTCGGACCGGCGATCGACGGTTCAACCGTGGACATGTCGAGCTCGACGCGTTGGCTGTAGTCCGGCTCGTGCGCCGGGTCGTGCCACAGCCCCTGTTCTTTCGCGTACGCCTCCACCAACCTGATCCGCTCTTCCGGGCGGCCGGTCAGTCGCAGATATGTCAGCGTCTCGTCGTCGATCGGGAAGATCGCGCAGGTGGCGCCGTACTCCGGGCTCATGTTCCCTAGCGTCGCGCGGTTTGCCAGCGGCACCTGAGCGACTCCAGGGCCGTAGAACTCGACGAACTTCCCCACGACGCCCGTACGCCGCAGCATCTCGGCGACGGTCAGCACCAGGTCGGTCGCGGTCGTTCCCTCCGGCAGAGCCCCCGTCAGCTTCACGCCGACGACGGGCGGGACCAGCATGCTCATCGGCTGGCCGAGCATCGCCGCTTCGGCCTCGATACCACCGACACCCCAGCCGAGCACGCCCAATCCGTTGACCATCGGGGTGTGCGAGTCGGTGCCGACGAGGGTGTCGGGATAAGCCATGCCGTCTTTGATGAAGACGACACGGGCGAGATATTCGAGGTTGACCTGATGGCAGATCCCCGTGTCAGGGGGAACCACCTGGAAGTTGTCGAACGCATGCTGGGCCCACCGAAGCAGCTGATAGCGCTCCTTGTTCCGTTCGAACTCCAGGTTCGCGTTGACCCGGAATGCGTCGGACCGGGCGAACACATCGGCGATCACCGAATGGTCGATGACCAGTTCGGCCGGCACCTGCGGGTTGATGTGCTGCGGATCCCCACCGAGCGCGGCCATCGCGTCACGCATCGCCACAAGGTCGACGACACAAGGCACGCCGGTGAAGTCCTGCAGCAGGACTCGGGCCGGGCTGAACTGGATCTCGCGGCCATGCTCCGCGGCGGCATCCCACTGGGATACGGCGTTGACCTGGTCGGCCGTCACCAGCAGGCCGTCCTCGTTGCGCAGAAGGTTTTCCAACAGCACCTTCAGGCTGTAGGGCAGTCGGGTCGCGCCGTCGATGCGGTCGAGCCGAAAGATGTCGTAGGTGGACTCACCCACGGTGAACCGCTGGCGAGTGCCGAAGCTGTCGCTGGTCACCGTTGTCTCCTTGACGTGGACTGATCGCCGGGCTGCGTGGGAGCCTGCGGGAGGGGAAGCGGCACGTGCCGGGAGTCGAGGACGTCGAGGATGTGGTCGCGGGCAGCATCGAAGGCGTAAGTGAGCCGGCCGAGCCGGCCCCGGTGCGGGCCGTGCGGGTGTGGCCTTGTCGGGCCGTGGCCGATCGCGTGGTCGTAGCGCTCGGCGAGGTTGAGCGCGGCGTCATCGGTGATGTCGGAAACAAACCCAAGCAGGGCCCGCTCGCCTTGTTCATGCTTGTCAAGCAAGGCGAGCAATTGGCTCCGCAGGTGATCGTTGGCGTCCGGAGGCGCCAGCCCATCGCCTGCCCACTGCTGTTCTAAGGACCGCAGCGTGCGATGCATTCGACGGGTGAGTCGCCGCTGCTCGTCGAGCTGCTTACGTTTCAGTGGCAGGTGGGTGCTCACGAACGGATAGACGACATGTTCCATCGCCGTCAGGTGCGCTGAGAGCCAGACAACGGCGTCCATCACTCTGTCGTCGGGGCTGACCAAGGCGGCACGGGCCCGGGTGTGAGCCGCCACTGCCGTCTCGGCGAGCGGCAGGCGGTGTTGATCGTCGGGGTGGGTCATCGGATCCCCCTCTGGGAGAGCGCAAGGAACTCGCTTCGGGTGCGTTCGTCAGTGCGGAGCGTGCCGAGAAGGGCGCTGGTCACGGTGGTCGAGCCGTGAGCCCGTACGCCGCGCAGCGTCATACAGCTGTGCTCGGCGCGCAGCACCACACCAACGCCGCGTGGCTTGAGCTTGTCGTCGAGCCAGTGGGCGATCTGCGTCGTCATCCGTTCTTGGATCTGCGGGCGACGGCTGTGGAGGTCGACGATGCGGGCGAGCTTGGACAGACCGAGCAGGCGTGGTCCGGGCAGGTAGCCCACGGTTGCGGTGCCGCTGAACGCCAACAGGTGGTGTTCGCAAACGGAGGTGAAGGGGATGTCGCAGGCGAGGACGAGCTCGTCGTAGCCGGCATCGTTCGGGAACGTGGTCAACCTCATCGCGGGTGGCGTGAACAGCTCTGCGTAGGCACGCGCCATCCGCGCCGGTGTCGCAGCGAGGCTCGGATCGGTGAGGTCCATCCCCATCGCGCGGAGGAACTCCGCCGCTGCCCGCTCCGCGGCTGCCAGGTCGATGGCCGGAGTGGATGCGAGCCGCAGCCGCGCGACCTGCTGGAGAACCCCGATCTCCCCGGGGCTTGTCTCGGCCCTCGTCGTCATCGTGATCCTTTCGACTGTGCCAACTCCGGTGGCCTGCGGTGGTCGTGCAGGGCGAGGTCTCGTGTCTGGTCGGGTGCCAGCGGCTGGTCCAGCCATGCCTTGGTCGCGATGCGGGCGCGTTCAATGAGGGACGTCGTGTGGGTGAAGTCGATCGGTGACACCGTCAACGGGCAGAGCGGCGGCGCGACCCGCAGATCCAGGCCGCCTTGTAGCGCGGCCACGTCGGCGATGAGCCGCTGTTGGATGGCAAGCGTGACCGCGTGGATGCCCATCCCCAAGGCGGAGCGCGGCGGCTCATCCAGCGCACAGGCATAGCCGGTGGGCAGGACGTAGATGGTGTCGGCGCCGAGTTGTTGCGCGACGGAGATCGGTGTGTTGTTGACGACTCCGCCGTCCATGAGCAGGCGCGACCCGATGGTGACCGGCGGGAACACGGCGGGCAGTGCGGCACTGGCCATCACGGCATCGACCGCGGGGCCTTGGCTGAGGGCCACTTCGGTGCCGGTAAGAACGTCGGTCGCGACGACGACGACCGGTCGTGCGGCGTCTTCGAGTCGTTCGTAGCCGAGGTGGCGTTGCACGAGTTGGCGCAGTGGCTGCGGGTTGGTCAAGCTGTCGGCCCGGCCGATCATGGCGCGCAGGACGCAGACCACATCGGTGGGGAAGACGTCCTCGCGGCGCAACGCTGCCCAGATCCGTGCCAATTGACCGGCGCCGCATCGCTCGGCCTGCCCAGCCATGTAGGCGGCGTTGAGCGCACCGACCGAGCTGCCGACATACAGATCCGGCGTGACGTGGGCGTCGCGAAGCGCAAGCAGCATGCCCGCCTGGACCGCTCCCAGGCTGCCTCCACCGGAGAGAACCACTGCGGTGACCATGTCAGGACACCGGCTTCGCTACTTGTCGCCGGCGACGAGCTCCGAAGCCGGTTCAGCAGCCGTCGCCGTGCTCGGCTCTGCGTGCCCGGGGAGCACGTCGACTTCGCTCTTGTGCCACGCCGGGTGGTCACCCGCGGTTTCGACGTTGAACCCGTAGTCGTAGACGAGGGTGCCGCCGAGGCTGGCGCCGAAGCTCACCAACAGGCCAGTGGCGACGGAGAGCACCACCAGGCCAAGCGGGGTGCCCGCGTTGTCGGCGTACGTCGTGAAACGCACGATCACGTTGACGATCGCGAACACCGTCACTGCGATCATGGTGATCGCGTGTGCGTTGATCGTTCGACGCGCTTGAGTGCCGGGTTCGCTCGAGGTGTACCAGTCGACGGTGCCGGTCACCGCGGTCAACACCGACACGGCCACCCCGCCGAGCACTGTCCAGCCGGCCGCGAGAAAGAGCTGACGACCG
>DASSEQ010000178.1:0-7871 GCA_035695245.1 Mycobacteriales bacterium | reverse complement strand
CCAGGGAGGTTCAAGCAGCAACGCGCGACGGCGACTAGTCGCTCGTCCGTTCCCGACGGCAACAACGGTCACGTCGATTGACTTCATGATCATTTAGTCCGCAATTAGTCCGCATGATCTTGGCCGGTCCGCAGAAAGTCCGCGAAATTGCGGACTACAGCGGTGTCATACGGTCACCATCGGATCAAGCAAAAGCCCAGGTCAGAAGGCAGAGTCGGGTGAGGCGAGCGGTCAGGAATGACCCAGATAGATGAAGCCGTAGGCCTCGTCGCGGAAGGTCAGTCCGGCTTCCCGTAACGGGCCGTCCCAGTCACCTCTGCACGTGGGGTCGGCGCCTTCGGAGCCGTGGTCACTGGTGAGCAGGAACGTCGTGCGACCCAGCACGCCGAGTTGCTCCAGGTGATCGAGAAAGACGCCGAGACGAGAGTCGGCATCGCGCATGGCTGCATGCGCGATCGGTGAGTGCGGGCCACCTTCGTGGTGTCCGGTGTCGGTGAGCGTCGTGTTCCACCACATCAAGCGCGGCGCTTCGGCGGCGGAGGGCCACAGATCGAGCACCTGTTGCAAACCGATCCCGTCGACCGATGACGAGAAGTGGTACTCCTTGTTGCCGAGCACATGCTCCTGCGTCGCCAACGGGTCGTGCTTCGGATCCGGCAGGAAGTCGTCGAGCATCGACTTCGCGCCGTCGCTGGAACCACCCTCACGCACGAGCGCAAACGTCGAGTACGACGCACCCGTGTCCACCGGCTCGTTGACCGAAGCAGTAGGGCCGTCCACGAACTCGAACGCGGTTCGCACTCCAGGAGCAAGCCACTCCGACCATCGATGCCACGTGGCCGAGTTGTTGGTCAGGACCTGCGCGGCGTTGCGTCGGTCGAAGTAGGCGTTGTTGACGATGCCGTGCCGGCCCGGCCCCACGCCGGTCAGCGCTGACGTGTGGTTGACGAGTGTCACCGAGGGAAACTCCGCGATCGCTCCGCCGCGCAGCGCGCAGCCCGCCGACATCAGGCGCGCAACGTTGGGCAGCTCGCCGGCTTGTGCCAACGCATACAGCGAGTTGGAGTTGCAGCCATCCCACAACAGACCGATCACGTGCTGCGCCTCGGGCACTGCTAAGTCGACGAGCGCCCGACCGTCCATCTCGGTCAAAGACCCCAAAGAAGCGCCCGCCAACCACGCGAGCGTCGGACCGACGTCGATCGTGCGGGCTGCGACGCTCAGCATGCCACGCTCGGTGACGCCCGCTCCGGACAGGATGAGCGGCGCTCGAGACTGCACGACGTTTAGGGAGCCGTGCTCACCGATGTGGCCGCCCTCGTCCGGCCAGTGGTGCTTGCCAGTGTGCACGACGGCGATGTCCGGTGCAGCCTCGGCCGCAAACAGCGACGCCAGTCGCTCATAGGCAAAGGGATAGGCATTGGAGGCGTTGGCCGGCGACAGGTCGGCGACCTCGCTCGTCAACGGTGTGAACGCGAGCGGATCCTGGTCGGCGACCGGGTTGCGCCCGTGCAACACCTCGGCGTCGGAGTCGCTCAACCGCGCAGCGCCGTCAGCGTTCGCAACGACGACAGTGGACCGGTCGACGTACGCGATCAGATCGACAACATGCGCAAGCGCGGGATCGCACAGCACATCGACTGCACGATCCCGCGCCGCGAGGTCGGTCACCGTCATGACGGCGACCTTATTAGTCAGACGGACAGGCCCTTCAGACCGATAGGCGCAGGGCGCGAGCCCGGCGCGCGGCCGAGTCTGCCCGGCGCTGCCACCGGCGGGCGGCAGCAAGGCGGCTGAGGGTACGCCGCTCGGAAGCGAGCGAAACCTGCCGTTCGTGCTCGCACATTCGCTCTCGTGCGAGGCTTTCGTGAAGAAGCAACATCTCGATCTCTCTAGTCTCATGGTTGACCTGCTGGGCGAGGGCGCTCATCGCGACGAGGCCGGTCACGCGGCTACCTCGGTCTTGCGCGGACGACCGCGGGGACGCTTGCGCGGCACGACGACGCCCTGAAGGACAAGCTCTCCGCCCCAGACTCCCCACGGCTCACGCCGCTCGAGCGCTTCTGCCAGGCAGTTGGCGCGCAGCGGGCAGTCGATGCAGAGCGCCTTGGCGCGCTCGACATCGGCCGGGGACTCGGCGAAGAAAAGGTCCGGGTCGACCAGGTGACAGGGCAGCGCCTGTTCCAGGTCGGTCTCGACCACTGCCGTGAGTGTCATTTGGCGCTCCACCTCCTTGTGGGGCTCTGGCTCCTTGTGGGGGCTCTGGTTGTTGGACGATCGGTCCGGAAGAAACAGAAAGGCCGCGGCGCCCTTGTCGGGTGCCGCGGCCTGGAAGCTGCCGATTTGGATCTGTCTCAAACCGGCGGACTCCAGGCTCGGGAGTCACCCTGGGCGTAGCCCGCATCCGTCATCCACGGCTTGCGCGCGCCGACGACGGCAACGGGCAGGGACGTGGACACACGGGTGCCGCCGAGGACGCTCGACCCGCCAAAGGCGGCCTCATGGGCGATGAGGGAGAACGAGCGCGCGGCGGCCCGACCGATCGTGTTCGTGGACATCGGGCACCTCCTCACGCGCTCGCGGACAACTGAGCCGGACTGTAAACCCTCGGAGCATCCCGGGGCAACGGTATTTATCTCGGCGATTTATTGCGTCCGGTTCACGACGCGCAACAAACCTTCCTGTACGACGGACACCACGTGCCTGCCATCACGCGTCCAGAGGTCGCCGCGGGAGAGCCCGCGAGCCCCCGCCGATGTAGGTGACTCCTGCACGTAGAGCAGCCAGTCGTCGGCCCGGAACGGCCGGTGGAACCACATCGCGTGGTCCAGGCTGGCTCCGTTGATCTTGCCGCTTTGCCACGACAGCCCGTTGGCCATGAGCACCGAGTCGAGCAACGTCATGTCGCTCGCGTAGGTGACGAGGCAGACGTGCAGCAACGGGTCGTCGCCGAGCCGCCCGTCGGCTCGCATCCACACCATCTGCTGCGCCTCCGGCGGCGAACCCTCGCGGAGCCAAGCCGGCGGGGCCGTGTGCCGCACGTCGATAGGACGCGGTCGCGACCAGAACGGGTCGCGCGGGATGCCGGCCGCCTCGAACCGGTCGTCCATCGTGGGCAGTGACTCGGGATCCGGCGCCTCCGGCATGACGCCCTGGTGCTCCATGCCCGGCTCGATGATCTGGAACGACGCGGACAGGTTGAAGATGGCCCGGCCGTGCTGCACGGCGACGACGCGGCGGGTCGTGAACGAACGGCCGTCGCGGATGCGGTCGACCTCGTAGACGATCGGCACCTCCGGGTCGCCCGGACGCAGGAAGTAGGCGTGCAGCGAGTGCACGTGTCGCTCCGGCTCGACCGTGCGACCGGCGGCGACCAGTGCCTGGCCGGCCACCTGGCCGCCGAAGACGCGCTGGCGCTCTTCGTCAGGACTGCGGCCGCGGAAGATGTTGACCTCGATCTGCTCGAGATCGAGCAGGTCAACGAGGTCGTCCAGCGCCGTGGCCACGACCGGCGAATCTATCGGCGCAGGATTGCCAGCACGTCGTCGGCGTACTGCTCCAACTTCTTCGGACCGACTCCGGGCACGTCCGCGAGCGCCTCGCGATCGGTCGGACGCCGCTCGGCGATGGCCTGCAACGTCTTGTTGTCGAAGACGACGTAGGCCGGCACGCCGTCGAGCCGCGAGCGCTCCAGTCGCCAGTCACGCAAGGCTTGTACGACGGGGTCGTCCGGCAGTGGCGCCGCCTTCGTGGTCGGCCGCTTCGCCGGCTGTTGCGGGAAGAGCTCGTCCAGGAACCGGCTGCGTTTGCGGCTGCGACGGCCGCCGGCGGCTCGCGCCGCCGCCCACGACAGCCACAGGTGGCGCCGGGCCCGGGTGATGCCGACGTAGAGCAACCGCTTCTCTTCGTCCTGCTGCTCCGGTGTCGTCGCATGGCTGATCGGCACGGTGCCGTCGGCCAAGCCGACGAGGAACACCGCGTCCCACTCGAGACCTTTGGCTGCATGCAGCGAGGCGAGAGTGACCCCTTCGACCGCGGGAGCATGTTGGGTTTCGGCCCGTCGGCCGAGCTCGTCGACGAACTCCGGCAACGACGCGTCCGGCATCTCTTCGGCCAGGCCGACGAGAGCGCGTAGCGCTTCCCAGCGCTCGCGCGCCGCACCCGCCGACGCCGGCGGCTCGGCCGTCAAGCCGACCGCTTCCAGCACCTCCGAGACGACCGCCGGCAACGCACCCTCCGGTGGGTTGGCGGCCTTGGTCGCGCCGCGCAACCGCACGACCGCCTCGCGCACCTCGGGCCGTTCGAAGAACCGCTCGCCGCCCCGGACCACGTAGGGAATGTCCGCTGCGGCAAACGCCGCTTCGTAGACCTCGGACTGCGCGTTGACCCGGAACAGCACGGCCATCTCCCGCAATGGCACACCGTCGCGCGCCAGCCGGGCGACCTCGCGCGCGACCTCAGTGGCCTCGGCCGGCTCGTCGTCGTAGGACCGCACTGCCGCGGGCGGGCCGTCCTCCGCCTGCGCCTGCAGACCGGCCGACGGCATCAACCGGTTCGCGAGCGCGACCACCTGCGGTGTCGACCGGTAGTCGCGCACGAGCCGGACCACCGTGGCGTCCGGGAAGCGTTTGGTGAAGTCGAGCAAGTAGTCGGGCGTTGCACCGGTGAACGAGTAGATCGTCTGGTGCGGGTCGCCAACGACACACAGGTCGTCCCGGTCGCCGAGCCAGGCGTCGAGCAGCCGCTGCTGCAACGGGTTGACGTCTTGATATTCGTCGACGACGAAGTGGCGGTAGCGCGTGCGCACTTCCGCGGCGATGTCCCGGTGCTCCTCCATCGCAAATGCCGTCATGACGAGGATGTCTTCGAAGTCGAACTGGCCCCGCTCGCTGTTGACCTCTTCGTAGGCGGCGAAGAGCTTCTGCACGGTGGCGTGTTCCAGCGGTGGAAGTCGCCCCGCCCGTCGGGCGGCGCTGGCGTAGGCCTCGGGCAGCACCTGGGCCGCCTTCGCCCATTCGATCTCGCCGGCGACGTCGCGTTGCAGTGGGGGATCGAGCGGCACTCGCACCCGGGCCGCGGCCGCACGCACCGAGGGTAGCTTCGTGTCGATGATCGTCGGCCGAGCGCCGGGAGACAGGCGCGGCCAGAAATACTGCAGCTGGCGCAGCGCCGCGGAGTGAAAAGTGCGCGCCTGGACCGGACCGGTGCCGAGCTGCCGCAGCCGCGCGCGCATCTCTCCCGCAGCACGCGTCGTGAACGTGACCGCGAGCACCTGCGCCGGGTCGGCGACGTCGGCGGCGATCATCGCCGCGATCCGGTAGGTGATCGCTCTGGTCTTGCCCGTGCCCGCTCCGGCGAGGATGCAGACCGGCCCGGTCAGAGCGTGTACGGCCTCTCGCTGCTCCGGGTCCAGTGCCGACTCGAAGGTCGGGGCCGACTCGAGGTTCTGGGCCGACTCGAGGTTCTGGGCCGCTTCGAGGTCGATCGGCTCCGGCACCCAAACATCCTGCCATCGGAACAAACCGGCCATCGGCGGGGTTGTGGACGCTCGTGGGCACGCTGACGATCTACTCGACCATCTGGTGCGGCTACTGCACGCGGCTCAAGCGGGCACTCGATCGTGCGGGGATCGACTATGCCGAGGTCGACATCGAGCTCGACCCGGCCGCCGCGGAGTTCGTGATGAAGATCAACAACGGCAACGCGACCGTGCCTACCGTGGTCCTGCCGGACTGACGAGCGCTGACGAACCCACCCGTCACCGACCTCTTGTCGGCGGTCCAAGCCGCCTGACCGCTGACCGAACGGCTGACTTTCCCGGCTTTGCTGCGAAAGATCGTCGCGCGTCGGTCACCATTCAGAGGTGATCTGGGGGGATCTTCACCATCCCGCGGTCACGGCTGCCCTGGCAGCGGCATCCGACCTGCTCGGGATGGAGGTCGTCTTCATCGGCGGTCTCTCCGACGACGAGTTCTCGTTCGAGCGTGTTCACGGCGCCTTGCCCGGGGTCGAGGAAGGCGCCCGGCTCCCCCGCAACGACTCGTTCTGCCACCGCCTGGTCAACGGCGCTCCGATGGCGACCGCCGATGCCGCGCACGATCCGTCGTACGCCGACGTGCCGGCGCGCGAGGCGTTCGGGGTGACGTCGTACGTCGGTGTGCCCGTCCGCTCCGCGGACGGGCGAATCGTCGGCACCCTCTGTGGCGTCGACCGGGGCAGCGTGCCTGTGCCGGAAGAGTCTCGACAGATCCTGACCGCACTCGCCGGCGTCATCGAGGCGCACATCGGCGACGGCACCGATCGGGTCGTGCTGCGGCGGACTCCCGACGGTTGGCGGGTAAACGGTCAGAGTGAGGACGAGCTCACGACGGCCATGGTGCTCGCAGACCTGCTGGCGGAGGACATGTCAGCACCGCAGCGACCGCCGCGCGCAGATGCGGCCGCCGACGAGGTGCAGCGGCTGCAGCTCGCCATCGGTCAGCTCGAGCACGCGCTGGCGGCGCGGGTCATCGTCGAGCAGGCGATCGGCGTGATGGCCGAACGACAGCACCTCGCCCCGCGGGCCGCGTTCGAACGCCTTCGCAAGGCCGCACGCTCGCGCGGTCGCAAGGTGCATGACCTGGCCCGCATGGTGGTGGCGTCGGTCAACGATCCGTCGGTGCCACTGCCGCCGGAGCTTGCCGGGCGCCGCTGACGGTGCCACATCCGCGGCCCTTGCACCCGGCCGCCGTCGCGGAGTTGATCGCGGCGCGCGCCGATGCAGTGTCGGCCGACCGTCGGGTGCGACTCGTCATCGACGGTCCACCGTGGTCCGGCATCCGGCTCGGGCCGCTGGTGGTCGCCGCTTTGCAAGATCTTCCGCGCCCCGCCGTGCTGGTCGAAACCGTCGACTACCTCCGACCCGCGTCGTTGCGGCTCGAACGCGGCCGCGACGACCCGGAGGCGTTCTACGAGGACTGGATCGATCTCGCCGCTTTGCGGCGGGAGGTGTTCGAGCCCGCCGGTCCGGGTGGATCGGGCCGCGTCCTGCCGGCGTTGTGGGACGCCGGCCGGGATCGAGCCGTCCGCGCCGGCTACGTCACCGTGCCCGAGACCGCGATCGTCGTCGTCGAAGGCTGGTTCCTGCTCGGCGCCGGCCTCGCTCATGAGCTGGCCGTGCACGTGTCGTTGACAGGTGCCGCGCGCCAACGCCGCGTGCCGGCGGCGGACGCGGCCCGCGACCTCCCGGCGTTCGCCCGTTATGACGACGAGGTGCGCCCGCTGGAACTCGCCGACATCGTCGTGCGTGCCGACGATCCGCGGCGCCCGGCCGTCGTCGTACGCGACGAATGAGGCGGTGTTAGTTTCCGGCCATGCCGCCGGAACTTGCCCCGATCCTCGACGATCTGCGCGCAGAGCATGCCGACCTCGACGACATGGTCGACGGCGCTGACTTTGCTGCGCCGTCTGCGGCGGCGGGGTGGTCGGTCGGTGATTGTGTCGGCCATCTGTGGTTCTTCGATCGCGAAGCCACGAAGGCGCTCGTCGACCCGGATGCGTTCAACGCAGGTCTGCAGCGCATCGCTGAAGATCCGGACGGTTACATGACGTCCGCACTCGATGACGCGCGCGCCCTCGGCACGCAGCTGCAATCCGAAGGGCGCCAGGCGAGGTCGGAGTTGCTGGCAGCACTGTTGAAGACCGACCCGGCGACCAAGGTGCCGTGGTACGGCCCGCCGATGTCGCCCGCATCGTTCGCGACCGCGCGGTTGATGGAGTATTGGGCGCACGGTCAGGACATCGCTGACGGTCTGCACGTCACGCGCACGCCAACCGATCGGCTGCGGCACATCTGCCATCTCGGCGTTCGCACGCGCGGCTTCTCCTATGTC
>DASSEQ010000177.1:0-5415 GCA_035695245.1 Mycobacteriales bacterium | reverse complement strand
TCCGCGCCGCCCGCCAGAAGCCAGGACGCGTGCGCATGCCGCAACTTGTGGAACGTCGGTCGATCGTCGGCCGGGCAGCCGAGCAGATCCAGCGTCTCGATCCAGATCTGGGTGCGGAATGTGTCCCGCGGAATGTGTCCCATCGGGTCCGACGTCCGCAGGCCACGCCGCCCTGGGGGCGGGTGCCGCGTCGCCGACCTCTGCGCCATCCGATGGCGACAGCACTCACATCGGCACTTCGCCCGGATGTAGGCGTTGAGTGTCCCGTGACGGTAGGTCCGGCCGCGTTCGTTCGGTTCGGTCCGGCCGAGGTCGTCGGGTATCGGTGTCGCGAGCACTTCAGTTCGGCGCGCGGCCTTCAGTGCATGCACCTCTGTCATCAACATCGCGTAGTTGAACAGCAGCTCGTCGTCGTCAAGCCCCAACGCCTCGATGTGGGCTGTCAGTGCGTCAGCGATCTCGTCGCGCAGCGAGACGTTGCGGTCGCTGCCACCTTTTGTCATGTCCGCGACCGCGTACCGATCGCCACCCGTCAGTGCTGTGCCGGCATCGACAACAGCGCGGCACACGCGCAGGTACTGGCGGCCGCGGTGCACACGCAGATCCTTGACGCGCAGCTCAGCGAGCTCGCCCCATCGCAAGCCGGTCTCGATGGCGACGTCGACGATGATCCGCGAGATCGGTCCGGGCAACGCGTCTCGGATGCGTGTGTATTCGCTGTGATCGAGCACCTCGAGCCGGTACGGCGGCTCCTTCGGAGTCTTGACGCCTAGCGCGGGGTTCGCCGCCAGGTAGTCAAGAGACACCGCGACATTCAGGATCGTCGTGAGATTGACCTTCCAGCTGCGCACCGTCGCGGGCTTGTAGTGCGGAGCGACTTCCGCGACCCAAGCTCGCACTCGCTGCCGAGTGATCTCCCGTAGCTGCAGATGGCCGAAGACCGGATTGAGTCGGCCACGGATGCAGTAGCCGAGTTCGCGCATGCGTGCCGGTGACACGACATGTGAGGGCAAGAAGATGTTCTCGGCGAAGTCGGCGAACAACATCTTCGACTTTGCCGCAGTGTCAACGAGACCACGACCGATCGCCGCCTCCCGCTCGAGCCAGGCCAGGTCCGCAGCTTCCTTCGTTGCATACGTGCCGGCCGACCGGATGCGTCCGTCGAGTGACTCGAAGTACGCAGTCCAGCGCATGCCGATCTTGCGTTTGCGTGCCTCGGGCCGTGCCGACGCAAATTCAGCCGACTGCAACCGACTCCACTAGACTGCAAAAAAGGCCTCTGACCTGCGAAGACGCAGGATCGCACGGGAATTACAAGGATGCAATTGAAGCACCTTGCAACGAGGAGGTCACAGGTTCGAGCCCTGTTGGGACCACTCATCACACGTAGTGGTTGCACCGCAAGCGCATGGCCGCCGAGGCGGCCTACCCTCGAACGTGCCGGGCTCGATTGTCCGTTCGGAGCCGGCGTTGTCCGTGCGGGAGTATGGCGTTCGTGCCGCTGTCCACGCCGACGCTGCAGACCGCCCGGTTGCGACTGCGTCCCTTCAGGGAGAGCGACGCCGAGGCGCTTTTCGCGCTGCAGAGCAGTGCCAATGTGTTGCGCTACTGGGATTCGCCGCCGTGGCGCGACCCGTCACGCGCCGAGCGTTTCATCGCTGTTTGTCGCCAGTTGGCGGACGACGGCACTGGGGCGCGGCTGGCGATCGATCGAGAGTCCGACGGCGTCTTCATTGGTTGGTGCAGCCTGACGGGCTGGAACCGTGACTTCCGCAGCGCGACGCTGACCTACTGCCTCGAGGAAGCGGCCTGGGGTCACGGGTATGCGACCGAAGCCGCGCGCGCCTTGCTGGGCTGGGCATTCGACGTCATGGACTTGAATCGAATCCAGGCCGAAACCGATACGCGCAACTTGGCGTCCGCTCGCGTCCTGGAGAAGATCGGATTCCTGCGTGAAGGAACTTTGCGAGAAGACTGCATTGTCGACGGCGAGGTTTCGGACTCGTGGGTGTTCGGATTACTCAGGCGGGAATGGCGGCCCACCGATAAGTAGATGCCTGCTGACGCGCGGCCACGGTCCGCGTCGTCCTGCTCATGAGCGAGTTCTCTTTGGACGGCGTCGCCCCGCGGTGGCCCGAGATGCTCGCCACGACGCGTCTCGCTGGGACATGCCCGCGGTCGCCGGAGCTCTGGCGGCCGCCACCTCAACGACCCGGATCGGGTCGTGGGTGATGTCGGCGGTGCAGCACCAGCCCGGCATGATCTCCCGGGCCGCGGAGGCGCTCGACGAGATCTCCGGGCGAAGGTTCGTCCTCGGCCTCGGGGCCGGTCACGGGGGCGGAGCCACCGAGTTCGGGTTCGCTACCGACTAGACGGTCTCGCGCTATCTCGAAGCGGTAGGGATCATCGTGCCGTTGTTGCGGGGGCAGGAGTCGATGACGTTCGAAGGTCAGTTCCGAAATGTCAGGGACGCGCGGGTCAGACCTCGCGGGCCGCGACCCGGAGGCCTTCGTGGAACTGACGGCGCGGCTGGACCAGATCTGCGAAGCGGTGGGGCGTGACCCCGCGACGATCGGCAGATCTGTCGGGGTCTTCGTCGATCCCGACAACAAGGGCAAGGTGGAGGAGATCGGCTTCGGCCCTCCCATCAGTGGCTCCATCGTGCAGATCACCGACACCATCGCCGGCTTTGCCGACGTCGGTATGACGAGGTCGAAGTTGTCGCCTGGCCGCCGAAGATCGGCGTACTCGAGCAACTAGCGCCGGTCTTCAGCGCCTTCACCTGACCGGCCTCGGACGAGCCATCGGTCACCACGCCGACTGCTCCGGCCGCACTTTGGATACGTGCCTGATCCCGGTGGCGGCGTGACCCGGCCGATCAGACCGCGGCTGCCCGTCGACCAAGGATGACGACGTCGCGTGTGGCGACAGCGAGGACCCCAGCTAGCGCCGCAGGGACATGAAGGCGTCCTTCAGATCCTGCGGGTCATCGCGGGTGAAGGGCCAAGCAGACGGCCCCGTAAGGCTAATGTGAGCGCGTGGCCCGACTTCCGCTCGTCGATGGCGGCGACCCTGCCGCGGATCCGCTCGCTCGCGAACTGCTGGCGGCGTTGACCGCGGCGCGGGGGCTGCTGCCCCAGCTGAATGTCTTCCGAGCGGTCGCCAATCACCCTCGGGCGCTGCAGAAGATGGTGGAGTTCGGCACCGTCGTCTACTTCCAGAACTCACTGACTCCGGCTCAGCGAGAGCTGGCTTACTTGACGGCTTCGGTCACCAACGACTGCCACTATTGAATTCCCACTCACGTGCTGCTCGGTCGAGCGGCGGGATTGACCGAGGACAAGCTTGCACACCTCGGGGACGAGCCTCTACCGCAGGGCGTGTACGAACCTGACGAGGCGGCGATCGTGCGGTACGCGCAACGGTCGACTCGGATGGATGTCATCGACGACGCCACGTACGGCGCCCTGGCCGATCACTTTGACACCGAGCAGATGATCGAGATCTGCTTCACGGTCGGCCTGTCCAACATGATCAACCGGTTTCACGCGACGTTTCTCACCGAGGTAGACCCGGAAACGCGTCAGGCCTTGGCATCGTCATGCCCCCTGCCGTTGCCGACGATGCCCGAAACAGACAGCTGACAGCGGCAAAGCGCGAAACGGTGACCCGCGTTCTCCCAAGTTCGCAGACTCTCAGGTGCCGTTCGTCTAGATCGGCACCGGCGATCGCGCGCCAGCGCACACTCGAGGTGCCCTAGTCGGAGTCCGAGCCACGTTTGGCCGGGTCTTGCCGAGATACACGGTTCCGATGCCGGCGCTGCGTCGCGCTGATCGCCGCGGACGGCGGGATCGTGTGGGCATGAGGCACGCCGGAGACAGGCAGGCGTTGGCCCGGTTCGAGGTGTTCTTGACCTCGGCGGTGTCCACCGTCGTGGCGGTGCGGGCGTTTCTGATCGTCACTGGCTATCCGAAGGTCGGCGGCGGCGGTCTGCATATCGCGCATGTGCTTTGGGGTGGGCTGCTGATGGCCGCCGCCATCGTGCTGGTGGAGGTGACCCCTGGCACGAAGGCCCGGGTGCGGGCGGCTCGGTTAGGGGGAGTTGGCTTCGGGCTGTTTCTCGACGAGGTCGGAAAGTTCGTCACTAAAGACGTCAACTATTTCTTCCGGCCGGCGATCGCGATCATCTACGTGACGTTCGTCGTGTTCTATCTGGTAGTGCGTGAGCTGACGCTGCGCCGCGAGCTAAGCGAACCGCAACGGCTCGCGCTCGCGGCCACCACGCTGGCCGATGTCGCGTTGGGGCAGACGCATGCCGCGGACCGGGCACACGCGCTTCGCCTGCTCGAGCACGTGCACACCCATCCGGATCTGGCCGCGGCGCTGCGACAGGCCTTGACACTCGACCCACCGCAGCGACGTTCGGCTGAGACGTGGCTCACCCGGCGCAAGGAAACGCTGGTCGAACGCGCCCGCGTCATCGTCGGTGACGGTCGCTTCGACCGAGTCGTGCTCGTCGGCTTCGGTGCGGAAGTGCTGATTGTTACCGGCGAACTGCTCTTGTTGGTCGTCCATCCCAACGCCGGACACTCGGCCGGATCAACCGTGACTCGCTACGGTGGTGAGCTGGCAACCGTTGCCAGCGGCGCCCTCGCGGCCACCGGGATCGCGCAATTGCTCGCCGGCCGACGTGCTGCCGCGCTGCACATGATGTTGCGATCAGTGTTGGTCACCCTGCTCGTGACACAGGTGTTCGTGTTCACCGAATACCAAGCCAGCGGCATCATCGGCCTCGCGCTCGCGCTCTCGGTCTTCAGCGGCTTACGGTTGGCCGCAGAAGCCGCCCCGGAGGCTTTCGCCGCTGGCCGTCGACGAGTTGGTGCGTAGTGCTACCCGAAACCAAGAACTGCCGTTCCCCGAGATCAAGTAGCCACGAGCCGATACAACGATGCTGGCGCTCTCTCTAACTCACGAACGTGATCAACCTCGCGCCTCTGGCGGCAGCGCTCCGCTCAGTTGCGGCCGCAAAGCCTCGAAGTTGATCACCTTTCTGAGCTGTCGGGAGGTGCCGTGTAAGGGCGCCGTGTAATGGCGGCGGATCGGCGAACTAATGATGCGGGGCGCTGTCGGGCGGTCATCTGACATCGTGCTGGCGTGCTTTGTCGACCCTGGCTTTTGGCGATCGTGATGGTCGTCGCCGGTTCCTGTGCAGCCAGCAATAGCGCCTTTCGCTCGCCGGCGTCGGGCGTGACAGACGGCTTTGATCACGCGGCCGTCGGCGAGACGCTTTGGTTCGGGCTGCCTGTCATGCCGGTACGGGGACAGCGGGAGGTCAAGATCACTGAAGCAAAGCTTCTCGACGCCGACGGGTTCCTGACCGACGTCCGGTTCTTCGACTTCTCGTTCGCGAGCACC
>DASSEQ010000176.1:0-35306 GCA_035695245.1 Mycobacteriales bacterium | reverse complement strand
GAGAGTGCGGGCGCAGGACAGAGACGCCAGCAGGGCGTCTAGTTATGCCGCGCGTCGAACCCGACCCCGGCTTCCTGAACTGGGCGTTCGCCCGCCGCAACGGGTGGAGTCGGCATAACTACCGACGCGGCATAAGGATCGAGATCCTGCGGCAAAGCCAGTAACCATCGATGCCCACGAAGCCGCCCTCGCCGAAACGTTCGCCGCCGTGCCCGTCCGGGTCGGTGAGGTTGACCGGAACACATTCGTCCGACGCGAACTGCAGCTGGGACGACGGGTTGCCCCGACGTTGACCTGGGCCGATGTGCCCGACCAGCCGACGACCAAGATCAACATCAACCGTTAGACCCGGCCGCGAGTTTCGGCTGCGGGACGCGAGCCCGCCGATGCGAGACGATCTGGGCAGACGCAGCGACGCGGACCTGACCGCCCCGGCCGACCAGCGACCGGGCGGCTAAGAGAAGACCGGGCAGCACGGACCCGCGTCGACGTCGACGGCCTGGTGCGGGTCACGGCTCAAGTCTGACAGCGCCTATACGACAGGCCAGGAAACGGCCAGGTGCGCAGATTTCGATCAACGAATCAACTCCCAATCGACTGCCGCCAGCCACATCTGGTCGGCGGGACTGAACATCGCGGTGCCTATTGTGCTCAAGTCATCGTCGATGAGCCGCACCCTCATTCCATCGGAGAGCGGTTCCTCTAGCGTCTCGATATCAGCGAGAGCGGCGACCGTGTTGAGCCTAACTCGCCCCGAGGCGTCTGCGTTGTTGAAGTCGACGTGTATCACCGGAGCCTGCATCTGCACCTGCCTCTACCGCGCCGGGTTTCTAATCAGCTCGAATAGGGCGCTCAGATCTTCTGGTGAGATTCCAGTAATCGTCACGTGGTAGCCGCGACCCTCAGTTATAACCACATCGCCGCCGGCGTCTCGGATGGTCCCTGCTGTGGTGACCCCCACCTTCGGGTTTGGGATTGTGTAAGCGGACCATCGAACGCACACTCGACGACGTCGGGGACGTGTCAGGAGCCGCGCTAGCCTTTACGCACTTCGCGACTTTGCCGTTAGCGCTAGCTGGTGGCTTCACCGCAGCCACAGTGTCATGCATGAGATTCACGGGCCACCGGCACGCAAGTTGACGCCGTCCGAAGTCGCCAGGACTGGATGAGCTGTGATCGCGCGTAGCGTTGCCGCGCTCACGCCAGCTTCAGGACGTACGAACACGAACGAACTCGCTGACGAGAGATAGCCATAGAGGTAATGGTTCCAGGCGACGTTGCGATATCGGGGTACGGGCCGTCCATTGGCCAGCGTTCGATGCGCGAAGTCGTAGGTGACGCCGCTCACGTCGACGGCGACTGGGCAACCGTGGGTCAAATCGCTGCTGAGCTTGTTCATCAGAATGAGCAACTCGGGATTGTCGCTCGCGACACAGCCAGGTGGCGCGGCTCTAGCCAGGTCACGGCCGTCTATCGGGTGGTCAACGCGGATCTGCAGCACTCGATACGCCGAGTACCCACAGAGCACCGCAACTGAGACGACTACTGCCGCTCGCAGCGCTTCGAACCGGACGCGAGCGACCAGCTGCGATCCGCCAACGCCAAGCAGCAGGGCTGCGGGCGCCGCAACAAGATGCGCATAGTGTCCGAAGAACGAGGGGCTCGCCAGCAGGATGCCGAAGTTGACAAGAAATACGTAGATCAACACGCGCCCACTTCTATCGAGCATGCAGCCGACCACAGCGATCGCGATGAGCGCCAGAAACAGCCGAGTACCGGTGCTGACCGAGATGTGAACACTGGACGGAAGCAACTGGCGCACCGCGAAGATGAACTGAAGACGATAGGAGCGTGGCGAACCGGGCAAACTCGGCCGCAATAACTGGTCCCTGATAACCATGTTGAACATTTGCCGCGGCGCGAGGAGGAAAAAAGGCAGCACGACGATGAGAATCGCCGCGGCGCCAGCCGCGGCCATGCGGGTCACTGACCGCCAGCGCCGAGCCGCTAACTGCCAGAGACATATTGCGATCCATGGTCCGAGGTACCAGATTTTAAGCGTGGCTGCGGCCCCTAACGCTGCACCTGAAAGTAGCTCCGCACGATGAGACGGTCGTTGAGCCCGCTTCACGAGCAATCCGAGAGCGACGAGGAGTGCTGTTGTACCGAGCGGCTCGAGCACGGTTGACTCTTCGGTGTAGACGGCTGCCCACCAAACGGCGTAAATGGCGCCCGAAACCAAGCCGGCAGCCCGGCCCCATCGGCGGGCGACTACAGCGACGAGCACTGCGTTCAACGCACCGATCCCCATGAACGCAACTCGAGCTACCTGGTAGCCGGTGGCATCCGACGTCAGCCGTCCGAGTTCGGCGAAAGGGCTGAGCAGCAGCGGAAGCCCCGGCGGATGAAGAAGGACGAAGCTCCGGTACGGGGCCCGCCCATGAATTATCGAATCCGCTGCCGAATAGTAAACACCGTCGTCATAGCGCCCGAAGCCGCCAAGTCCGCCACCGCGGATAACGGGTAGCAGGCGAACGAGGAATGCCCCAAGGGCGATGGCGAAGAGCATCGCCGCGTCCCAGGTCGCCAGCGAGATCAAGCGGTTCCTGATAGGCCTACGCAATGGCCGTGCCTCAGACTCAACTGGACCGGCTTCGCTGGTCGCCCCCGTCGCGGTCACCTAACGTACCTCCGCAGGCTAGGCACGATGCGCACAGCTTCGGCCGCGACCGCGGGTGTCATCTTCGACTTGCCGCGGGTTCGGTTCCGGAAAGTAATTGGCACCTCAGCAACCTGAAAGCCGGCACCTAACGCTCGCGCCGTTAATTCCACTTGGAATGCGTACCCATCGGATCGCACCTGGCTGAGGTCGATGCCACGTAAGCAGTCTGTGCGCCAGGCTTTGAAGCCGCCCGTCCAGTCGGCGATCTCGCGTGATAACCACAATCGGGCGTAACTATTTCCTACGGCCGACAGTGCCTTGCGCAGCCAAGGCCACCCTTCGACTGCCCCGCCTGTCACATACCTGGAACCGAGAGCGAGATCCGCGCTGGCGAGGGCTTGGATGAGGGTTGTAACAGCACCTGGATCGTGCGAACCATCAGCGTCCATCTGAACCACAACGTCCGCCTGAGCACGAGCGAGGACGTGCTGAAAGCCAGCGAGGTACGCCGCGCCAAGACCCTGCTTACACGGCCGCTCGAGGATTGACAGCTTACGACCTGGAGACATCATGCTCCGCACCAAGCCGCCTGTACCGTCCGGTGAGTTGTCGTCAACCACGAGAACCCCGCACCCGGGGACCGATTCCTCGAGGTCAGAAACAATGGCTTGAATGTTCGGCGCCTCGTTGTAGGTCGGCAAAACGACAAGCGCATTCATGGCGAGAAGGTACCTGTTCGCTGTTCTCCTGAGGCTCCGGACGCTAGGACCGCTGGAGCCCGCTCGGCAGCTAACCTCCATAGAGCCCGCCGACTGCGGTCTTTATCATGAGACCAAGGTCACCTGTGGACGAGACTTTGGGCGCTGACGCCGGGCCGGATGCGGCTGCGTGGTTGAGCCTGGCCGCCCGTAGAGACCGATTGTTACGAATCGCTTACCGACTCGCGGGATCGCCCGAAGAGGCCGAGGACGCGGTTCAAGAGGCCTTGACGCGAGCCGCCCAAAACTGGCACCGCATCGACCTTGCGCAACTCGACGCCTGGCTCGTCGCTGTGACCAGGCGCATCTGCATGGACTTCTTTCGCCGCCAAGATGTCGAGCGCCGACACCTGGCACGTTTGCTGCCCCAGAGCCCGGTCGATCCGCAGGAACTGGTGTCTGATCGGGCCGAAGACCAATGGCTTTCCCAACAGATCCAGGCACTGCCAGCACAGCAACAGCGAGCCTTGCGAAAACTGGCAGAGGACCGGTCGATCCCGGCGGTGGCGAACGCGCTCGGCCTGTCCCGGCAGGCAACCGAAAGCCTCGTCAAGCGGGCTCGTGCCGCGCTGCGTTCCCGACTCGCGGCAACGCTAACGGTTCTATGGGGTCCATTCAGCCGTCGACACCCGCAAGTGCCAACCCTTATATTGATTGGGAACGCTGTTGTAACAGCGACAGTGCTCGGAATGGCCGTGGAGTCTCAAAACCAAGACGGCTCGGCGCTTGCCTCCGACGGCAGTCACGCCATCGCAGTAGTCCGACACCAACCCTCCCTGCCGAAGTTTCCACAGCACCGCAGTGTGCTCCTAGCCACCGCATCTGCGCAGTCCCGCCGTCCGCCATCAGCGCGGCGCGACATTGATGCCGTCGTTCGGCCCGGCCATATCCTCTCGGCTGGCCCCGTTGCCGTCCACGATCACGGCACCGACGTCCAGCGGCCTCAGGAGAGTCTCTTCGCCACTGCCGAGAAATGTCTCGACGGAGGACTAAAGGTAACGCCGGGGTATGTCGGCTGCACCTGATTTCGACTTCTCCGATTCTGTGCGACTGACCGTGAGCGTCACGCCGTACAACTGGCATGACCCGATCAAGCGTCATCGTCCCGATTCTCCTTGTCTGCACCGCAGCCACCGGCGGGGCGATACTCGTCAACAACGGCACAACACCAAAACCAGCGGCGTCACTTCTGTGCGAAGAGCCCATCACCGTCGAAGTCAGCGGACGCACAGTCGTCACAACACCTGAAGTCTGTGTGCCGTTTGTTCAATGGCCGCCCACGCCGACCGTTCGATACTCGCCGCACTCAACGATCCGTTGACTGGCAAGAGCAAGATAGGTCGCGCAACTTGACGGTCGAGTTGCTCGGGCATCGGGCCCCGTCGCTGGCTTTGGAGCATGTGCTTTCCGTCAGCCGGAGATAGTAGATGTCCGCGGACACCACTGCTCCTACACAACGGAACGCCCGGGGCATCTTTGCCTGTCACGCACGTCGCTCTTTTCATCACACAGCCGCTCCAGAACTGCGGGCACAACCTCAACGACGCCCGCTGACACGCTCTTGATGGCGCCACGCGATTCGAGATCGTGCGCGATGCGGCCGACAACCTCTCGTACCGAGCCGACTAAGTTCGCCATGTCACGCTGGGTGATGTGCAGCGACCTGCCTTCGATTGACGCGCGCACGAGCAACTGCTTGATGAGCCGTTGCCGTACTGTCAAGAAGGCGCTCTGCTGCAGTTGATCAAGGGCAGCGGCGTGATCCATGGCCATCGAAGCTGCCACGGCACTTGCGAATTCAGCGCTCGTTCGCATCAGATGACTGGCAGAGGGCGGATGCAGCCGCAGCCATCGCACGGGTGTGATCGCCTGCGTGCGGACAGTCAGGCGAACGCCGTGCAACCACGCTGCGCCCATGAAGTCTCCCGCCCGGACGTAGCGCAACGTCTGTTGACGTCGCTCCAGGCCGGCTAAGTAAACGCGTGCAGTTCCCGACAGAATTACGCCGATTACCTCCGCTCGCTCCCCCTCATCGAGGTGTTCTCCTTCCGCGAACCTGCAGCGCTCGGCGCCCCGCAGGAGCTGAAGACGGACCTCACGAGGGAGCCCCGCAAGTATTGGCGGTTCTATGGTGAAACTGCGGCGGCTTTCAGACTGCGCGGCGCCGACTGCCATATCAGTCATGCTTCGTATACGGGCCCAACACCCGACTCAGGCTGCACAAGCTCGCGGACACTCGGACGCCGAGCAACAGTCGTTGGGACGACCGACTGACCCCGCAGGGTACAGGCCGGGGAAGCCATGACCCCGCCTGCGACGTATCGAGACTTCCTATTCAGCTCTACAGGCAAGTGACGGACGAGCGTTACATGGAGAGCGACACCACTGTGACCCAGCAGCGACACTTGTCGCATCGTCAGTGCCCTTTAGTCACGAGATCCAAGCATCCCGACCTGCGCGCCTGAACAACGCGCTGCAGACAAACGTTCGCGGGCATTGTCTGCCTCCGGTGCCGCCTGCTTGCGTGCCCCCTCGCCGAGTTCAGCCTTGCGAGAGAACGGGGAGCACGTATGACACGGAACTGGAGACGCGTCGCAGTTGTCGTTGTTGCAGCCGGCGCGCCGCTGCTGGTAGCGATTCCTGCCGAAGCAGCACCGAACCCTGTGGATCCGATGACGCCCATAACTTCATCCAGCCCGGGTGGCGCGCTCAGCAACTACGGTTTGACGTTCCACGACGAGTCATCGACAGCACTAACGAACTTGGACGCCGCGCTGCCGAATGTATCCCTGACCAGCATTCTGACGGCTTCTGGCGCGAGCTCGATGACCAGCTGTGCCGGCGACGCCTCCGCCCCGATCAACCCTGCACCGAACACGGGCGAGGACTGGTGCTTGGCATCCGCCGACCAGAACACGAGTTGGGCGCCGCAGGGCATCACGACGTCCGGCGATTTCGACTCCGGCGACGGCATGTGGGGCGCTTACAAGGTGATCGCGTTAGGCGAGCACTACAGCAGCAGCGGCTCCGACAACGACCAGGCCCGCGTTGCTTGGATAGATGACACTGGCGCTACGCCCACCTATCACTGGGCATCTCTCATGCAACCGACTGACTCAAGCGGCAGCAACTTCAAACCCGCCATTGAGCACGTTGGAGGAATGGTCTGGCTCGGGAACTCCCTCTGGGTCACTGGGCATCTCACGAGCACGCCGAGTGGCCAAGTGGCGATCGCCGTGTTTGACTTCGCACACATGTATTCGGTCACTCCGGGTGCTCACAATCAATACGGCCTGAGCGGCGGAACCTGGTACGGCAATGGCGCACCGTACGTCATGATGCTGTCGCACTATTACACCTACAACCAGACCGCGACGTGTGCTGAGGAGAGTTTCACCGATTCTGCAAACGGCTCTTTCTGTCCGGGCACCATGTCTGTGGACAAGACGACGTCTCCCGAGAGCGTCGTGATGTCGGAGTACCTGCAGGCGGGAAGCGGTGCAGATGCGACCGGGACGCGGATGCTGCGTTACAACGTAGACACCAGTACGCTCCTGCTGAGCACTAGTGGTGGCGTTGCCACTCCCGTCCAAGGTTTCATTAGTGATGTCGCCAACCAGCAGGGCGTGCTCTCGCACCATGGACTCTGGATGATGTCGCACAGCTCAGGCAGTCTCAACGGGCAGCTATTCTTAGACGCGAATGGCTTGCCGAGCGAACCGACGCGTTGTTCGGGTGGTAGCGGAAACTGCTTCGCCGTGAACCCTGAGGCACTCACTTACTGGGCCGGTTTGACAAGTCCGGAAATCTGGTCGGCCAGCGAAACAGCAGGGCACAATCAGATATTCGGAATGCCCGCAGACAAAATGTTCTGGCTGCGAACCACAACAGGCTCAAGCACGCTTCAATCGACCCCTCTACAGTTCGGACAGTTTGCCGACCAAGCGCTGTCTTGTGACTGGAACAACGATGGAGTGTCGACGTTCTCATTCAGACGTGGCAACGTTTTCCACATCATCAACAGCAACGCCGATGGCGCTAGCGAGACCACACTGTCATTCGGCAATGCTTCTGACATTGGCATCTGTGGGGATTGGGATGGTAGCGGCGGGGCTACGGTAGGTGTGTACCGCCAGTCAAACGAGACCTTCTACTTGAAGAATGTCAATGATGGCTCGCCGACTGACATCACCATGCACTTTGCCGGTGATACCTCAACTAGTGACGTACCGATAGTCGGAGATTGGGACGGCAATGGCACGGACACCGTAGGATACAGAATTGGGAACGCGTTCCACATCAGCAACACAAACGCCACTTGTAGCTCGTGTGCTGATGCATCGTCCTGGAGTTGGGGGAACGCCACGGGTGACGTACCGGTCGCAGGCGACTGGGATAACAATGGCAGCGACACCATGGCCATCTACCGCACGGGGACACAAACATGGTTCTTTGCCAATGCCTTGAACGGCACCACCAGTTCTAGCCTCAGCACCTTCGGCTACAACCCTACGGACGCCGTGAACGGCACGCCCGGGTCGGCCATCGTCGCCGGTGACGCCGAGTCCACGCCGGTGGCCGGACGCTGGACGTCCGGTCAGGCGTCCGGAATCGGGCTGTATCAGGGTGGCTGACGGCTGAGCTTGCCTGTCATCGCATCTGGGCTTCGGCGAGCGACATTGGCGACGCGGCCCGCGGTCCGGATGGACCGCGGGCCGCCGCCAGCCTACGGCAGCCGCGTTGCAGGGGCGGCAGCTCACCACATCAGATTCCAGCGTGCTGGTGGCCTGGACGCGAGAGAAGAATGCGCTAACGGTCGCTCCTGGCTGAAAGCGGGCCAGATTACAACCCATTCGAACCGATTACACGGGACGACTGGTTCAATACAACGACAGAACGCGCGGAGGCGCGATGCCGCCATGGCGGCCTCCATGCGGGTCGGGTCGCCCATTCGGTTATCAAGTGGTTCAGTTATCTCAGCGCGATTGATGCCGGCGCCGATGTGTGGACGAAAAGGGGCCGCCGGCGTTTCACCCGCGACTTGATTGGATCTCAGGGCAACTTTGAAGGGGAAGGAGCCAAGCGGGCGGTGCGACGGTACGGGTCCAGAACAGCTGCCCGTGTCGCAGGCCATGTCTTCGGAGCTCCGATAAGCATCGTCGCGACGATCATCGACTTCGCATGGCGTTAATGCCGTGAGAAACGTGCCTCGTCACTGGCTCCGTCGCCACGTCTTTCAGAAACCGACCGTGAGCCAACTTGCCCAAGTCTGGCGAATGAGCCGCCTGGAATTCCTTCCTGCCGTGCTTGGGTGCACGCTTCTCGTAGCGGGCGTGTTCTTCGTGTTATCCGGAGAGTCCGTGCTACGTGGGGCCTTGGCCATCCCGGCAGCCCTGTTCTTCTTGCTGCTTTTCAATGCGCTAGTTCTGTGCTTGCGCGGCGACACCCGAGACCCCGACAGGTAGAGCATGACCGTCCTGCAGCCGTTGCGGCATATCCGGCGCCGCAACCATCGACGAGCGCTCAGGCACAGCCTTCAGTTGGCGTGGCCGGTATATATCAGCCCAGCGACGGAACCCGCGTGCGGTGCACTGCGATCTCCATGCCGCCTCCGGATCTCATCAGTTTCGGGGGGTCTCGGGACGGCGGCGACGAGACGGTCGGTGTGGTTGCGGGGTGCGTCCGACAAGGTTTTGTCCTCGTGCGACGACGCATTTCCGGGCATGAGGAGCGCAACGGCGTATTGGTTTGATTGGGCGGCCATCCCGACGGCGCGTGTCTCCAGCCCGCCGATCACGGCGCGGATCCTCAGCCACCCGGGGAGTATCTTGCTCTACTTTGAACCTGTGCCGGCGCAGACGCTCCGCCCGCTATGACGCGTAGGCTCCTGAAGATCATTTGCTCACATGTTGCTCACATCATGTTCCGGATTGAACCGGACGGGGTCGGTCGGTCTCGGACTGGACGCACCACAGCAGCGTGACCAGAACATTCGCGGGACTGTCACCAACCGCCCCGGACGCTTCCGGATATTGCTCTCGGCTCTGCTAATGCGGTTTGGGTTTATCGCCCATCCGGGGTTCAAATCCCCGAGCCTCCGCCATGTGCGCAGGTGTGGGTCGGCTCGGTCAGGTCCACTGTCGTCGGCGCGGCCTCGTCGCAGGGATGGCTGAGCACCCACTCCCAGCCGGCCTCGGCGCTGGGGAAGCGCCGGGTCTCGCCGCACTCGCAGCGGGCCAGCCATTGATCGGGGCCGAGCGGAACGACGTCGATCATGACGAGAAGCCTTGCCGAAGCGGGCCGGTTGGTCAGCCGCCGCGTGCCGCAATTGTCCTTCACCCATTCGGCGCAATGCCGGCTTTCTGGTTGTCTGTGTGAATGGCACTGGCCGAGCCGCGCACGATCGAAGTGGCGGACCGCGTGTTCGCCTACGTGCAGCCGGACGGCAGCTGGTGGATCAACAACACGGGCTTCATCGTCGGCTCCGATGCCGTCACGGCCGTCGATGCAACGTCCACCGAGGCGCGCACGCGCGCATTGCTCACCACCATCGCGCGTCACGCCGGGTCGCCTGTGCGCACGTTGGTCAACACGCATCATCACGGCGACCACACGAACGGCAACTGCTTGTTCACGGACGCAGTCGTGGTCGGTCATCGCAACTGCCGAAGCGGGGTGCTGGCCCAGACCATCGGCGGCCTCGAACCCATCTTCGGAGCCGTCGAGTGGGGTGACTTGACCGTCCGCGCGCCGAGCACCGTTTTCGATGACCGCCTCGATCTGTACGTCGACGACCAGCCGGTCGAGCTGCACTACATCGGCACTCCGGCGCACACGACCGGAGATGTGGTCGCGTGGCTGCCGGAGCAGCGGGTGCTGTTCGCCGGCGACCTCGTCTTCAACGGTGGAACTCCGTTCGTGCTCATGGGCTCGGTCACCGGCGCTCTACGAGCCCTCGAGCGGCTGCGTGCGTTCGGCGCGGACACGATCGTGCCCGGCCACGGAGACGTGTGCGGCCCGGAGGTGATCGAGGACGTCGAGCGTTACCTGCGGTTCGTGCTCGACACGGCCCAGCGCGCCCATGCCGACGGCGTCCTCGCGTTGGAGGCTGCGCGCTCGGTCGACCTCGGCGCATTCGCGGGGCTGCACGATCGGGAGCGGATCGTCGGCAACCTGCACCGCGCGCTCCACGAGCTCGCCGGCGCCTCCCCCGGCGCGCCGCTCGACATCCTCGCTGCCTTCAGCGACATGCTGGCTTACAACGGCGGCGGGCCGCTTCGCTGCCTCGCGTAGGACCCGGCACGAGCGAACCACGTCCGGAAACCACCCGGGGACTAGGCCGGATGGCGCAATCACGAACGGCGTTCACGTACGACCATCACCTCATGGAGAGGTTGTCGCCCACTGAGGACGAGCAGCTGCGTCGACTCGCAGCGCTCGCCGAGTTCGGGGAGCTGACCCCCGACGCGGAGGCGGTTTTCCAGGAGCTCCGTCGCCGGGACCGGCGCACCGACATCCGGGAACCCCGGGTCGTCGCCATCCCGATCCAGCAGGGGCCCCGCGAAACCGCCGCCTGGATCGCCGACTGACTGCATCAGCCAGGTGTGACCGGGTGGTCGCGTTGGGTACGCCAGCCTGGTGACCCATGCCGCCTCGCTCTGCCTTGGCGGCCGTTACGTGCTCGCCGAGCGGCTGGCGCTCGGAGGGATGGGCGAGGTCTGGCGCGCCGAGGACCAAGTGCTCGGCCGGGCCGTGGCGATCAAGATCCTTCGCGAGGAGCACGCCTCCGATCCCGAGTTCAGGCGGCGGTTCCGGGCCGAGGCCCAGCACGCCGCGATGCTCATCCACCCCAACGTCGCTCAGGTCTTTGACTTCGGCGAAGGTGACGACGCGTCCGGCGAGCCGCCGTACCTCGTCATGGAGCTCATTCCGGGCGAGCCGTTGTCGGCGATCATCGCCCGCGAGGCGCCGCTCGACGCCGACGTCACCTGGTCGATCCTCGGCCAGGCGTCATCGGCTCTGGCCGCCGCCCACAACGCGGGGCTGGTCCACCGCGACATCAAGCCGGCCAACCTGCTGATCTGTCCCGACGGCACGCTCAAGGTGACCGACTTCGGCATCGCGCGGGCGACCGGTGCGGCGGCGATCACCTCGGGCGGCGACATGATGTTCGGCACGCCGCACTACATCTCCCCGGAGCAGGTGTCGGGCGAGCCGGTCACCGCGGCGAGCGACTTCTACGCCCTTGGCGTGGTCGCTTATGAGTGCCTCACAGGACGGCGGATGTACGACGGCGACCCGATGGCCGTTCTGCTCGCGCACCGAGAACAGCCCGCGGCCCCGGTGCCGCCGCGGACGCCCGCAGCCTTGCGTGAGCTGGTGACGGCTCTGCTTGAGAAGGATCCGGCCGCCCGTCCGACCGATGGCCGCGCGATCGCGGCGCAGGCGGAACGTTTCAACGCCCCGACGGTCGCGATCCCCGTGCTCGACGAGCCCTATCCGTCGGCGCAGGCAGAGCCCGTTGCCGACGAGCCTTCCGGTCCGGCGACGGGAGTGCTTCCGGCGCCGCCGTCATCTCGACGCAGGTGGCCGTTGGTCGCCGCCGGCTTCGTCATCGCCGCGGCGCTCGCGGGCGCTGTGGTTCTCGTCGTACGCCATGACGGCGGCCAGAAACCGACGACCCACGCCGTCAACGCGACGCGTCCGATCGCCGTGCACGTCGCCTCGGTGCAGGCAGTGGCACCGAGCGGCAGCCAGGTCGACCACCCCGAGGAAGCGCAGCTCGCGACCGACGGTGACCCGTCCACCGCTTGGTACACCCAGCACTACGCCTCGGCGGACTTCGGCTCGTTGCGGTCCGGGTCGGGGCTCGCGTTCGACCTCGGACAGTCCGTCGCCGTCCGCACACTGACGCTGCAGCTGGCGGTGACAGGCGTGTCGGTGCAGTTGAAGACCGGCTCGTCGGTCGACGCCGCAATGTCCTCCTCGCCGGTCGCGAGCACGAGCAGCGCCGGCAGCACCTGGACCGTGCGTCCGAACAAGGCCGCCCGCTACTGGGTGGTCTGGTTCACCCGGCTGGCGCCGTCCGACGGCGCCTACCGCGCCGGCATCTTCGAGGCGTCCTTCGCTCGCTAACCGGTAGTCTTGTCCGCGGCCCGCGCCAGGCTTGCGCGGCCGAGCGCTCGTAGCTCAACGGATAGAGCATCTGACTACGGATCAGAAGGTTGGGGGTTCGAGTCCCTCCGAGCGCGCAATGTCTTCCCAGGTCAGCGCTTGATCATTACGTCGTCAAGATCGTTGATCATGGATTGGGAGCCAAACTGGGAGCCAAAGTCGGTACCGGACGGTACCGGACGGCCCTGGACCGCGATGAAAAGCCCTGCTCAGAGGGCACTTTCGGAACAGCAGCACAGCCTTGTAGTTCGCCGAAGATCTGGAATTCGGACATGATCGGGGTCACTCTGAGTTGCGGGTTCGAGGGGTCAGGTCCGTCGGCGGGCCGGCACTGGACGTCTGGGCTTGCTCGTTCGCGTGTTGCCTTCGGGACTGGCCAGCTGCCGCTCCAGGTCCGTGAATGCCGCGATGACGTCAGGGGCTTCGAACGCCCGATTGCGGCGGCCGATTGTCACTTGGCGTAGGACGCCAGCTTCCATCATGCGCTGGATCGCGTCGTTGGCAGGCTTGTACGTGCGCCCGATGAGCGCAGCCGCGCTTTCGACCGTGATCACCGGGGCTCCGGGCAGTGCTCGCAGCAACAGGTCAAGTGCTGAGTTTGCGCGAATGGGGGATAGCTGAGCGCGCCACTGCTGCTCGAGATCCATTGTCTTGGCTTCGAATTCAAAAGCATCATCAACCGCACGGCTGCAAGCGGAGGCGAACTCACCCACCCACTCGTTCAAGCCTTCGTGTGCAGCGGCCCCCGTGGGTGGGCCTACGTACCGGAACGCCGTCAGTCCGTTGATGTAGCTGCGTGCACGGCTGGCGAGCACCAATGACACTGGCGGCAAGATGCGTGGTGTCAGGCCACGTCGACGAAAGACAAGGTGAATGAGAGCCCGTCCCGTGCGCCCGTTCCCGTCGACGAAGGGGTGGATCGTCTCGAACTGGGCGTGCGCGATCGCAGCTTGAGCGACGGCTGGAAGGTCGTCCGTGTTGCAGAAGGCGCATAGGTCATCCATCAGATCGCCCACGAGGTCGTGCGGAGGAGGAACGAACGCCGCCGAGCATGGGTTGTACGAGCTCCCCCCGATCCAGTTCTGCTCGCCGCGGAACCTTCCGCCGTGCTCGCGGATGTTCGTGTCTGCGAGCAACCGCCGGTGCACCTCGAGGAGCAGATCAACGGTGATCGGGTCCTGCTCGCCCATCCTCGCGAGCGCATAGACCATCGCGTCGATGTTGGCGAGCACCTCCGCGGCTGTGACATCGGACGACAGATTCGCCGCGCGCCGTGCTGCCTCAGCGTGCAGCAGTCGTCGTGGGCCGACCTCCAGGCCCTCGATCCGCGACGATGCGACCGCCTCGGCGCGGAGCAGGATCCGGGCGAGTGCCTCCGTGTCCGCGAGGGCCATCGCCTCGACGTCGAGGCGCGAGATGGCGGCCTCGGCATCCGCCAGGTCGGCGGCGACGCCACCGTCGAAGGCAAACTCACGGACGAGCAAAGCGTCCGGCACGTACGCTTCGTACGCGCACGACCGGCGGTCCCGACGAGGCACGCCGATGCCGGCCATCTCGCTGGTCCAACGACGGCGCAAAAGCTTCGACAAAAGGGCTCCTTATTGGAGGTTAGACTACAACCTCTAATAAGACTGGTCCATATTGTCAGGTGGTCAGGGCGGGATCGTGGCGGGATCGCGAGAGGTGGAAAACGTCGCACCCGACGTGGCGGGTGGTGGGAAAGACTCCGGCGGCGCCCGCTGATCGGGTGAAAATTGTCCTGAATTGGACTATATCGCAATACGAGGATTGCCCTGGTATCTCCGGAGATCTACCGTCCTAACGGGATCAAGATCAGCACGGGGGTTTTCGGAGGCGACGATGTCGTCCGCAGAGGCTGTGGGGGAGCGGCCCGGTCCGCGCGCGGTGATGCCGCAGCGGCTGATCAGGGACGCGATCGCGGCGGGAAACCTGGAGCTGCAGTACCAACCGATCGTGCAGATCGGGACCGCAAGGATTACCTGCTACGAGGCGTTGCTGCGCATGCGCTCGCCGGGCGGGACGTCGCTGCTCCCGGACGACTTCCTGCCCGCGGTCGCGCACACCCCGGTCATGCACGACATCACCGCCTGGGTGCTCGACCGTGCCTGCGCGGACGCCGTCCGGCTCGCGCCGGCGTCGGTGGCGATCAACGTCGCGGCCATCGACGTGGCTCGACCCGCGCTGGTCGGCCTGGTGCGCGACGCGCTGGAGCGGCACGGGATCAGTGGACGCCAGCTGGCCATCGAGCTCACCGAGCACGCCGCGGTGCAGGCGATGGACACGGCGGTGCTCGTCCTGGAACAGCTCCGCGGACTCGGCGTCGACCTCTGCCTGGACGACTTCGGCACGGGCTATTCGTCGCTGATGTACTTGCGGGACCTGCCGCTCACCCACGTCAAGATCGATCGAACGTTCGTCGCCGGGATCGTCGACAACGAGGACGACAGCGCGATCGTGCGAAGCGTCATCGGACTCTCGCACCGGGTCGGCCTGGCCGTCGTCGCCGAAGGTGTCGAGCGCAGCGATCAGCTGCGATTCCTGCGCAACGCGCACTGTGACCTGGCACAGGGTTACCTGCTGGCCGAGCCGGCGCCGATCGACGAGACGGCGACCACGATCGACGCGGCGTTGCTGGGTGCCCCCGCGCGCCGGGTCCGTGGACAGATCACGGAGTCGCCGACGCTGCCCGCGTCGGTGCGCACCCAGGTCGCGGAGCTCGCCGGCCAGGGAGCGTCGCTACACACGATCGCTGCCGTGCTCAACCGTGACGGGCTGGCCACTCCGGCCGGCACCCGGTGGACCGCAGCCACCGTTGCCCGCGCCCTCACGCCGCCGGACGCTGGCTGACTGGCACCCTGGCTGGGTGAAGGTGCTCGTCTGCTGCGTGCCGCAAGCCGGGCACGTCAACCCGATGCTGCCCTTGATCAAGGCGTTCGTCGACGCCGGTGACACCGTCGTCGCTGCGACCGGCGCCGACGTGCGGCAGTCGATCGAAGCAACCGGCGCGACTTGGCAAGAGGCAGGTGCGTCGCTGCCGCAGTGGTTCGAGCGGTTGTCCGGGCGCATCCGAGGCAACCCCGGCGACGGCCTGCCGGCTGAGCGGATCTCCGCCTATTTCGTGCCGAGGTTGTTCGCCGAGATCATCGCCGACGACATGGTCGACGGAGTCCTGGCCGCCGGCCGCGCGCTCGAGCCGGACCTGCTTCTGCACGACGGCTACGCCTTCGCCGGCCCGCTGGTCGCGGCACTGCTCGACGTCCCGAGCGCCCAGCAGTCGTTCGGACCGCTGACGGAGCCCGACATCCTCCAGCTTGCCGCCGACGCGGTCTCTCCGCTCTGGCGGTCGTTCGGCCGCAATGTTCCGCCGTACGCCGGTGTCTACCGCGGCGCGACCATCGCGATCTGCCCGCCATCACTCGACCCCGAGCCGGTGCCGCTCGGCGAAGGGCTCGCACTGCGTCCGGCCCCCACCCCGACGGAGCAGAAAGACCTCCAGAGTCCGCCGCTCGTCTACGTGACCCTCGGCACCCTGTGGGCCGATCCAGAGTTGTTGCGCACGGTGCTGGACGCCCTCGCCGGGGAGCCGCTGCAGGTGATCGTGACGACCGGGCAGCTCGACCCGGCCGACCTCGGATCGCTGCCGGCGAACGCGCGCGCCGAGCGCTACATCCCGCAGCAGGAGCTCTTGCCGCGCTGCTCGGCGATCGTGCATCACGGCGGCGCCGGCACGATGTTCGGGGCGCTCGCGCACGGCGTCCCGCAACTGGTGCTTCCGCAGGCGGCGGACAACTACATCAACGCGGATTTGCTGGCGACGGCGGGCGCCGCGCGGGTCTTGCTGCCGCAGGAGGTGAGCCTCGAGTCAGTGCGGGCGACCGTCAGCGAAGTGCTCACCGACGTCGGGATCGCCGACCGCGGGGCGGCCCTTGCCGCCGAGATCGCCGCAATGCGGGACGCGGTCGAGGTGGCTGAGCAGTTGCGGGCCTGGATTTAGGCCGGAAAACTCTCGCGCGGATCGCTCCGGTGGCGCATGCTTGACGCATGGGTGAGAAGAGCAAGCAGGGGCGCGAGGCGCGCAAGCCCAAGGCGGACAAGAACAAGAAGGTGAAGGGACAGACGCCACCGCCGCGGTCGGCCGCGCTCGACGCGATCAACCACGTGACGCAGCCCGGGAGCAAGTAGCGCACAATTTGGGCCTATGCCCTCTGATATCTCGCTCAAGGCGATGAACGCGGTTCACCGCCTGATTCTCGGCGCAAGCGGCGGCCGGCTCGGTTGGTCGGCTCTGCGCATGCCGGTGGTCGAGCTGACCACCACCGGCCGCAAGACCGGTCGCCGGCACACCGTGATGCTGACCTCGCCGTTGCAGGTCGGCCCGGCCTACGTCGTGGTTGCCTCGCGCGGCGGGGACGACAAGTCACCGGCGTGGTTCCTCAACCTGCAGGCCAATCCCGACGTCGACGTCGCGATTCAGGGCGGTGAACCGGAGCGGCGGAAGGCGGTTGTTGCCGACGCTGCGCAGCGGGCTGAGCTGTGGCCGCGCGTCATCGCCGATCACCGCAACTACGCGGGCTACCAGAAGCGCACGACGCGAGAGATCCCGCTGGTGTTGCTCGAGCCGGTCACGTAACGGATTCCCGCGTGGCGTAGCGCGGGTCCCGCCAGGCATCGCTGCGAATCACGTCGACAACGGCGACGGCTGCGTCGTAGACATCGACATAGCTGAGGTAGAGCGGCGCGAAGCCGAAGCGCATCACATCAGGTGCACGGAAGTCGCCAACGACACCACGGTCGATCAGTGCACGAACGATCGGGTACGACGACTCGTGCCGCAACGTGATGTGGGAACCGCGCGCGTCGGGATCCATCGGCGTCACGACATCCATGTCCGACGACGCTGCCGTCACCACTTCGACGAAGAGCTCGGTCAACGCGAGGCTCTTGACGCGGAGCTGCTCGATGTCGGTGCTGTCGAAGATGTCCAAGCTCGCGTGCAATCCAGCGCAGGCGACCACGGATGGCGTGCCGACGAGCAGGCGGCGGATGTCGTCGCTCGCCGTGAACGATGGCAACATGGCGAATGGTTCCCGATGTGCGAACCACCCTTCCGGTAGCACGCGCGTTGTTGAAAGCAACCGGTCACGGACGAAGACGAAGGCGGGCGCGCCAGGACCGGCGTTGAGGTATTTGTAGGTGCAGCCGATCGCGTAGTCGGCGTCACAGTCGTCCAGATGCACGGGCAGCGCGCCGACGCTGTGCGACAAATCCCAGATCGCGAGAACTCCTTGGTCGTGCAGTTGCTTCGTCAGTGCGCGCATGTCGAGCAGCCGGCCACTGCGATAGTCGACGTGACTCAACACCACGGCGCCGAGGCCGTCGGGTAGATCTGGCAGCTCACCCTCGACGATGTCGAGCGCGACGGCGGAACCGCCGACTGAACGGGCGACGGATGATGCGACGTAGATGTCGGTCGGAAAGAGTCCGGCTTCATAGCCGACGAGGCTGCGTCCGGTGGCGCGTTGTTGCTCGATCGCGGCATAGACGACCTTCATCAGGTTGATCGAGGTGCTGTCGGCGACGACGACCTCGCCGGGCCTGGCGCCGATAAGGGTGGCGATGCGGTCCCCGAGCCGGGTCGGTTCGTCATACCAAGACAAGTTCCAGCCGCCGATGAGGTGAGCGCCCCATTCGTCCTGCACGACGCGCTGGAAGTGAGCCGGTGCACTGCGCGGCAGTGGTCCGAGCGAGTTGCCGAGGAGGTAGATGGTGCCGGGCGGCAACGTGAAAGCGGTGCGCAGCGAAGCGAGCTCGTCCTCCGCATCCAGGGCGATGCAATCGTCGCGGGTGACCACATTCACCTCCAAGGTCTTGGCGTCATCACCATCTTCGCGTTAGCGTCCGGTCGGGTCGGGGACGGACCGAGTCAACTCACGGGGATGAGGGGGATCAGATGAAACGTGTAGGTAGTGCTGCCCTCGTAGCGGCGCTGACACTCACCGGGCTGGCTGCGGGCACTGCGACATCGGTCGCATCGTCGGCGCCGGTGCCCATCGCCAAGGGCCTTTCGAACCCACGGCAGATGACGATTTCGCCCAACGGCAACCTCTACGTTGCACTGGCCGGAAGCGGCCGCCTGCATGCAAAGCATCCCGGCGGTTGTGGCGGTAGCCCGGAGGAGGGCATCCAGTGCGCCGGAGACACTGGTGGAATCGAACGGATCCTCGCGCCGGGAAGCGCGGCGGCAGGCGCGGGCAGGCAGGTGCAGTTCGGCCTCATGTCCGTTGCTGACAAGGGCAGCGGCGCCCAAGACCCGGCCGGCTCGGCGGCGGTCGGGCTCGACGCAGTCTCGTTTGCGCCCAACGGCACCGAATGGGGCATCATCACGATCATTCCACCGGCCCTGCTCAAGAACGAGCCGTCTTGGGTGAAGAACGAGAACGGCCGGTTGGTGCGCTTCACCAGCAACGGCACGGTCATTCCCGTGGTCAACGTCGGAGCGTTCAGCCGTGCGCACCCGACCGCAGGACACGTTGTCGACAGCGACCCCTATGGCGTGCTCGCGTTCAACGACCGTGTGTACGTCGTGGACGCGGCGGCGGACACGCTGCTCGAGTGGACCCAGTCCAAGGGACTGCGGATCATCCACGCCTTCCCGCACCGTAACGGGGATGGATCGGACGGCTCCTTCGACACGGTGCCGACCTCGCTTGCCACCGATGGCACGCACTTGTTCGTCGGCACGTTGGCGAGCTTTGTCCCGCACCAGGCCAAGGTCTACGAGCTGACGATGGCGGGCAAGGTCGTGAAGACCTACGGCGGCTTCGACCAGATCACGTCGGTTGCGGTCGACCAGGGCAACATCTACCTGACCGAGATCTTCGGCGGGAAGCAGGGGCCCTTCGACAGCAGCGGCAACCCCAACGGTCTCGTCATCGAGATTCACAAGAACGGCACCAAGACCGGAAAGAAGGTGCCGCTTCCCGGTGGTGTCGCGGCGCGCAATGGACATCTCTACGTCTCGGTGTTCTCGATCGCGGCGGGACTAGGACAGGTCTGGCGAATCCGGTAGTTCCCCTTCGAACCGGGCGCCGGGATGGTCATCACCATCCCGGCGCTTCGGCGTTGTGGCATAACTCACATGCGATCAGGCCGCGGTTCGCGCAACGATGAGTCCCGGCGTCCGCGAACGTCTGACATATGTGAGAAGCGGCGCCGTAAGACAGCGCCATCCAGTCGTAAAACGAGGGGTCCCAGCCGTGAGCAACGTCGCCACGCGAATCATCGTCGGTCGCCGCACCAAGTGGGTTGTGCTCGTCTTCTGGCTCATCGCCGTGGCCGCGCTCGGCCCGTTGGCGGGCAAGCTCTCCGGAGTCGAGAAGAACGACTCCAAGTCGTGGCTGCCGGGCAAGGCCGAGTCGACCAAGGTGCTCGACGCCCAGAAGGCGTTCGTCTCGCCCAACACGTTCGACGCCGTGATCGTCTACGACCGGTCGTCCGGGCTGACCAACGCGGACAAGGCCAAGATTGCCGGCGACGCGTCGGCCTACGCCCGGGTGGCGCCCATCGACGGCTCCGTGACCGGACCGCTGTTCAGCAAGGACGGTCAGGCCGCTCAGGTCATCGTTCCGTTGAACCTCGGAAAAGACGGCTGGAACAAGGCCGGCAAGGTCGCCACGAAGATGCGCGCCATCGGAGCAGGTGATCCGGGCCTGGCCATGCACATCACCGGGCCGGCCGGATTCGCCGCCGACTCGGCCGACGCCTTCAAAGGCATCGACGGTTCCCTGCTCTACGCAGCGCTCGCGGTCGTCATCATCATCCTGCTGGCGACCTACCGATCACCGGTGTTGTGGCTGCTGCCGGTCATCTCTGCCGGCGTGGCACTGATCGCCGGGCAGGGCCTCATCTACCTGCTCGCGAAGGGTGGCCTCACGGTCAACGCGCAGAGCGCGGGCATCTTGACGGTGCTGGTCTTCGGCGCCGGCACCGACTACGCGCTGCTGCTGATCGCGCGCTATCGGGAGGAGCTCCGCAACCACGAGGATCGGCACGAGGCCATGGCCTTTGCGCTGCACCGGGCGGGGCCGGCGATCGTCGCCAGCGCCAGCACGGTCGTGCTCGGCATGCTTTGCCTGCTCTTTGCGGAGATGAACGCCACCCGTGGTCTCGGACCGGTGTTGGCGATCGCCGTGGTCATCGCGCTGCTGGCGATGACGACGCTGCTGCCTTCGCTGCTGGTGATCTGTGGCCGTTGGGTGTTCTGGCCGAAGCGGCCGCACTTCGGCTCGGCGGAGCCGACCCGCTCCGGCTTCTGGGCCGGCGTCGGGACCCGCGTGGCGCGTCGCCCACGTCAGGTCTGGATCGGCACGGCGCTCATCCTCGGCGTGCTCGCCATCGGACTTGTCGACATCAATGCCGGCGGCCTGTCCAACAAGCAGAGCTTCCGCGGCCACGCCGACTCCGTCACCGGCGAGTCGATATCGGCGCAACACTTCCCGGCCGGGGCCGGCACCCCCGTCATCGTCGTGTCCGACGCGTCGTCGGCGTCGGCTGTGCGCACCGCGTTCGCTTCGGTGCCGGGCATCGTCGACGTCACACCGACCACCGAGCGGGGCGGCGTTGCCTACACGCAGGGCACGCTGACCGCAGCGCCGGACAGCTCCGCCGGCTACAAGACCATCGATCGCGTGCGGGCCGCAGTGCATCCGATCTCGCCGTCGGCCAAGGTAGGCGGTGGCACTGCCATCAACCTCGACACCAACAGGGCGTCGACGCACGACAGCAAGGTGATCATTCCGATTGTCTTGGTCGTCGTCTTCCTCGTGCTCGCGTTGCTGCTTCGCGCCTTGCTCGCTCCGGTTCTCCTGGTGCTGACGGTGGTGCTGTCGTTCGCGGCCGCTCTCGGCGTGAGCGTGGAAGTGTTCCGCCACGTCTTCGGCTACTCCGCAGAAGACACCGGCTTCCCGCTGTTCGTCTTCGTGTTCCTCGTCGCGCTCGGCATCGACTACAACATCTTCTTGATGACCCGCGTGCGTGAAGAGGCGACCAAGCACGGCACGCGGGCCGGTGCGCTCACCGGGTTGGCGGCCACCGGCGGGGTCATCACGTCGGCCGGTCTTGTCCTCGCCGGCACGTTCGCCGTGCTCGCAACGCTGCCGCTCACGCAGTTCACCGAGATGGGTTTTGCCATCGCACTCGGCGTGCTGCTGGACACGATGGTCGTCCGCTCGATCCTGGTGACCGCGATCAACCTCGACCTCGGCGACCGCATCTGGTGGCCGAGCCGGCTCCGCCATGCGACGAAAGCGCTTCCCGACGAGGATTCTCGTGACACTGTCGATTTCGTGGATGCGCGTTCGTCGTAGCAGTGAGAGGCTCGAAGAGCGGGCCGAGCACTAGGAGGGCGAAACGACATGGCGGAATACCTGGTCCTCATCTACGGCGACGAGAAGGCGGTCGACGCGGCCGGACAGGAGCTGTGGGACGAACTCATGCAGCGGCATGGGGCGTTCGGTGAGAAGCACGGCGCGTCCATCCGTGGCGGCAACGCGCTTCAGCCGACCGGCACCGCGACGTCGTTGCGGTTCGAAGGCGACAAGGCCAACGTGACCGACGGTCCGTTCGCAGAGACCAAGGAAGCCCTCGGCGGCTATTACCTGATCGACGCGAAGGACCTGGACGAGGCGATCTCCATCGCGAAGGACATCCCGGCGCCGCATGGCGGTCTCGAGGTGCGCCCCGTGATGGTGTTCGACTGAGCGCAACCGACGCGGCGGTTGCCGCCGCAGTCGCCGACGCGCACCGGCGCGAGTGGGCCTACGTGCTCGCCGCGACGGTGCGCGTCACGCGCGATCTCGACTTGGCCGAGGAGTGCGCGCAGGACGCGTTCGCGCAGGCGCTGACTGCTTGGCAGTCTGGCGACGTGCCTGCTCGCCCGGGTGCATGGCTGACCACGGTTGCCCGGCGACGCGCCCTCGACCGGTTACGTCGAGAGACACTGTGGCGGCGGGCGCTGCCGCTGCTCGTCGAGGACGACGTCGCACGCTCGGCCGAGGACACCGTCATCGACGACGTCGAGATACCCGATGACCGGCTTCGGCTCATCTGCACCTGTTGCCACCCGACGTTGTCCCGCGAGGCGCAGGTAGCACTCACGTTGCGTCTCGTCTGTGGTCTCACCACCGCTGAGGTCGCCCGGGCGTTCCTCGTCTCCGAGCCGACGATGGCCGCTCGCATCACTCGGGCGAAGAAGAAGATCGAGGCCGCGCGCATCCCCTATCGCGTGCCCGCGGCTGACGAGCTCCCGGCGCGCGTCGATGCCGTGCTCGACGTCGTGCACCTGCTGTTCACGACCGGGCACACGGCGCCGGCAGGCGCCGACTTGGTACGCCGAGATCTCGTCGAGCGCGCGGTCGACCTGGCGCGGATGCTGCGCCTGCTGCTGCCCGACAGCGCCGATGTCGCGGGCCTGCTGGCGCTCGTGCTGCTCACGGACGCCCGTCGTGCGACGCGCGTTGATGACCGCGGGCGGCTGCTCCTGCTGGAAGAGCAGGACCGGTCCCAATGGGACACCCAGGAAATCGTCGAAGGCGTCGCGCTGGTGCGCGAGGCACTGCGTCGGCGACCGCCCGGTCGGTTCGCGTTGCAAGCCGCGATCGCCGCGGTGCACGCGGAAGCGTCGACCTACGCCGACACGGATTGGCGCGAGATCGCGGCGCTCTACGACGTGCTCGTGCAGACCTGGCCGTCGCCGGTCGTGGCACTCAACCGCGCGGTTGCCATCGGGCTGGCGGACGGCCCGGCCGCGGGGCTGGCGGAGCTGGATGCGTTGGCCGCAGAACCGCAGCTCGCGGGCTATGGCTACCTCGCTGCCTCCCGAGCCGACTTCCTGCGTCGCCTCGGTCGCACCGACGAGGCGACGACCGCCTACGAGGAAGCGTTGCTGCTCACCGAGAACGCGGTCGAGCGCGAGTTTCTCGAAGACCGCCTGAAGCAGCTGCGGGTGTAGCCGGTCACAGCAGGCGGCGCCCCGCGGCCCATCGGGCCAGCTCGCGCCGGTTGGACAGCTGGAGCTTGCGCAGCACCGACGAGACGTGCGTCTCGATGGTCCGGTCCGACAGCACCAGCTCCTGCGCGGCCTCGCGGTAGGTGTAGCCGCGCGCGATCAGGCGCAGCACCTCGCGCTCGCGCGGGGTGAGCTGGTCGAGCTCGTCGTCCGCGGCCGCCTCAGCGGTGCCGCCGGCGAACGCGTCCAGCACGAAGCCGGCGAGGCGCGGCCCGAACACGGCATCACCATCTGCGACGCGCCGGATCGCGTCGATCAGCGCCGCGCCGTCGATGGTCTTGGTGACGTAGCCGCGTGCGCCGGCGCGTACGACGCCGATCACGTCTTCCGCGGCGTCGGAGACCGACAGGGCGAGAAAGCGCACTGCGGGCAGCTGCACGTGCACGTCACGGATCACTTCGGCCCCGCCGCCACCGGGAAGGTGCACGTCGAGCAGCACGACGTCCGGCTTCGTTGCGGTGATGACCCGAACCGCTTCGTCGACGTCTCCGGCCTCGCCGACAACGTCCACGGCATTGCCGATCTCCGCTCGCACACCACTGCGCACGAGCAGGTGGTCGTCGACGAGCACGACGCGCGTCATGTCCTCGCCTGCCTCGGTAGCGACAGTGCAACCTCTGTGCCGGCCGGTCCGCTGCGGATGTCGGCTTTGCCGCCATGTCTCGTCATGCGTCCCACGATCGACTCTCGGATGCCGCGCCGGTCGTCCGGCACTTGGCTCGGGTCGAAGCCTTTGCCGCGGTCGCGAACGAACACCTCGACACCGTCTTTGGCGACCTCTGCATAGACCGAAACGGTTGGTGCGCCTGAGGACTTCGCTGCGTTGACCATGCCTTCACGGGCGGCTGCGACGGTCGCGGTGAGCGCGTCGTCGAGCGGTGCGTCGCCGACGACGATGACGTCCACCGAAATGCTGTGAGCGTCTTCGACGTCTGCGGCGGCGGCGCGAAGCGCAGCTGCGAAGGTGGACGAGCCGTTGGGGTTGCTGGCGGCCGGATAAAGCCAGTCGCGAAGCTCACGCTCCTGGCGGCGCGCGAGTCGTCGTACGGCGTCCGGATCGGCTGCCTGCGACTGCAGCAGGGCGAGCGTCTGCAACACCGAGTCGTGCACGTGCGCGGCCACCTCGGCACGTTCCTGCTCACGGATGCGCGCCCGGCGCTCGACGTTGAGATCGCGGAACATGCGAAACAGCCAAGGGCCGGTGACGAGCGCGACGCCGACGAGCACGGCGCCGATGGCGAGCGCACCGTCGCGCGCCTGGCGCAAAGCGTCGTTGGCAGCGAGGAACGACGCGACGCCGATGATGACGAGACCGACACCACCGAGCATCACCAGAAGCGGGCCGCGCGGCGCGAGCTTGGTGCCGTAGCGCTTCGCGTCCTGGGTCCATTGCGCACGCTGGGACTCCGGCGACCGCCACCAGATCAGCAGCGCGCCCACTCCCGCGACGGACAACGGAAGCAGGCTGTGACTGCCGAAGCCGACGCCGGTCGCGTCCAGGATCGATCCGGTGACGGCGCCGATCGCGACGTACATGATGAGCTTGCGCCGCCGGTGAAGCTCGTCGCCCGGCCGCCAGCGCAGGAACGCACGGACGAAGTCGCGCAGGTTGCGCAGTGGTGCCGCGCCCTCCTCGCCGGGCACGAGCAGCCACAGCGCCAGGTAGGCCAAGCCGCCGACGCCGTTGGCAGCCAGGACGGCAAAGACGACCCGGACAAGGGTGACATTGACGCCGAGGTGGTCGGCGATGCCCCGAGCGACGCCGGCGACGAGCCGTCCGTCGCGTTTGCGGACCAGCGGCGGGCGCCCAGATATCGGCGTCGCAGGCTGGGCGGGCTCGCTCACCTCAACAGGATCACACCTGTGCTCCCCGTCCGGATCCGGTTGCGACCCGGAGCCGTCCCGGAGGCAGAGTTCCGGGGTCGAGCAGGAGCGAGACCTGATGTGCCGGCACAGCTGTCGGCCGCATCGTGGCCGGCATGACAGAGACCACGGCCCTGCCGCCCGAACACTCGACCGAACCGCTGTTCGTCCGGCCCCGCGAGGGCCGCATGCTTGCCGGCGTCTGCGCCGGCATCGCCCAGCGCTGGAGCCTCGACGTCACGCTGGTCCGCATCATCGCCGTCGTGCTGGCGCTGCTGTCCGGTGTTGGCGTCGTCGCCTACGTCGCCGCCTGGCTGCTCACGCCCAGCGTCGACGGACCGGCCCCGCTCGCCGCCGGCAGCCCGCTCGCCAGGTCGGTCACGGGCCGGCGCGGCGGCATGCGGCGCTTGGGCGGTCTCTTGCTCGTCGTGCTGCTGGGGCTGATCGTGCTCGGCATCGCGCACTCCTTCTGGTTCGGTGTGCCCATCGGCCTGGTCGTCGTCGCGACGCTGCTGGTGCTGGCTTTCGGGACCCGACTGGGACGCTGGGCGCTGCTTGCCTTCGCGATCCTGGTCGCGTTGACGATCGGCGTGGTCGGCGCCTTTGGCGGCAGCTTCGGCACGCGGACGATTCATGTCGCGTCGATCGACGACCTGCATTCGTCGTACGACTACGGCGCCGGCACGGTGCGCCTGGACCTCTCGGCGTTGTCCGCCGTCAGCGGCGAGCACGAGACGTCGGTGCGGGTCGGCCGCGGCAGCGTCACGGTCACGGTGCCGGCCGGCATGCCGGTGTTCGTTCACGCAAAGGCCGGTGTCGGCTCGGTCACCGTCAACGGTCACAAGGTCAGCGGGCTCGACGCGGAACAGTCCCTGCCGATCGGGCCCGGCTCCGCCACCGCCTCGGACCGCCTCGACCTCGACGTCACGGTCGGCGTCGGCACCGTCAAGGTGCGGACGGCGTGATCGCCGCGCCTAGTCGGATGTGGGCGGCGGTCGCGTTCACCGACATCGTCGGATCGACGCGGCTCGCCGCCTCACTCGGCGACAGTGCTTGGCGGCGCCTGCTCGATCGTCATGACGCTGTCGTGCGGGAGGCGTGCGGTCGCTTCGACGGGCGGGTGTGGAAGTGGACCGGCGACGGAGCGCTGATGACGTTTCCGTCGCCGCGCCATGCGCTGAGCAGCGCCCGCGCGTTGCACGCCGGTGCCGCCCGGCTAGGGGTGACGCTGCGGATCGGCATCAACGTCGGTGAGGTCGACGTGCGCGGCGCGGACATCTGCGGGCTCGTCGTCAACATCGCCTCCCGCCTGACGTCCGCTGCAGCGCCGGGGCGCGTGCTCTTGTCGCGTGATGCCGCGGCCTTCCTCGGTCGCGAGGACAGTTATGCCGCGGTCACCGGCCAACAGACCTCGGTCGTGTGCGCGAGCAGGTCGTCCGGATCCCCGGTCGGCAGGTAGTACTCCCGGATCGGGCCGTCAGCGCCCGCCGCCCGCGCGAGCACCCAGTTGCCGAGCGCGCCGTAGGTGCGGTCGAGATCGCCGAACGGCCCGTCGTGGATCGCGACGGCAGCATGAATCTGGGGCACCAGCAGCTGCTGCACCCGCTTCGGGAGTGCGCCGCCCTCGAGGCCCCCCGTGACGGGGACGAAGACCGTGACGTCGCCGGCTTCGTCCTCGAAGAACTCGGCCGGGAACAACGCACCGTCCGGTCCGCCGCGCGCCGCTTGGACGGTCGCCAAGGTCCGATGCAGCAGCGTGAACGCCTCCATCCACCACGCGACCGCTTCTTCCGCGCGCACGTGCTCGGTGATCGCGAGGGCGTCGGTCGCTTCGATGACTCTGCGCTGCACATGCAACGCGTCCTCGTCCGGCAGCTGCAACAACGTGCGCAATGATGCGACAGTCTGCTGCGTCTGCGCCAGCTGCTCCTCCATGCGTCGCAGATGAGCGACCAGCGTCGCGTCTCGCGTTGCTGCATCCGGCGCTCGCATGATGGTGCGGACGTCGTCGAGCGGCATCCCGAGATCGCGCAGCCGCCGGATCATCTGGGCGAGTCCAACCTGGCTCGGCGCGTAGAACCGGTAGCCGGAGGACGAGTCGATCTCGACCGGCTCGAGCACGCCGACGTCGTGATAGTGCCGCAACGTCTTCACCGAAAGATAGGTCATGCGGGAGAAGTCGCCGATGGAGAGCTTGGTCGTCATGGCCACAGCGTGCAGTCTCCGGTAGGGGGAGAGTCAACGCTGCAAAATGTTGCTTGACCCTCCGGTAAGGGGAGGTCGGACAACGATGGCATGACCGATGTCCTCACTCCCGTTTCCACTATTTCTCTCGGCCCGCTGGCGCGGTGGCGCGCGAGCAAGTGGGCTGCACTGCCGGTGCTGCTGGCCGGCACCTGCCTCATCGTTCTCGACTTTTTCATCGTCAACGTCGCGATGGCGTCGATGCAGCGCGACCTGCATGCCGGCGCGACCGCGGTGGAGTGGGTCGTCGCCGGCTACGGCTTGACCTTCGCCGTCTTCCTGCTCGCCGCCGGGCGCCTGGGTGACCGGGTCGGGCGCCGGCGGATGTTCGCGACCGGAGTTGCTGTGTTCACCGTCGCGTCGCTCGCGTGCGGGCTCGCGCCGACACCGGAGGTCCTCGTGCTCGCGCGGTTGGTGCAAGGCATCGGCGGCGCGATGATCAGCCCGTCGGTGCTCGCACTCATCGGCACCTTGTACGCCGGCCCGGATCGTGGCCGCGCGATCGGGATCTACGCGACCGTCATGGGACTGGCCGCAGCCGGCGGCCAGCTGGTGGGCGGCGTGCTGCTGCACCTCGACGTCGCCGGACTCGGTTGGCGGACTGTGTTCCTCATCAACGTGCCGATCGGCATTGCGGCGCTTGTCGTCGTACGACGCGTTGTGCCCGAGTCGCGGGCGACTGTCGCTGCGCGGATCGATGTCGTCGGCGTCGTGCTCGCGACGCTGGCCTTGACTGCATTAGTGCTGCCGTTGGTCGATGGTCGTGCGCACGGATGGCCGACGTGGTCGCTCGTTTCGCTCGCACTGTCGCCGGTGTTGCTGGCCGACTTCGTCTGGTGGCAACGGCGCATGTCGCGGCGGCACGGCGAGCCGCTGGTCGACCCGTCGTGGTTCCGCAGCCGGGTGTTCTCGGTCGGGATGCTCACGCAGCTTGCGTTCTGGACCGGGCAGGCGTCGTACTTCCTCGTGCTCGCGCTCTATCTGCAGCTCGGTCGCGGGCTGTCGGCGATGCAGTCCGGACTTGTGTTCTCTGTCCTGGCTGCCGCATATCTGGTCGCCTCGATGAAAGCGGCCACGCTGGTGGCGCGTTGGGGTCGTTCGGTGGTTGTGACCGGCGCTGCCGTCTTGGCAGCCGGGCACGTCTCGACATTGCTCGCGGTCGAGCTCGTCCACGGCGACATCGCCGTGCTCGCGCCGGGTCTGCTGCTGGCCGGCGCCGGCATGGGCCTGTGCCTGGCGCCGATCACGACGCTGGTGCTCACCGGTGTCGACCCGCAGCGGGCGGGCGCGGTGTCCGGCCTGCTTTCGACGATGCAGCAGGTCGGCAACGCGGTCGGCGTCGCTGTGATCGGCGTGCTCTTCTTCGGTAGCGGCTACGTGGCCGGCTTCGAGGTCAGCACGGCGGCACTTGCCGTGCTGCTCCTGGCCGTGGCCGGTTGCGCCCGGTGCTTACCGGCTCGTGGTTGACCCCGACAGGAGTCCGAGCGCGTGCTCGCGGATCACCTTCTTCGGCACGCACATGCGCCAGGCGTCGAGCACCAGCTCGTGCATCTCCTCGTGGGAGAGCGCGTCCAGGCGCGCGACCACCCAGTTGTAGCGAAGGTCGCTGGTGCCCGGCATCAGGAACTTGTGCGGCTCGGACTTGACGAGGTCGTCGCGCTCCTCCTTGGGGAACGCGAAGCCCATCAGCTGCTCGTCGCGGGAGAACGCGAGATAGACGATGCGACCGATGCGGAACTTCACCCGATCGTGGATGAGATGTTCCGAGGTGCGCGGAAGTGACAGCGCGAGGGCGCGCACGTCGTCGACCGACGGCGCGACGCCCTCGCTCTGCATCGTCACGAGTCTCCGGTCACAGGCTGCCGCTTTGTACGACGCCGATCAGGTGGCCCTCCGGGTCGGCGAGCTGGCCGAGGGTCGGGCCGCCACCGGGCACCGTGTCGGGTCCGTGCAGCCGCTGGCCGCCGAGCGCTGCGGCGCGCGACAACGTCGCCTCGACATCGGGCACCTCGACGTACCAGGTCACATGGCCGCTGGAGGTTGCAGCCATCTCGGCCGGCAGCGCCATGAGCCCGCCGCCGATCCCGATGCCCCTGCTGGTCAGGTTGTCCTCGCGGGCGATCACGCCGTAGCCGACCGGGTTGTCGGCGTTGGGCTTCCAGCCGAAGAGCGCGCCGTAGAACGACTCCAACGTCTGGTAGTCGCGGCCGATCACCTCGAAGTGCACGACCGGTGAGCCCTTGGGCGCGGCGGTTGCGTCGATCGGCGCCGGCTCGCCGCTGCTGCCCTTCTCGAACAGTCCGATCCAGTGACCTTCCGGGTCGAGCAGGTGCCCGAACTTCGGCCCACCTGTCTCGCTCGGGCCCATCAGCCGCTTGCCGCCGAGCTTCTCGGCCTGTTGCAGCGTCGCGTCGACGTCGTCGACCTCGACGTAGAACGTCACACCGTCCTGACCGGCCGGCATGTCGCCGAAGATCCCGCCACCGATGCCCACGCCGCCCGCGCTGTGGTTGTCGGAGTGTGCGATCACGCCGTAGCCGATCTCGTTGTCGGTGTCGACCTTCCAGCCGAACAGCTCGGTATAGAACGGCGTCAGCTTCTTGCGGTCCTGCGCCATGACTTCGAAGTGCACAACTGCGTTGCCCATGACTCGTCGCCTCCGGTGGTTGGGGTGCCTGCTGAGTAGACGCCCTGGGTACGACGTTTTCATCGTAGGTAGATGCCTTGACAGTTATATAACTGCTGAAGCAGACTCGTAGGCATGGCGGCAGGGCTGGCGGCGCTGGAAGTGCTGGCGGAGCCGCACCGCCGCTCGATCCTCGAGTTGCTGCGCGACGGTGAGCGGCCGGTCGGCGACCTCGTCGCCGGGCTCCGGATGAGCCAGCCGGCGGTGTCGAAGCACCTGCGGGTGCTCAAGGCAGCCGGGCTCGTCGACGTGCGCGCCGATGCGCAGCGCCGGCTCTACCGGATCCGGCCCGAGCCGCTTGCGGAGCTCGACGAATGGCTGGCGTCGTACCGGCATTTCTGGTCCACCCAACTGGACCGGCTGGAAGACCATCTCGACCGACGGAGGCAGGGACGATGACGAGCGAATCCTTGATCACGACCGGCCCGCTGCCGGCGGTGCGGCTGACCCGCAACTTGCCCGATCCGCCCGAAGTCGTCTGGCGTTCGCTCACCGATCGCGAGGAGCTACGCGGCTGGTTTCCCTGCGACGTGATGGTCGAGGGCGGTGACTGGAAAGAGGGTGCCTCGATCACGTTCCAGTTCCCGGCTGAGGCCTCGAACATGAAGCTCGCCGGTGAGGTGCTCGAGGTCGATCCGCCGCGGCGGCTGGCCTACATGTGGGGCGAGGAGAAACTCGTCTTCGAGCTCACGCCGCGGGCCGGTGGCACGCATCTGGTCTTGACCGACGAGCTGCCGGCCGGGTTCGCTGCCCGCAACGCCGCCGGCTGGGAGGTCTGCCTGGACCGGCTGGAAGGCAAAGCACCGGCAAAGGACGCGTGGCGCGGGCACTTCGCGTCGTACAAGGAGCGGTTCGAGCCGGTGCTCGGAGAGCAAGAGGGCCCGCCGGTCGAATACAAGGGGCCCTGACCCGCTCCTGCCGATGAGTTCGGCGCCGCTCGCGCGTCTGAACTCTGTGACGGCCGTCGCGCTACGCATCTATGGGCCGATCACGCGAGCCGATCTCGATCCGCTGTCGGCGCGTTGCTGCGTGTTCTTCGAAGCCAATGCGGGCGCACTGGTCGAGTGCGACGTCGCGGGGATCGGCTCGGATGCCGTGACCGTGGACGCGCTGGCGCGGCTGCAGCTGGTGGCGAAGAAGTGCGACTGCGTCGTCGTGCTGCTGAACGCCGGTGCTGAGCTCCGCGACCTGGTCGAGCTGATGGGCCTGACCGAGGTCTTGTTGGGGTTGCCTTAGCCCGGGAACTCCAGCGGTAGCCCGAAGAGCGGGAACAGGCGCTCGGTGTCGAGGAAGAACGTGATCTGGCCGATGCCGCCGTCGCGCAGCTCGATCACCTGCAGCGCCCACGGCTCCAAGCGGTCGCCGGACTCGCTCGGCTTGTATTGCCCGAACGCGGGCGACCCGTTGGCCGCCACGGTCGGCAGCATCCGCGAATCCTTGCAACCGATGCCGGTGCCGAGCCACCAGGTGAACATGTCGTCGCGGCCGGAGAGCCACAGGTCGTACGGCGGCATCGACTGCGTCGCGTCTTCGTGGATCAGCTGGGTCAACGCGTCCATGTCATAGGCCTCGAACGCCTTGACGTAGCGGGCGAGCAGCTCGCGGTCGGCCGAGGACAGCTGGGACTCCGGGGTGCCGGAGAAGACCGGCGTCGACTCGAGCGTCGCGCGGGCGCGCTGCAGCGCGCTGTTGACCGACGCGACCGACGTGTCGAGCAACTCAGCCGCCTCGGCGGCCTTCCACTGCAGCACCTCGCACAGGATCAGCGATGCCCGCTGCTTCGGCGGCAGCTGCTGCAGCGCGGCGACGAAGGCGAGCCGCACCGAGTCGCTCGTGACCGCCGCATCGGCGGGGTCGGCGACCGGCGTCGCGAGATAGTGCTGGGGCGCCGGCTCCAGCCAGCTGACCTCGGCCGGCACGTTGAGGTTGCTGGCCACGGGCTCCCGCGCGGGACCAAGGTCCATCGGCATCGCCCTGCGCTTGTCGCCGCGGTGCATGTCCAGACAGACGTTGGTCGCGATCCGATAGAGCCACGACCGCAGCGACGACCGGCCCTCGAACTCGTCGTAGGCCTTCCACGCGCGGACCAGCGTCTCCTGCACCGCGTCGTCCGCGTCGAACGGTGACCCGAGCATGCGGTAGCAATAGGCGCGCAGCTCGCCGCGATGCTCTTCGAGCTGCCGGTCCAGATCCGTGCTGGCAGTAGGAGCGCTCACGGCGCCGACATTAACCCCGACCGCCGACAATCGCAGCCGCCTTTCCGGGCTTCTATTTCCCGCGGATCGCCCTGCCTGGCCTCGCGTCCAACTGCAGCTCACGGTTGCGTACGACGAAGTCGCCCCCGACCAGGACGTGCACGATGCCGCTCGACGGTCGGGTGCTGTCGTCGTACGTCGCCTGGTCGGTCACGGTCGCTGGGTCGAACACCGTGACGTCGGCATCGGCCCCCGGTGCCAGCCGACCTTTGTGCTTCATCGCTGACGTCGCCGACTCGAGCACTTGCGCCGGCAACAGCGTCATTCGCCTGATCGCCTCGAGCAAGGGCATGTCGTGCTGTCTCGTCATGACCCGGAGGCTGCGCGAGAACGTGCCGGCGCTGCGCGGATGCGTCGCGGCGCTCTTCGGGATCGGCCATGCGTCGTCCTGGTGTTCGCCGTTCCACGTGAGCGGCATCGCGTCGCTCGCGACGATGGCGTCGTCGAAGAGCAATGAGCGATGCAGGACATCTCGCTCGGCCGGATCGTTTTCGTCGAAGAACTCGATGATTGCGAGGCCACCGGGATCGTTCGCGCGCAGCTCTCGGAGTCGGGCTTCGTCGGCGACGCGTTCGCCGGTCGGCATGTAGCGAATCCGGTTGGGCTTCAGGCCCATGCGCGGAAGTCGTTCCGGCTCAAGGAAAAACGCGCCGATGCCGGTGCTGCCGGCGCCGTACGGATAAGCCTCTGTCGTGACGGTCGCTCCCTGCCGTCGCGCCTCCTCGACGAGCGACAGCACGCGGTCGACGTTGCGGCCGCTCGTGCTGTTGACGTGGCAGTAGTGCATGTGCGCGCCGGTCTCCTGTGCGGCGCGCACGACCTCGGTGGCGCCGTCGATCGGTGCGCTGGGTGCAACTTCCACGAGCTCGCGTGCATGCGTGAAGGTCGCGACGTTGTTGGTCGCGGCCAGTTGCGCGACGGCGACGTACTCAGCCGGATCGATGCGAGGGGCGTAGCCGAGCAGCAGCCCGATGCCGAGCGCGCCGTCAGCGATGCTGATGCCGAGCATGTCGATCAGCTCGCGCAGCTGCTCGTCGGTCGCGGGCGGTTGCCACTCGGGCCGCGAGATGTACTTCAGAAACGCGGACAGCGACGCGGTCACGTCGAATCCGCCGACGACGGCCATGCGCGCTACTGCCCAGGACGCGGAGAAGCCGTAGTTGATCGGTGAGCCGTTCGCGTCCAGCCGGGCATAGGCGTCGGCGAGCGGCCAGGCGCCGGCTTCCAGCTCGACCGCGGTCGTGACGCCGTCGCAGGCCTGCAGGCGTTGCCCGGCGAGCGTCGTCGCGTGGCTGTGCAGGTCGATGAAGCCAGGCGCGACCGCGAGGCCGGTCACGTCGATCACGGTCGCGTCGGCGCCCTCGGCCGCTCCGACCGCCGAAATCGTGCCGTCGGTGATCACGACGTCGGCGACCGCATCGTGTCCGGACTCCGGGTCGAGGACGCGCCCGCCGCGCAAGATCAAAGTGGATGCCACGGCGAGCATTGTCGCTTCACCGCCGTCGAGGCGGGTATGTCGACCTCATGACGCAGACGACCAGCGGGCTCGACCTCGACCACACCCACGGCGACCTCGTCGCCCAGCTGCTCGCCCAGCACGAGCAGGTCCGCGCCGCGATCTACGCCGTCGCGGAGACCACCACTGCCGAGTCGCGCCAGGAGCAGTTCGACGCGCTGCGCGAGCTGCTCGCCCGGCACGAGACGGCCGAGGAGATGATCGTGCGGCCGCTGACGCGCGGCATCGAGCGGGGCTACGACGTCGCCGCCGATCGCATGTCCGAGGAGAACGAAGGCAAGGACATGCTTGCCGACCTCGAGCGGCTCGACATCGCGTCGGTGGAGTTCGCTCGGACCTTCGAGAAGTTCGCGCTAGCCGTCCTGACCCATGCGCAGAACGAGGAGACCTACGAGTTCCCGCTGCTGCGCCGCAACGTCGACGCCGAGAAGCTCGCCACCGCTGAGCGTCAGCTGCTGCTCGCCGAGCGGATTGCACCGACGCACCCGCATCCGTCGGCGCGCTCGACGCTCGCGAACTATGCGTTGGGTCCCTTTGCCTCGATGCTCGACCGCGCCCGCGACGCGATCTCGCAGATCACGTCGTCGTAGCGCCTGCGTCTGGGTCGGCGTCTGGTTGGCGCAGGCCGACGCAGTCGAGGTCCCAGAACTCGTGCCGGTAGACGAGCGTGCCGGTCATCCAAGACTCGTACGCCGGCAACAACCGCACCTGAAACGCGGGTTCGGGGATCCGTAACGACGGTCGCCGGAAGCCATGCTGACCGCCGGGCTCGAAGCCGAACTTCGGGTAATACGCGGGCGATCCCTCGAGGAACACCAGTGGCACTTGTCGTTGCGCCAGTAGGTCCAGGCCGTGCCGGACGAGTGCGCTACCGATCCCGCTGCGCTGCTCGGTCGGCGCGACGCCAAGCGGGCTCAGCACCTGCACGTCGACCAGCCGCGGCGGCGCATCAAGAATGTTGCGGGTGAACATCACCGAGCCGACGATGTGACCGTCGTCCTCCGCGACGAGAGACAGCCCGGGCTCGTTGACCAACGATGCTCGTAGGTCGTCGACGAGCCG
>DASSEQ010000175.1:0-15625 GCA_035695245.1 Mycobacteriales bacterium | reverse complement strand
GCAGACCGATCGCCACCTGGGCACCTCGGCGGCCAACCTCGTGCTCGTCGCGGCCGGCGCGATCTGCCTCCCGGTGCTGACCGGAGCGGGTCGGCTGAGCGACAGGCTCGGCCGTCGACCGGTCTGCGCGGCCGCGCTCGTGGTCCAAGTCGGCGGCATCACGTTGTTCTTCAACGTCGCGACGACAACGCCGCTGCTGCTGGCAACGTTGGCACTCACCTATGTCGGCGTCTTCGGTTCATGGACGACCGGCAGCGCCTTTGGCGTCGAGGCCTTCCCCACTGCCCTTCGCGCGACTGCGGGGGCGGCCGTGACGATGGCGAAGCTCGTCGGGCAGTGCGCCAGCTTCATCGTCAGCGCCATCCTGCTGCGATCGGTCAGCAACCCTGGTCTGGTCGTGCTGTTGCTGGCGCTTGGACCGCTGCTCGCCGCAGTCGTCGTCGGGCGCTACTTCCCGGAGACGAGCCGGCACGAGCTGGCCGATGCCGCGACCATGCCGGTCGAGCTGACCGCGACTCTTCCGGTCTAGCTCGCCGCTACCGACCGAGCGACCCAGTCGGCGAGCGCCGTCGCGCACGCATCGATGCTGTCCAGCCAGGTCTCGCCGGCCGCAGCGTCCGCGGCATCGGAGACAGCCTTGACGCAGCGAAACGGCACGGCGAACGCCGCGCAGGTTGCGGCGTAGGCGAACGCTTCCATGTCCACCAGGTGCACGCCGCCGGCAGCGATCGCGGCCGCCCGCTCCGCGTCGGCGACGAAGACGTCGCCGGTCGCCAGCGTCATCACCCCACCCGGCGCGGCCCTGACCGGCTGCGGCGGACCGGACGGATCGAGCACGAACCCGCGATCGACCGCGCCGACCAGCGCCTCGATCGAGGCGTAAGGAAAGTCGTGCTGCGTCACGAAGCCGATCTCGTGCAGCCCGGTCGAGACCGGACCGACCGCGCCCGCTGTGCCGACGTTGACCACCAGTGTCGGGGGAGGACCCTGTGCGAGTCGACGTGCCAGCGTTGCTGCGGCGACGGCTTTGCCGACACCCGTCACCAGCACTTCGACGTCATGCACGTGAGCGACCTCTTCGACGAGTGCCGCGACGACCAACACCGTCACCGGCGGACACGCCCCAGCTTGTCGGGGTTGCGCACCGCATGAATGCCGATGACCAGCTCCGTCACCGGATCGAAGTCGATCGCGTAGACACCTTCGATCGCCTCCGGCGTGACGACCAGGAGGGCGGGCGCGCCGTTGGCGAGCACGACGTCGAAGCGCGTGCCCGGCGGCGACAGCAGACCCAGCCTTCGCACGAAGCGGGCGATCTTGAGCCGACCTGATATCGGCCGGCGCACCGAGGCGGCCTTGCCGCCGCCGTCGCCGACCAGCACGACGTCCTCGGCGAGCAGTTCGGCGAGCGGCTGCACCTCGCCGGTCGCAGCAGCAGCGAGGAAGCGCTGGGCCAGCTCGCGCCCGCGCGCCGTGTCGGGCACGAAACGGGGAGCGGCGCCGGCGCCGAGTCGCAGCTGGGCTCGCCGATGGAGCTGCCGCACGTTGTCGGCGGACATGTCGAGCAACCCGGCGATCTCTGCGTGCGGGTAGTCGAACGCGTTGCGTAGCACGAAAACCGCACGTTCTTGCGGGGTCAGCTGCTCGAGCAGATGCAAGAACGCCAGGGAGATGGTGTCCGTCGTCTCGGCCGCCGCCGCGGGATCGTCGTACGACGCGAGCAACGGCTCCGGCAGCCAGTTGCCGACATAGTCGACTCGCGACCGTTGAGCCGACGTCAGCAGGTCCAGCGACAGGCGCGAGGCGATCGAGAACAGGAAGGCGCGGGGGTTGTCCACGTTGTCCCGATTGCTGCGGCGCCAGCGCAGGTATGACTCGGCGACGACGTCTTCGGCGTCAGAGATAGAGCCAAGCATCCGGTAGGCAAGGCCGAACAAAGCGTCGCGGTGAGCGAGATAGACGTCGTCATCCGTTTGGACGCTCACAGATGGCAGGGTAGTGCCGTGACCCGCGTGCGCACGCCGCCCGCTCCGGTGCTCGTGCTCGGGGCGATCGCGAGTGTGCAAAGCGGCGCGGCCGTTGCCACCCGGCTCTTTCCCGACGTCGGTCCGGGCGGCACGGTGCTGCTCCGCCTGGGGATCTCAGCGCTGATGCTGACCGCCGTCGTGCGGCCGCCGCTACGAGGCCGGCCCCGAACCGACTTGCTTTGGGGCGTCGCCTACGGCCTCACCCTCGGGGCGATGAATGCGACGTTCTACGAGGCACTGTCCCGCATCCCGCTCGGTGTCGGCGTCACCATCGAGTTCGTCGGGCCGCTGTCGGTCGCGGTAGCGGGCTCCCGGCGGGCGCTCGACGGCTTGTGGGTGCTTCTCGCCGCGACCGGTGTCGTGCTGCTCACGGCAACCGGCGGAAACATCGACGGGATCGGCGTGCTTTTCGCGCTGATAGCCGGTGCATGTTGGGCGCTTTACATCCTGCTCGCGCAACGTGCCGGTCGCATCTTTCCCGGTGCGAGCGGCCTGACGGTGGCCCTCTGCGTGGCCACGCTCTTGACGCTGCCGCTCGGCTTGGCGTCGGCCGGCGGCCGGTTGTGGAACGCGAGCGTCATCGGACGCGGCGTGGCTGTCGCGGTGCTGTCGTCAGCCGTGCCTTACTCGCTGGAGCTCTTCGCGCTGCGCCGCATGCGAGCATCGGTGTTCGGTGTGCTCATGTCGTTGGAGCCGGCGATGGCCGCAGCCTCCGGCTTGCTCTTCCTCGGCCAGCATCTCGTGCTCCGCGAGTGGCTCGCGATCGCCTGCGTCGTCGTTGCCTCCGTCGGCGCGACTCGCGGAACGCCGGCGCGTGACGTGCCGGCCGAGCCGGGGGCGAGCCCGGCCGAGACCCTGGTGTCGACGCAGTGACCGGTCCGGAGCTGTTGCGCGATCTCGACAGAGAAACCGGCTGGACGTTGATGGTCGAGGGCGCAGAGCAGTCCTACGTCGACATCGAGGACCCGACGCACCTCGAGTTCGAGTACATGCAGCACATGGCCCTCGTCGTCGACGCGGTCCTGCCCGGCCCGGCACCACTGCACGCCTTGCATCTCGGTGGAGGCGCGTGCACCCTCGCCCGTTGGATCTCTGCCACGCGACCCGGATCCATGCAGACCGTGGTGGAGATGTCGGCCGAGATCATCGACGCGGTGCGTCCGCTAGGGCCGGTGCCGCACACGGAGGTCGTTCTCGGCGAAGCGTTCGACGCCCTCCGGCTCCGTGACGATGCGAGTGACGACCTCGTCATCTGGGACTTGTACGACGGACCGCGCGTCGTCACCTCGTCGTTGACGTTGGAAGCAATCGGCCACATGCAGCGCGTCCTCAAGCCCGGCGGCATGGTGTTGCTCAACGTCTCTGATGCGGTCCCGTTCGAGGTGGTGCGTCCGGTCGTCGCCGCGATGCGCGTGTGGCTTGCGGACGTCGCGTTGCTGGCCGAGCCGAGCACCTTGCGTGGTCGTCGGTCGGGCAACTGCGTGCTGATCGGTGGGACGAAGCCGTTACCGATCTTGACGTTGCGCCGGCTTGCCGCCGCTGCGCCCGTGCGTGGTCGTGTCGTGGCCGGCACGGCCCTCGACACCTTCGTCGGTGACGCCGTGCCCGCTACCGACGATCAACCGCTACCCGCCCCCGACGAGTCCCGCGGCCGCGGGTTCCTCTGACAGTGAGTGTTCGGAGAGCACATGGCCGACGGTGTCGATCGCGTCCACGAGCGGATCGAGGTGGGCCGCAGTGAGCGCGAGCCGACGGCCGCGCAACGTTTGTGGTTCGGCGTCGGCCAGGCGCTCGATGTCACCTTGCGCTTCGCGCAACGCCGGTAGTTGCGGCGCGCGCTCATCGGCTGCGGCTGCAGAAAGCTCGCGCAGAGCTGTTGCGACGTCGTTGCGCAGCGAAGTGAGCTCTGGCAGGGCTACATGTTCGTTGGTGTCCTGAAGAGTCGACCGCAACGCGTGCAACGTGATGACGACGCGCCGGGCGCCGGCGAGCACCGACAAGGCAACTTCGGTCTCCGGCCGGAGTCGTGCCGGCTCCGCAAGCGCCCGGTCGAGTGATGCCTGCGCGTCGGCTCGAGCGCGTCGCGCGGCCCGCGCCCGCTCAGCCGCGATAGACCGGTCGGCGGTCGGGTCGTAACGTCCGGCGACATAGCCGGCCAGGACGACGTCGGCGTAGTCGGCAAGTGACGACAGAAGGCGCGCCGTCGTCGTACGAAGTGTCGTCGCTTCGCGGGTCGGCCAGGCGAGATAACCCAGCAGCGCGATTGCTCCGCCGAGCAGCGTGTCGAGGCCGCGGTCAGCGACGGCAGACAGTGGGCGCGGGTCACCGGTCGAGATCAACAGCACGACGAGACTGGTGAGGGCGAACGTGTAGAGCGCGTATGAGGACGCGAACAACGTGTACGACGCCCAGGCAGCGAGGCTCACGGCAAGGACGAGTCCGCCGCCCTTGGGATGCGCCGTCGCAACGATCACCCCCGCGACGACGATGCCGAGACCGGTGCCGACGATGCGCGCTAACCCTCGTTGCACGGTGGCGGCGTAGTCGGGCTTGAGGACGACAAGGGCGGTGAGCGGCACCCAGTAGCCGCGCTGCCAGGGAAGTGCGCGACTGATGAGATCGGCGACGGGCAGCAGCACGGCGAGGCGCACGCCATGCCGGAAGGCTGAGGTGCTCGGGTCGGACATCGCCTGACGCAGCCGGCCGAAGGCGCCGGCGACGACCCCGGTGAGCTCCAAGGCGGCGACGGTGCCGGCGATGCGCGGCAGTGGCAGGTGACGCCGCCCCGCCAGCGCATCCGTATGCCGGTCGATCGCACGCACCTGCCCGAGCAGTGCGGCCGCGCGGGCCGCGGCAAACCGCTGCCGCGCAGTCGCACGGGCCGGCGCGGGAGCAGCGCGCCGTAACGCATCGACCGCGTCGGCCAGGTCCGGCGGCTCCGGGTCGAGAAGACTGCCGCGATCGATCCCGCGCGCGATCCGTCTGAGTCGTCCTGCCGCCGCTCCGGTCACCTCCTCGACACCGGTCACGTCCGGCACCGACTGCAGCGCCTGGAGCTCGAGGCGCACCCTGGCGGCCTCGTCGACAAGGTCGCGCAGGGTGGTGACTTCCGGGGCACGGCGGGCCAGGAAGCTCGACGTTGACGCGATCGCCTCGCCGGACGGGCCGCCGTACGCCGCGCCGGCGGCGAGCGCGGCCAGCCGCTGGTAGAGATCGGCGAGGGCCTGGCGCTCCGGCCGGAGCGCGACCGGCGGGCGGAGAAGGAGCGCGAACAGTGTCTGGATCAGACCGCCGCTCAGCACCGCCGCCGCGTGCAAACCAGACGTCGCGATCCCGCCCGGGTAGCGACCGAAGACGATGAGGCCGATGACCGCCTGCACGCCGGTGATCGTCGCCGCGCGTCCCAGCGCCACCAGCACACCGGAGAAGAACCCCCAGGCGACGAGAGTGGCGAGCACGGCGCCTACATGACCGGCGCACAGCGAGCCGACGAATGTCGAAAGAGACATTCCGACCGTTGTCGAGAGCAGCAACGCTAGAGGCGGAGCTGGCTGGTCGCCGCTCATCGCCGCAACCCCCACCGGAAGCGCGCCGGCCGCGGCCATGGCCCCGTCGGCCGGATGCCCGGCGGCAGCGCCGATCACCAGGGGAGTCGCGACGCCCAGCGCCGAGCGCAGCGCGGCCGCAGGCGCAAGGCCACCGCGGTCGAACGCCAGGGCACGTGACGGCACGAGCTGCATCCTTTCGCCTGCCCAATTCCGACAGCTTTCTGACACACATCGTTCAGGAACGGCTCAGACACCGTGCCTACGTTTCGGTCATGACGTCGGGCCAGCGGATCCAGCGCGGATCATTGGCCCTCGTTGCCGCGGTTGCCGCTTTGGCCGGAATCGTTGCGGCACGTCCCGGTGTGGCCCCACCTCCGGTCCAGGCCCTGGACCGCGCAGCTGCCACAGCTGCGGTGCACGTGGCGGCAGGACTGGGCCACACCGGGCACCACGCGCTCGCCGGCCTTCGGCACGCGATCGCAGGCACAACCGTCGCGACGGTCGCCCCTACTGCCGTCGCGGCGGTTGTCCTGCTGTTGCTGGCGGTCAGCACAGGTGTCGCGCGTGTCGGCGCCGCGCAGCCGCGCCGCTCGGCGGCAATCCGTGCTCCTCCGGGTCAGTGAGTCCCAGCACTGATCGCTCCGACCCGAGGAGAGTCCATGTCCCGCGAATCCGAGTCCGCGGCACTCGCTGCGGCTCCACCGCTCACCGGCATGCAGCGCATGCTGTTGCGTGACTTACTGCACGAGCGTTGGCGAGCACATGTCGAGGCCATCACCGACCTCGCCGTGCGATTCCACGCCGACGAAGAGCGTTCCGTCGCAATCGAGCTGGCCAAGGTGCGACGCTCGCTGGTCGACGTCGAGTCGGCGCTCGACCGGCTCGAGTCGCGCAGCTACGGCCGCTGCGACGCGTGCGATCGCCGGATCCCCTTCGAGCAGCTCGAAGCGGAACCGCCGCTGCGCTACTGCCGTCGCTGTCAGCCGCCGTCGAGTGGCTCGGCAACGAACAGCGGGATCTCCCGCTCCGTGCGTCTCTGGTAGTCGGCGTACGGCGGGAAGGCGGCGACGGCGCGCTCCCACCAGGTGCGTTTCTCGTCGCCGCCGACTTCCCGCGCGACCATGTCCCACTTCGCTTCGCGGTCCTGCACCTCGATGTGCGAATCGGCGAGCAGGTTCCAGTACCACTGCGGGTGGTTCGGTGCCCCGCCCTGTGAGGCCACCAGCGCGTAACGGCCCTCATGTTCGACTCGCATCAGCGGCGTCTTCCGCAGCTTCCCGGACCGCGCACCGCGGTTCGTCACGATGATGACGCGAAGACCTGTGTCCGTCAGCGTGGTGGCGTCCTGACCGTCCGATGCCTCGTAACGCTCGACCTGGTCACGGACCCACTTCTGCGTGCTTGGTTCGTACTCACCCTCTAACGGCATGTTCTGAGTCAACAACATCGCGTCGTCGCAGCTGCACAGGCAGTGGGGCGGAGTGCACGACGGTCAGCGTCGTCACTGCCCGGGTCAGTGCGACATAGAGCCAGTTGAAGCCGCGGGCGAGCTGCACGATCGCCGCAGGCTCCACGACGACGACATGGTCGAACTCGAGCCCCTTGCACAACGTGACCGGCACGAGGGTGACGCGCTCGTTCATGCCGCGCTCGACCAGCTGCGAAGTCAGGCCATGACGTTGCAGGTCCTTGCCCAAGACTTTCATCATGTCGTCGCGCCCGATGACGCCGATGGAGCCTTCGCGGTGGAGCAGTCTCGAGACGGAAACGCTGACGCTCTCCGCGACGTCATCGGTGGCGACGAGCTGCAGAGCATCACTGCCCCGCCGGACCGAGGTCGCGGCAGCGACGTCGACCTCGAGCGACGGCAGCAGGCCGTTGGCGAAGTCGAGCACTTGACCGGGCACGCGGTAACCCCGCGTCAACGGCACGATCGTCGCGTCACCGTGCTCGAGCAGCTGCAACGTCGTCGACCAATCGGCGACTGCTGCCGGAGCCGTCGCCTGCGCGAGGTCGCCCAGGATCGTCAGTGACCCGGTCGGGCACCTTCGCGCCACTGCGCGGCACTGCATCGCGGACAGGTCCTGCGCCTCGTCGACGACGACGTGACCGAAGCTCGGCGGGCGGGTGAGCAAGCCGCGGGCCTCGTCGACGAGGAACGCCTCGGCCGGCGTCCATCGCGGCGTCGGTGTGCGCAGCAGCATCGACTGCTCGCCGTCGTCGAGCACGCTGTCTGCGTGGCGAGCGAGGAACGTCGCATCGGTCAGGAGCTGCTCGACGACTGCCGTTGGTGACACCTTCGGCCAGAAGTGATCAACGAGTCCGCGCACGTCTTCGGAGCGAGCTATCCGGGCGACTGCGCGATCGTCGGGCGACCCGCCGGCCGCTTCGATCCTGCGGCGTACGACTTCGGCGAGGAGCGTGCCGAGGCGCGCCCGGGAGACGTCGTACGGCGTGCCGGCGGCGACCTCTTGGCGCACGATCTCGGCGATCTTCACCCGACTGATGCGCCATCGCCTGCCGTTCACGGCGATCAGCGCGTCGTCGTCGGGCATGCGCACGCCGGAGTAGACCGCGCGCCGCACGACCTCGGCCATGCGGATGTCGCCCTTGAGACGCTCGACCACGGCATCGTCCTGGCCACGGGCGGTCACGGGAGCGAGGTCGGCGACGGTGACCTGCTCGACGTCGATCTCGCCGAGCGCGGGCAGCAGCGCTCCGATGTAGCCGAGGAACGACCGGTTCGGGCCGATGACCAGCACACCGGTGCGTTTGAGCTGCTCGCGGTGGGCGTAGAGGAGGTACGCCGCACGGTGCAGCCCGACCGCGGTCTTGCCGGTGCCCGGCGCGCCCTGGATGCAGACGCTGGTGGCGAGGTCGGTGCGGACCAGGTCGTCCTGGTCGGGCTGGATCGTCGCCACGATGTCGCGCATCGGGCCGACACGGGGACGTTCGATCTCGGCGGTGAGGATGCCGCTCGTCGATGGGTCGATGTCTTCGCCGAGATCGAGGTGCTCGTCCTCGAGGCTCGTCATGACGCCGGCCTGGAAGCCGAACCGGCGGCGCAGCCCGACGTTCATCGGTGAGCGGGCGCTGGCTCGGTAGAACGCGCGCGAGATGTCGGCGCGCCAGTCGACGACGACCGGTTCGCCGGCCTGGTCGCGCACGTGCCGGCGGCCGATGTAGAAACGTTCGCGGGTGTCGGTGCGGTCGATCCGACCGAAGAAGAGCGGTGTGGTCGGGTCGTCCAGCAGCGCCTGCACCCGCCGGAACAGCTCGGCCTTCAGGTATTCCGTCGAGACCGGATCGCCGCCCTGTGCGTCCAGCGAACGCACGGCGTCGCGCATCAGCTCGAGGCAACGGCGGGCGTGCTGTAGGTGCCGGCGCTCCGGTTCGAGCGGGTCGTCCGGTTCTGACTCCCGCATCGCACACACGAGCGCAAGACCATACTCGCCGAAGCGCGCGCTGTCATCGGCAATTGCGCGTGGCTGGCTCAGCTGTGAGCGACCTGGTCGAGCAGGTAGCTCGGGGCTCCTGCTCGCGAGTCGTCCGACCACTTGCCCGAGTGGTTCGTCCAGCGCTTGCCGTCGACTGCCACCGCGACCACGCCGTACTCGTAGGAGTGGGCCACCAGCCACTCGGCGACCGTCCAGTTGCGACCGGTGTTGCCGTCGCTGGCCCAGTCGGCGCCCAGCTCGTGGGCGGCCGCGGATTGCAGGTCACTGGCGCGGGGCGCGCGATGGCCCGGCCACTTGCAGGTCAGCGCTGCCGGCGACTCGCCGGTCAGCGCCTTGGCCAGCTCTCGGGCTTGCTCCTCCCACTGCGCGTAAGCGCTGCCGTCAGCGCTGTGTTGCACCCGCTGGGCGGCCTCAGCCACGGGCAGGCTCTGCCAGCCGGAAACCTGCGCCAGGTGGGCGAAGAACGCTGCGGCGGCGTACGACGGATCGAGCAGCTGCGACGGCGATCCCCATCCCTGGCTCGGTCGCTGTTGGAAGATCCCGAGCGAGTCGCGGTCGCCGTAGTCGACGTTGAACAACTTCGACTCCTGAAGTGCCGCGGCCAGCGCGATCGTGACGGCATGGTCGGCGAGCCGTTCACGTTTGCCGACTGCGGCGACCGTGGCCGCGTTGGCGGCCTGCTCCGGCTCGAGGTCGAGCGCCGCTGCGCCGACGCCCAGCGTGCAGGTCGGCGCGGACGGGCTCACCTGCTGCAGCAGCTTGTCCAGCCCGATCGCGGCCGCCGCGATCACCACCGCCCCGACGACGAGCGTCGCGACGGCCGCTCGCAACCGTCGCCGCCGCACCCCTCGATTGTTTCGCAGCTAACTGTCAGTCAGCGACGACGCGGCTGCCGGAGTAACAGACGTGTGACGAAATCGAGAACCCGTGTCGGAGCGGCTGCGACGACTGCCTGCATCCTCGCGTCGACGCCGACGAGGTAGCGGCCGCTCGGGTGTCGTGACGAGAGCGCCGTGGCGATCACCGCGGCCGCTTTCTCCGCCGGGACGGCGTTGCGCTCGGCGAAGGCGGCCATGCTCCGCGCGCCTTCGATCTGCTTCCCGTAGCGCTGCCGCTGCTCGTCGCTGAGGTTGGCCACCATGTCGTCGGCGTAGGAGTTGCCCTTGCCCCAGATCGCCGTCTCGACCGCACCCGGCTCGACGAGGATCGCTCGTACGCCGTGGGGTGCGAGCTCGTGCCGCATCGCATCCATCCATCCCCGCACGGCGAACTTGCTGGCCGAATACGGTCCGAGGAACGGCGCGGAGAAGCGGCCGCCGACCGAGCCGACCGTGATGACGCGACCGCCACTCGCCAGGATCGCCGGTAGGAGCTCGCGGGTCAGAATGACCTGGCCGAAGAAGTTGACCTCGAACTGGCGCCGCCACTCCTCGATCGGCACCGATTCGAACGGTCCGTTGATGTTGATCCCGGCGTTGTTCACCAATGCGTCGAGCCTGCCGTCGGTCTGCGCGAGCACGTCTTTCGCTGCCCGCACCACCGACTCGGGCTCGGCAAGGTCGATGAGGACATGACTGTCCGCTGCCGGCGGAGCGTCGGAGTCTCGGCGCACTCCGGCGATCACGAGGTAACCGTCGGCGGCGAGGCGCTCGACGGTCGCGCGTCCGATGCCGGTGGACGCACCGGTGACGAAGACCTTGCCTTTGGGCATGCCGGCAACGGTAGCCGTCAGATATAGATGCAGTTATGCCGCGTCTGCTCGTGGTCCATCACACGCCGTCGCCGGCGACGCAGGAGATGCTGGAGGCGGTCCTGTCGGGGGCACGTGACGACGCGATCGAAGGCGTCGAGGTGGTTGTGCGGCCGGCGCTGACGGCGAGCGTGGTCGATGCGCTGGAAGCAGATGGCTACTTGCTCGGGACCCCGGCGAACATCGGCTACATCTCCGGCGCGCTCAAGCACTTCTTCGACACCATCTACTACCCGCGCCTCGAAGAGACCAAGGGCCGGCCGTTTGCGGCGTACGTGCACGGCAACCTCGACACCGCCGGCGCAGTGCGCGCCATCGAATCGATCACGACCGGTCTGCAGTGGCGAGCCGTAGCGCCTGTCCTCACAGCGTCCGGAGCACCCGACAAGACCACCAGGGAGGCGCTCTACGAGCTCGGCGGCACCATCGCCGTGACATTGGCCGGCAGCTAGCGTCACGCGCCGCCACCGAGGGTGGACGATCGGTGGTGCACTCAGCCCAGCGTGACCATCGGCATTGTCAGTGGACCGAGCGCAGACATGCCGAGGTGTTCGGCGACGGCAGCGAGCTCGCCCCAGCCGGACATCCACGTCGACACGGCCGCAGCCGCCCGCGGGTCATCGGTCGACCGCGGCGGCTTGAGCCGCGCCAGCGGCGGCAGCACCACGGCGGGTCGCACCGGCGCGTCATCGGGCAGGCCGGCGCGTTCGCGGGCGATGCGTACGGCGTCACGCAGGCCGCCGATCTCGTCGACGAGCCCGATGCCGTGCGCGTCGGCGCCGGTCCAGACGCGGCCCTTGGCGATCGCGTGCACCGCTTCTTTCGTGAGCTTGCGGCCCTCGGCGACCTTCGCGGTGAAGTCGTCGTAGACGCCATCGAGAAACGTGTTGAGTCGCTCGAGCTCGGTCTCGTCGAATGAGGAATGTGGGGAGTACATGCGCGCGTTGGCGCCGCGATGCACCTCGGCGTAGTTGAGGCCGAGCTTCTGGGTCAGCCCGGTCACTACGGGCTTGCCGCCGAACACCCCGATCGAGCCGGTCAGCGTGCCGGCCTGAGCGACGATGACGTCGGCGGGACAGGCGACGAAATAGCCGCCGGAGCCGGCCATCGAACCCATCGACACGACAACCGTCTTGCCGGCCTCGCGCGCACAGACCACCTCGCGCCACACGGTGTCGGACGCCACGTATGAGCCGCCGGGGGAGTCGACCCGGAAGACGATCGCCTTGACGTGGTCGTTCTTGACGGCCGCACGGAACGCAGCCGAAATGGTGTCGCTGCCCATCACCTGCCCCATCGTCGGTGTGCGCCGCGAGCGCCCGGTGACGATGCCGCCGTGCCCCTCGACAACCGCGATCGAGGCGGCCTTCTTGGCCTTGATCTCGCGGGTGATCCGGGTGAGCGGTTGCTCGTGCTTCGACCACTTGTCCGCGAAGAGAAGTCGCACATCGCCGCCAACCCGTCGGCGTACGTCGGCGTAGACCTGGTCGCGGTAGCCAACCCTGTCGATCAGCCGAGCGTCCAGCGCCTCCTGCGCAAACAACGGCGCACGATCGGCAAGCCTCTGCACCTCGTCCGTGCCCAGGCTTCGCGTCGCTGCGACACCGGCGACGATCTGCTCCCATGCCGATTCCGTGAGCCGGTCGAGGGCTTGCTTGTGCGCCGGCGTGAAGTCGGTCTGCGTGATGCGGTCGGCGGCGTTCTTGTACTCGTGGCGTTGATGCAGCTGCGGCTCGACGCCCAGCTTGTCGAGCAGCCCGCGCATGAAGCGCACCTCGGCGGCAACGCCGAGCAGGTTCACCTCGCCTGAGGGTTGCAGCCAGACCTCACTGAAGCCGGTGGCGAGGTAGTAGGGAAGTGACCCCGGTGCCGTCTCTCCGAACGTCTCGGCGAAGGCGACGGTCGGCTTGCCACTGGCGGCGAAGGCCTGCACAGCCGCGCGGATCTCCTGCACCTGCGCGAGTGACGCGGGGGCATTCCCGATGCGAGCAACGAGACCGACGACGTGGGGATCGGTGCCGGCGTCGTACAAGGTCCGCAGAAGTGGCCGCAACCGCGGTTTGCCGCGCATCCGCAGCTTGGCGATCGGGTCGTCGGGCTCGACCTCGACCATCGGCTGGGTGAGGTCGATTTCCAGGAGAACGTTGCGAGCAGCACGCACTCCTGCACGCTATCCGCGGCCTGTCGCTGCGATCTAGTGACGCTGGGCGGCGTACGACGTCAACCGCGCCACCGCCTCGTCGAGCACGTCGTCGCGCTTGCAGAAGGCGAACCGCACGTAGGGCCGGCCGACCTCCGGGTGGTCGCAGAACACGGCGGTCGGGATGCCGACGACGCCCGCCTCGTGTGGCAGCGCCCGCGCGAACGCCTCGCCGTCGTCGATGCCGAGCGGGCGTACGTCGACCTGCACGAAATACGTCGCCTGCGGCCGGTGGACGGTCACGCCGATCGTCGCCAGCCCATCGATGAGCCGGTCCCGACGCAGCTGCAGAGAGGAACGCAGCGCCTCGACCCACTCCATCTCGCGGGCCAGGCCATGGGCGACGGCCAGCTGCATCGCGCCGCTGTGCGTGAACGTCATGAACTGCTTCACTGTGTTGATCGCGCGGATCATGGCGGGCGGCGCGCAGATCCACCCGATCTTCCAGCCGGTGACGCTGAACGTCTTGCCTGCGCTGGAGACGCAGATCGTGCGCTCACGCATGCCCGGCAACGTCGCGATCGGCACATGCACCACGTCGTCGAAGGTGAGGTGCTCGTAGACCTCGTCGGTGATCACGATGAGGTCGTGCTCGTTGGCGATGTCGGCGACGACCTGCAGCTCGTCGACGGTCAGCGTCGTGCCGGTCGGGTTGTGCGGCGAGTTGAGCAGGATGGCGCGCGTCTGCGGGGTGACCGCCGCGCGCATCTCGTCCGGGTCGAAGGTGAAGCGGCCACCGGGCTTGTCCGGCCGCAACGACACCGGTCTGCGCACGGCGCCGGCGAGTGACAGGGCGGCGGCGTACGAGTCGTAGTAAGGCTCGAGAACGATCACCTCGTCGCCGGCCTCGCAGACCGCCAGGATCGACGCGCTGATGCCCTCGGTGGCTCCGACGCTGACGTAGATCTCGCCGTCGGGGTCGTAGGTCAGTCCGTAGCGGGCGCGGCGGTGGGCGGCGATGGCCTGGCGGAGCGGCGGCAGGCCAGGCCCCGGCGGGTATTGGTTGAGTCCACCGCGGATCGCGTCGACGGCCTGCTCGAGCATCGCGTTGGGGCCGTCGGTGTCGGGGAACCCCTGGCCGAGGTTGACCGCGCCGGTCTGCTGGGCGAGCGCCGACATCTCGGCGAAGATCGTCGTGCCGTATCCCCGCATCCGCTCGACGAGCGGCTCGGAGAGTGTGCGTCCCACGAGCCGGAGCGTAGTGGGACTGTCAGCGGCGGCGGGCGTGCCAGGCGGCGGCGCTGACGACCGCTGCGTACGCCGTCCAGCCGAGGTAGGGGAAGAGCAGCATCGCGGCGAACCGGTGCCGGCGGCCGAACTCGGTCACCGTCAGCGCGATCGCGACCCACAGGGTGCTCGCGGTGATCATCGCGAGCGCCGGGCGGCGCAGGCCGAAGAACAGCATCGCCCAGGCGACGCCGAGGCCGAGCTGGGCGCCGTAGAAGGCGAAGCCGGGCACGTCGTAGGAGCCGCGAGCAGCGTCCGAGCGCCAGACCAGCCAGGCACCGACGCTCTGCATGGCGTAGGTCAGGGACCAGGACGCGTGAAACCAGGGGCCGGGCTCGGCCAGCTGCTTCGCGAGGTAGTCAGCGCGGTCACGCGGGGACATGGGGCGCAGTCTCCCATCGAGAGAGATCGCTGATGGCCGTAACCCGGCTGATCACGCGCGGCCCCCGCACGGCAGAATGGCGTTCGGTATCCAACGTTTTCGAGGCATTGAGGAGCTCCAACGTGGCTGAGATCACCTTCGACGGCCGGGTCGCGATCGTCACCGGCGCCGGCGGCGGCCTGGGACGCACCTACGCTCTCGAACTCGCCAAGCGCGGCGCTGCGGTCGTCGTCAACGACCTCGGCGGCTCCGTCAACGGCGAAGGCGGCTCAGACACAGCCGCGCAGAAGGTCGTCGACGAGATCAAGGCCGCCGGCGGCGACGCCGTCGCGTCGTACGACTCCGTCGCCACCCCCGAAGGCGGCGAGGCGATCGTGCAGAAGGCGGTCGACTCCTTCGGCAAGGTCGACATCGTCGTCAACAACGCGGGCATCCTGCGCGACAAGTCGTTCGCGAAGATGACGCTCGACGACCTGCACGCTGTGCTCGACGTGCACCTCAAGGGCGCGTTCTACGTGTCGCAGCCGGCGTTCCGGATCATGAAGGACAACGGCTACGGCCGGTTCGTGCACACCTCGTCCAACTCCGGCATCTTCGGCAACTTCGGCCAGGCCAACTACGGCGCCGCCAAGATGGGCCTCGTCGGCCTCTCCAACGTCCTCGCCATCGAAGGCGCCAAGTCCAACGTCCTTTCCAACGTCATCGCGCCGGTCGCCCGCACGCGCATGACCGAAGAGCTCATGGGCGACTTCGCCAAGGTGCTCGACCCCGAAGGTGTCACACCGATGGTGGTCTACCTCTGCTCGGAGGCGTGCACCTTCACGCACGAGACCTTCTCTGCCGCAGCTGGTCGTTACGCGCGCATCTTCGTTGGGCTTACCAAGGGTTGGTACGCCGGCAAGGACAAGCTGCCCACCGTCGAAGACGTCGCCGACCACATCGACGACATCGAAAACCGCGACGGCTACATCGTCCCCAACAACTCCGGCGACGAGCTCGGCCTCCTCATGCAGGTCCTCAACAGCTAACCCAC
>DASSEQ010000174.1:0-6080 GCA_035695245.1 Mycobacteriales bacterium | reverse complement strand
GGTGTCGACGGTCATCGTCAAGCCCCGGGTCGGAATGAGCAGCAGCGGCTTCCGCTTCCCGTTCCTCGACCCGGGTCAGGCGGAGAGCCCGGGCGCGTGGACGCTCGACCAGGGCGTGGACATGTTCGCGCAAGGTCAGGCGTGCGGGGCCGCGGCCAAGCTGGTGGCCGTCGGCGATGGCACCGTGATCCAGACCGGCATCTCCGGGTTCGGCCCGACTGCACCCGTGATCCGGATGGACGGCGGGCCGTTCGCCGGCCGCAACGTCTACTACGGGCACACCGGCCACATCTACGTCCACGTCGGCGAGCACGTGCACATCGGTCAGCTGGTCGCGCAGATCGGCTGCGGCCAGGTCGGCTACTCAGCCGCACCCCACCTGGAGATCGGCGTCGGCGAACCCGGTGGGCCGCCGTGCTGCCCGCCGTTCCACGCCACCGCGTCCCAGATGTACCACCAGCTCGTGGCGGCGCTGCGGACGAGCTGAACGGTGCTGAGCACATAGCGTCGACGCGTGCAGTCGGAGCCGTGGTGGCGGGACGCGGTCTTCTACGAGGTCTACATCCGGAGCCTCGCCGACACCGACGGTGACGGCGTCGGTGACCTGGAGGGGCTCCGTCGCAAGCTGCCCTACCTCGCCGACCTCGGCGTCGACGCGATCTGGGTGACGCCGTTTTATCCGTCGCCGATGCACGACCACGGCTACGACGTCGCCGACTACTGCAACGTCGACCCGAGGTTCGGGTCGCTCGCCGACGTCGACGCCTTGGTCGCCGAGGCGCATGCAGCCGGACTCCGCATCGTCATCGACGTCGTGCCCAACCACACCAGCAGCGACCATGCATGGTTTCGCGAGGCGATCGCCGACCCGACGTCACCCAAGCGCGACTGGTACATCTTCCGCCCGGCGCGTGACGGTGTGCCGCCGAACAACTGGCAGTCGGTTTTCGGTGGCCCGGCGTGGCAGCGCGACGACGCGAGCGGCGAGTTCTACCTGCACCTGTTCGACGCCTCACAGCCCGACCTCAACTGGCGCAACCCCGACGTGCACGAAGCGTTCCACAGCGTCCTTCGGTTCTGGCTCGATCGAGGTGTCGACGGATTTCGCATCGACGTTGCGCACGCGCTCTACAAGGACGAGGCGCTTCGTGACGACCCGGTTGGTGCCGAGCGGTCGCCGTACGCCTGGGACCAACCGGAGACGCTCGAGGTCTGGAAGGAATGGCGCCGCCTCGTAGACAGCTACGACGATCGGATGCTGGTCGGCGAAGTCTTTCTCTACGATCCGGATCGCGTTGCGCAGTATGTCGGCGCGGACCGTCTGCACCAGGCGTTCAACTTCTCGGTGGCGCGCACGCCGTTCGAAGCGGACGCGTTTCGCGAGATCGTGCAGCGCTCGCTGCAGCTCTTTTGTCGCCCGGGCACCACCGCGACCTGGGTGCTCTCGAACCATGACTTGGTGCGGCACCCGACCCGCTTCGGTGGTGGCGACATCGGAGTCCGGCGAGGTCGCGCGGCCACTGCGTTGCTGCTTGCGTTGCCCGGCTCGCCGTACGTCTATCAAGGCGAGGAGCTGGGGCTCGAGCAGTCGAGCGTGCCGCCGGAGCTTCGGCAGGACCCGGTCTACTTCCGTAGCGGTCGGGACGGCCGTGACGGGTGCCGCACGCCGATGCCTTGGACGGCTGATCCGCTCGGGCATGGCTTCACCTCCGGCGCCGCCTGGCTGCCGTTCGACAAGGACGCTGCCAGTCGCAACGTCGAGATCGAGAGCGGCGACGAGCAGTCGACGCTCTGGTTCTATCGACGCTGCTTGCAGTTGCGGCGCGAGGTCGTGCGTTCGCTCGGCGAAGAGTTGACCTGGGTCGATGCGCCTGACCAGATGCTCGCCTGGCGGCGGGGGTGGCTCACGGTCGCGACGAACTTCGGCGACACCGCGGAGCAGCTCGCGCTTGATGGAGAGGTGCTGTTGTCGAGCGCCGGCGCGCCGGTCATGGAGAACGGCAAGCTGAGCGTGCCGGCGGCGACGACGGTGTGGCTGCGCGTCAGCGGTTGAGGGCCTGTTTCACGAGCGTCTTGCCGAAGTCGAGCGCAAGCCCGCTGGGCTTGTCCGCTGTCTGCATGACCGCGTCGAAAGCGGTGAGGAACTCCTGCACATCGTCGGCGGTGATCGTGAGCGGCGGGATCAGCTTGATGACCGCCATGTGGTCGCCGGCGACCTGCGTGAGGATCCGGTGATCGGTGAAGAGAGGTACGACGACCATCTGCGCGAACAATCCTTTGCGCGCAGCGTTGAGCGTCTGCCACATCGCCTTGCCGCGCAGCGAGGCAGGTTTGCCGAACTCGATACCGATCATGAGTCCGCGACCGCGGACGTCGATGATGGTCGGCTGCCGGTCTGCGATTGCTTGCAAGCCTTGCATCAGCTCGGCCCCACGCGCGTTGGCGTTGTCGACGAGCTTCTCGTCGTCGATGACCGAGAGTGTCGCCAAGCCCGCAGTCATTGCCAGGGCGTTGCCCATGAACGTTGATGCGTGCACGAACACGCGGTCGATGCTCGAGTAGACCTTCTCGAAGATTCCTGGTCGCATGAGAGTGGCGCCGATCGGCACGAACCCACCGGACAGCGCCTTGGCGACGGTGACGATGTCGGGTCGCACGTCGTCGCGGTGGTGGGCGTAGAACGTGCCGGTGCGACCGAGGCCGGTCTGCACCTCGTCGGCGATGAGCAACGCACCGTGTGCCTCGAGGAGCACATGCGCCTCGCGCATGAACCCCTCGGGCGCGATGTTGACGCCCTTGCCCTGAATCGGCTCCATGAGGAGCGCCGCGACATCTCCCCTGCGAAGCTCTTTCTCCAAGTCGTCGAGGTTGCCAAACCTGACCTTGGTGTCCGGCAGCAGCGGGTCGAACCCCCTGCGGAACTCGGCGGCGCCGTTGACGGACAGGGTGCCTGCCGTCAGGCCGTGGTAGGCGTGGTCGCAGTAGAGGATGCGGCGCTTACCGGTTGCGCAACGGGCGAACTTGAGTGCTGCCTCGACGGCCTCGCTGCCGCTGTTGCAGAAGTAGACCCGTTCGAGTCCGGGTGAGCGGGCCAACAGCTGCTCGGCCAACAGACCCATCAGCAACGGCGCATCGAACTGCAACATGTCGGCGATGCCGGACTCGAGCACGTCATGCAGGGCCTGTCGGACGACCGGGTGGTTGCGTCCGACGCCGAAGACGCCGAAGCCTGCGAGCATGTCGAGATAGCGGTTGCCGTCGGCATCCCAGTAGTGCGCACCCTCAGCGCGCACGAACTCCTTGTCGAACCCGATCGCGTGCAACATCTTGGGCACTTGCGCGTTGACATGCTTGCTCTGCAGCGCGTAGCCCTCACCCGCGCGCTCGCTTATCAGTCCCTTGATGTCGAACGGCACCCGCTCATGTTAGTTACTCACGTCAGGCGAGTTGCCTGTTGCGCATGACGGTAACGCCGCGTCCGCCGGTCGACAGGTCGGCGCGCGCCGCGGCTTGCTGGCCGGCGGACAGCCCGCCGCCGGAGCTGGTCGACATGCGCAGGTTGCGCAGTCGCGGGAACTGTTCGTCTACGAGCGCATCGACCCGGTCGCTGCGGTCCGCGAGCACCAGGGCCGTGCCCTGGGTCGCGTTCTCGGTGTCGGCCTCCTCGTGGGCAGTGGCCAGTCTGCGGCCGATTGTCTCGGCGTAGCCCAAGAGGAACGCGCGGCGAAACGCCTTCGGCCGGTTGGTCGAACGCGATGCCTGCAACATCGCCGTCGATGCCTGGAGCAACAAGCTGGTGAAGAGCAGCTCAGCGACGTCGAGGTCGACCGGGAAGCCGACCAGCGTGCACAACCGGCCACCACTGGGAGCGTCAGGTCCGATGACCACCCGCACCCGATGTGCCCGGGCCACCCGGTCGAGCAGGACCGCGCGGGGCAGTGCATAGGGCGCGTCGACGGTGAGCTGCCGCGCGACCGGCTGGGCGCCGACGTCGGTCGCAGCCTCGATCAGCGCACGGTCGATGGCATAGCGCGCCATCAGCGCCGACGCTTTCGCGGAGAACGCCTGCGCCTCCTCGAGCGGCGTCGCCGGGTGCTCGGCCTTGGCCAGCAGCTTGCGCACCCGCTCGAGGATCTTGTCGTCCAGCTCTGTTGCTTCACCCTGGGTCACTTCGCCACCCTGCCGAACCGGCCTGACGGTTTCGGCGTACGACGCGCATTTGTGGACGGAGTACGTTGCCGCCATGACTGTGCATCTGCGCCCGGAGCTGGCCGAGCTGCGCCAGAAGATGAAGGACTTCATCGATAACGAGGTGATCCCCGCGGAGTCGGCCCTGCAGGACCGGCGGGACCCGCTCAAGGCAGCGGACAAGATGGAGGAGCTCAAGGCGGAGGCCAAGCGGCGCGACCTCTGGGCGCTCGGGCATCCGAAGGAGATCGGCGGCGGCGGCCTGCCGTTCATGGACTTCGTCTATCTCAACGAGGTCATCGGGCGCAGCGAGCTCGGCCAGATGGCGGTCGGCACCGTGTCGATGCAGGACTCGATCATGCTGCACCTCTACGCGAGCGACGAGCAACGCGAACGGTTCCTCAAGCCACTCGTGGCCGGGGAGGTCTATCCCAGCGTGGGTCTGACCGAGCCCGAGGTGGCCGGCAGCGACCCGACGCAGATGCAGACGACGGCGGTCCTCGACGGTGACCACTGGGTCATCAACGGGCACAAGTGGTTCACGAGCGGTGCGCAGCGGGCGGCGTTCACCACTGTCTTCGCCAAGACGGATCCGGATGCCGGAAGCAAGTACGCACAGTTCTCCTCGATCATCGTCCCGACCGACACCCCCGGCTACGACATCGTGCGGGCGGTGCCGACGATGGGCGGCATCTCCGGCGACCACTGCGAGGTCTACTACCGCGACGTCCGCGTCCCGAAGGACAACCTGCTCGGCGAGCGCGGCCAAGGCTTCCTCATCGCACAGAAGCGGCTCGGCCCCGGTCGCATCTTCCACTGCATGCGCTGGCTGGGCCAGGCACAGCGCGCCTTCGAGCTCATGTGCCAGCGCGCGAACACGCGCTACGCCCATGGGTCGCTGCTGAGGGAGAAGGGCGAGATCCAGCGCTACGTCGCCGAGTCGGCCGCCGAGATCCAAGCGGCTCGACTGATGACGCTCGACGCGGCGCAGGCCATGGACCGCGGAGAGGAGGCGCGGGTCGAGATCAGTCTCATCAAGTTCTGGGGCGCGACGATGCTCCACAACGTCGTCGACCGCGCCATCCAGGTGCACGGCGCGCTCGGGGTCACCTCGGACACTCCGCTGGAGAAGATGTACCGCGACGCCCGCTACGCCCGGCTGTACGACGGACCCGACGAGGTGCACCGCATGGTCGTCGCGCGGACGCTGCTCTCAGCTGATCCCTCCACCTACCCCTGGTCGTGACGCAGCCGATCGACGCGGACGAGCTGGGGCGACTGCTCGGCGGCGCTGTCACCGACATCGAGCGCATGGTTGGCGGGGCGTCGCGCGAGACGTGGGCGCTGAAGCTCGACGGTCGCCCCGTCGTGCTGCGCCGCGACCCACCCGGCGCACTCCGGTCCGGGGCGATGGGGCGGGAAGCGGCCTTGATCCGTGCTGCCGGCGCCGCCGGTGTGCCGGTGCCGGAGATCGTCGCGAGCGGAGACGACTACATCGTCATGCAGCGACTGTCCGGCGAGACACTGGCGCGTCGAATCCTGCGCGACGACACGTTCAGCGCCGCGCGCGACCGATTGACGGCGCAGTGCGGAGCGGCGCTCGCTCGACTGCACATCGGCGTGACCACCGCGGACGCGCCCGACCTCACCGAAGATCTGGACCCGCTCGGCTCGCTCCGCAACTTGTTGGATGCGATGGGCGAGCCGCACCCTGCGCTGGAGCTGGGGCTCCTCCGGCTCGGCCGGGGGCGTCCTGCGGAAGTGGCCCGCACCGTGGTCCACGGCGACTTCCGGCTCGGCAACCTCATGGTCGACAGCGATGGCCTCGTCGGTGTCCTCGACTGGGAGCTCGCGCATCTCGGTGACCCGGTCGAGGACCTTGGCTGGATGTG
>DASSEQ010000173.1:0-3468 GCA_035695245.1 Mycobacteriales bacterium | reverse complement strand
ACGAGGCAACAGCTGTTCTCCTCGCTCACGAAGGCATATTTCATGGCGGGTGTGGAACTCGACGGTGATCTCGTTAGGCGCCCCGTCCTTACAGCTAACGGGACGCACGCCTTCCACCACCCTGTCGACTTCGTCGTAGCGAATGGTCAAGCTGTGCAGCTCAGCCAAACGTGGTCGTTCCAGCTTGCGTCGCAGGACCTGCTTTCCCGCGACATCAAGGCTTGGGGCTGGACCATGCGGGAGCTTCGCGACGCGGGCGGCGTTGCGCAGACGCGGAAACGGCAGATCCAAGTGCCTTCGGATGTACCTATCGAGGTCGTGATTGCCCAACCTCGTGATGCAACGCAGTCGGCTGCGTACGAGGAAGCCATCGGGGTCTTCGAGGAGCTGTCAATCCGCGTTCATGAGCACGGCGAGGAGGATGCGATCGCGGGCACAGCTCGCGCGCTGTTGGAGAAGGCGGCTCACTGACTGAAGCGGACCGCGTCCGGCCGCCACAGATCATTCACCCATACGCATGCTAAGCCGCGGGGAGGGACGGCCCGGCGCCTCGGCGGCAACCGCTCGCTAGAGAATCCTATGAGCGTCCGCGTGAGTCGCAGTCACGCGGACGGTCACACCGGAGCGCCATGCTGAGCGAGGCCCCGCAGTGCGCTCGTGTTCGCGCGGACAACCTTGTCCGGAACCTTGGCCAACACCTTGTCCGCGTTCTCGCGGCAGACCAGTGGCCGTCCGGGCCAGCACGCTCGCACGCCATTTGTTGGCAAACTGTTGGCAAGATCGCGATTTCGGGCTTGATCATCAAGCCGGCGCGGTACTCTACAAGCCTCTGACGTGCGGTTTTGCGAAGTGCCCCCGGCAGGATTCGAACCTGCGCCCCTGCCTCCGGAGGGCAGTGCTCTATCCCCTGAGCTACGGGGGCCGCGGCCCCGGCGGGGCATCGACGCCTCACCAGTATGACTGTTGTTCCGGCTCCCGAGGGCGTCGGGGCGGATAGCCTGCCGATCATGAGCCGGTCCCCGCGAGTGCTCGTCGTGGACGACGACGACGTCATCCGCCAGCTCATCAGCGTCAACCTCGAGCTGGAGGGCTTCGAGGTGTTCACCGCCGCTGATGGCGAGGAGTGTCTCGCCACGATCGACGAGGTCGCACCCGACGTCGTCACCCTCGACGTCATGATGCCGGGCCTCGACGGGTGGGAGACCGCGCAGCGCCTGCGCAGCGACCCCAAGCGCGAGCACATCAAGGTCGTGCTGCTCTCCGCGCGCGCCCAGGAGGCCGATCTCAGGCGCGGCGACCAGATCGGGGTCGACGCCTACCTGACCAAGCCCTTCGACCCGGACGACCTGGTGTCCACGGTGCGCCGGCTGGCCGAAGAGGACGCGGAGTGAGTCGCATGCAGACCACCGCGGAGGGCAGGTAGCCGCCGTGCCTACCCGCAACGTCTTCACCGCCGTGACCCTCGCCGCCCTGCTCGCTTCCACCGCCGCCGCGTGCGGGGGGCCGAAGCCGGTCCAGCCAGGCAAGGCCGAGCAGGCACAGAAGCACGAGGCCACGACGACGGTCGACCTACGCACCACCCCGCCGCCGTGGCCGGCGCCGATGCACGACAACGCCAAGTACGTCGACGCCGCCGGCCTCCCGGCGTTCACCTCGGAAAAGACGCTGGTGCACTACCACGCGCACCTCGACATCATCGATGACGGCAAGCCGGTCACGGTGCCCGCCGACATCGGCATCGTGTTCAAGAACGGTCAGGCGGTGGCCATCTCGCCGCTGCACACGCACACCCCCGACGGCGTCCTGCACGTGGAGGCCGAGCGCAACGCGAAGTTCACCCTTGGCCAGCTGTTCACCGAGTGGGGCGTACGGCTGAGCTCCACCTGCGTCGGCGGCCTGTGCGCCGACCGCAGTCACGAGATCGCGTTCGCGGTCGACGGCGTGCCCTACGAGGGCGACCCCGGTGAGATCGCGCTGAAGCCGCACGAGGAGATCGCCATCGTCTACGGCGCCAAGGGCAACCTGCCCAAGCCGCCGGCGTCGTACAACTTCCCGAAGGGTCTCTAACGGCGGGTCCGGGCCGCTTCTCGCCGCGCCTGAGCAGCGCTTTCCCTGCGATAGCCTCGAATGCGTGACCCCGGCGGAGCTCTCGGACGCCGTCGTCGCGGCGGTCCGGGCTGCCGTCGACGCCGGCGCGCTCGCCGTACCCCTGCCGGAGACGGTGACCGTAGAGCGGCCCAAGGTCAAGGAGCACGGCGACTACGCCACCAACATCGCGATGCAGCTCGCCAAGCCCGCCGGCCGGCCGCCGCGTGAGGTCGCCGAGCTTCTCGCTGCCGAGCTGCGCAAGAGCCCCGGTGTCGCCAGCGTCGAGGTAGCCGGACCCGGCTTCCTCAACATCAGGCTCGACGAGTCGGCGCTCGGCGAGATCGCCCGCACGGTGGTCGTGGCCGGCGACACCTACGGCACCAGCGACACGCTCGCCAAGCTGCGCATCAACCTGGAGTTCGTCTCCGCCAACCCGACCGGCCCGGTCCATCTCGGGCACACCCGCTGGGCCGCGGTCGGTGACTCGCTGCGCCGCCTGCTCGAGGCGGCCGGCGCCGACGTCACCGCCGAGCACTACGTCAACGACGCCGGCGTGCAGATGCAGCGGTTCGGCGAGTCGGTGTACGCCGCCGCGCACGGGCGCCCGGCGCCCGAGGACGGCTACGGTGGGGCCTACGTCGCCGACGTCGCCCGGCAGGTGGTCGCCCAGGAGCCGGGCATCCTCGAGGCCCAGGAGCAGGAGGCCACCGAGCGGTTCCGCGAGGCCGGCTACCGGGTGATGCTCGAGGAGATGCGCCAGAGCCTCGAGCGGTTCGGCGTGGAGTTCGACGTGTGGTTCTCGGAGCGCACGCTGCACGAGACCGGCGCCGTCGAGCACGCCCTCGACGAGCTGCGCCGCCAGGGCCACGTCTACGACCAGGACGGCGCGATCTGGCTGCGCACCACCGAGTTCGGCGACGACAAGGACCGCGTGCTGGTCAAGAGCGACGGCGAGAAGACCTACTTCGCCGCCGACGCCGCCTACTACATCAACAAGCGCGAACGCGGGTTCGAGCGCTGCGTCTACATGCTCGGCGCAGACCACCACGGCTACGTCGGCCGGATGATGGCGATGTGCGCCGCGTTCGGCGACGAGCCCGGCAAGAACCTCGAGATCCTGATCGGCCAGATGGTCAACCTGCTCCGCGACGGCCAGCCGCTGCGGATGTCGAAGCGGGCCGGCACCGTGGTCACGATCGACGACCTGGTCGAGGCGATCGGCGTCGACTTCGACGTGTACTTCCACGAGAACTCGCTGCACGAGTCGAAGGCCGTCGAGCGGGCCATCGAGCGGCTGCAGTCCCTCGGCAAGATGTACGAGGCCGAGGGTGCGCTGTGGCTCCGCACGACCGACTTCGGCGACGACCGCGACCGCGTGGT
>DASSEQ010000172.1:0-7767 GCA_035695245.1 Mycobacteriales bacterium | reverse complement strand
TACAACTTCCAGTTCACCGGCCAACGCTTCTACCGGATCCGCAACGGGAAACTCGGCGGCATGTTGCGTGACGTCGCTTATCAAGCAACGACAACGGATTTTTGGCGCTCGATGGAGGCGGTCGGCGGCCCGGACACTTACGAGCTCGGCGGCGCGTTCAACTGCGGCAAGGGCCAGCCGGGGCAAACCGCACCGGTGAGCCATGGCTGTCCGACGGCGCTTTTTCGCGGCGTACGGATCCTCAACACGATGGCGGAGGCCTCGTCATGAGTTCGCCGCAGGAGCTCGCCGAACGCGCTCTCGAGCTGTCGAAGGCCGACGACTGCATCGTGCTCGTCAGCACCGATCACACGGTCAACGTGCGCTGGGCCAACAACACACTCACCACCAACGGCACGGCGCGTTCGCACGAGGTCACGGTCATCTCCATCGTGCGCGGCAGCGACGGGGCGCGGGTGGCGTCCATGTCGCGCAGCGGTGTCGACCTGGGCGATCTCGAGGACCTCGTCAGCGAGAGTCGCGCGTTGGCGGAGAACGAGCCGACGGCGGCCGACGACGAGGCACCGCTGGTGCGAGACCGCACTGCTGCTGACTGGACCGCCGCGCCGGGCGAGACGACGATCAGCGAGTTCCAGCATCTGACCACGAGCTTGGCGGCGACCTTCGACGCGGCGGCATCGGCTGGTGAAGGTCGTTACGGCTATGCAGAGCACGACGTCAGCAGTCTCTATCTCGCGACGTCGACCGGAGTGCGCCTGCGGCACGAACAACCTTCGACGCGGGTCGAGCTCACCGGTCGCTCCGGCGACGGTGCCCGGTCAGCGTGGGCTGGTGTGTCAACCGCTGCGCTGAGCGACGTCGACATCGCTGCGCTGGAAGCCGACGTCCGGCAGCGGCTGGCTTGGAGCCAGCGCAAGATCGACCTGCCGGCCGGACGCTACGACACGGTGCTGCCGCCGTCCGCGGTGGCCGACCTGCTCATCTACCTGTACTGGTCGATGGGGGCCTTGGATGCACACGAAGGTCACTCCGTTTTCGCGAGGCCGGGCGGCGGGACGCGCGTCGGCGAGCAGCTGACCGACGTGCCGTTGACGCTGCGCAGCGACCCGGCCATGAGCGAGCAGGAGTGCGGGCAGTTCGTCGCCGCGTCGGTCTCGAGCCGTCAGTCATCCGTGTTCGACAACGGTTTGCCGCTCTCCCCCACCGCGTGGATCGACCGCGGCCGGTTGTCCGCTCTGCTGCAAACGCGGCACAGCGCCGACATCACCGGGCTGCCGTTGACGCCGGGCATCGACAACCTCGAGCTGATCACTCCGGACGGCGCCGGCGACGTGAACTCGCTTGTCGCGGGCGTCGACCGCGGCCTGCTGCTGACCTGTCTGTGGTACATCCGCGAGGTCGATCCGCAGACGCTGCTGCTGACCGGCCTGACGCGAGACGGCGTCTTCCTCGTCGAAGGCGGCGAAGTCGTCGGCGCGGTGAACAACTTCCGCTTCAACGAGTCTCCCGTCGGCATGTTGCGTCGGGTCGGGGCGGCGAGCGACACCACGAACACGCTCGCCCGGGAGTGGGGCGACTACTTCACCCGAACCCGGATGCCCGCCCTGCGCATCACCGACTTCAACATGAGCACGGTCAGCCAGGCCTCCTGAACCGTCAGGGGGTTTCGATGCGGAAACCGACCTTCATCTGCACCTGGAAGTGCGCGACCTCACCGTCCTCGATGTGGCCGCGGATGGTCCCGACCTCGAACCAGTCGAGGTTACGCACCGTCTGACTGGCTCTGGCGATGCCGTTGCGGATCGCGTGCGCCACGCTCTCGGAACTGGTCCCGACGATCTCGGTGATGCCGTACGTCTGGTCAGCCATCGGATGTCCCTTTCGTCCGTCCCGGCTGCGCTGGACGCAGCCGCGGGTTTTTGGCACTCTGGATGCAGCGCCTATTGCCAGTGCAAACGGGGGGCACGGCGCGGACGCTCCTCGGACGCGGTGCCGGGCGGCTGCCCCCGTGGTCGCCCGGCACCGCCCGTGCCGAGCTTTCGGGTGTTGTTCACTCCCCGTCCGGCGCGGTGTAGCCGTTGGCCAGCGCTGCCGCTTTCTCGATCGCCGCAGAAATGTCGCTCGGTTGAGCGCCCGCCTTGCCCGCGGCGAGACCGACCACGAACGCGGTGAGCGGTGCCGCCGGTCGCGCGACGTTGTGCGCGACGTCCTTGGTCAGGTCGAGGACGAGGTCGCGATCGATGCCCGCGGCATCAACCCCGAGCGCACGACAAAGTGTGCGCATCCACTCCTCCAGCACGTTCACTCGGCCAGCTCCCTTGCCCGTCGCACGTCGTCGTCCGTGTCACAGTCGAACACGTCGTGCCCCTGCGACGGGACCTGGGTCGACGGCAGCGCCGAGAGCGCGGCATGCAACGAGCCACCTGCACGAAAGTCCGCCGCGCGCAACAGGGCCACGGGCCAGGCACTGCACAACCACTGGGGGCGACCATCGGCATCGACGGCGACAGCGCCCGCGTCGCCGACCGCTGCCACCAGTTGACCGACGAAGCGCTCGGTCAACAACGGTTGGTCAGCGGCGAGCAGGACGACGACGTCGCCAGTGACGAGCGGCAGCGCGGCGGCAACCGCTGATGCCGGCCCACTCCCTGGTGGCTCCTCGCGGCACCACACGACGGGAGCGGCGACGGACCGATGCGGACCCACGACGATGACCGCCTGCGCTTTCGCTGCTGCCCCGACAACGCGCTCCAGCATCGTCCGACCGCCGACGTCCAACGCGACTTTGTCGGAGCCCCCCATGCGTTGCGCCGACCCACCGGCAAGGACGATCGCGTCCCAGATGACCGCCGTCATCCGCCAATGGCGGACATCGGCCGATCGGGCTGCAAGAACGTCGGGTCATCGATGCCATGTCCTGCGCGCTTGCCGGCAATGCTGATCCGGAACCGCCGAGCGATCTCCGCATCGTCGGCGCCTGATCGCAAAGCCATCCGCAGGTCTGACTCCTCCCGCGCGAACAGGCAGTTGCGCACCTGCCCGTCGGCAGTGAGCCGCACGCGGTCGCAGTTGCCGCAGAACGGTCGGCTGACGCTGGCGATGACTCCGACCATCGCCGGACCGCCGTCGACGAAAAACTCTTCCGCCGGGGAAGATCCGCGATCGTCGACCGGGGTCAGAGTGTGTGCCGCCGTCAGTCGTTCGAAGATCTCGTCGGCGGTGACCATCACATTGCGGTCCCACCCGTGTTGCGCGTCGAGCGGCATCTGCTCGATGAACCTCAGCTCCAGGCCGTGATCCATGCAGTAGTGCAGCAAGTCGAGCGCTTCGTGGTCGTTGACGCCGCGCATCAGCACGCTGTTGACCTTCACCGGCGACAGGCCGACGGCACGAGCGGCGTCGATGCCGGCGAGCACGTCGTCGATCCGGTCGCGTCGAGCCAGCGCGATGAAGGTCGATCGCTGGAGCGTGTCGAGGCTGACATTGACCCGGTCCAGCCCGGCAACGGCAAGATCCTCGACGATGCGGGCGAGGCCGATGCCGTTGGTCGTCATCGACAGCTCGGGTGCCGGTCGCAAGGCGCTGATTCGTCGTACGAGATCGACCAGGCCGCGGCGCAGCAGCGGCTCACCGCCGGTCAGACGCACCTGGGTGATGCCGAGCTCGCCGACCGCGACAGCGAGGACTCGCACCAGCTCGTCGTCGGTGAGCACCTCCGGCGCAGGCAACCAATCGAGCCCCTCCGGCGGCATGCAGTAAGAGCAGCGCAGGTTGCAGCGATCGGTCAGCGAGACACGCAGGTCGGTGTGCACACGGCCGAAGCCGTCGACCAGCGCGTCGGACATGACGTCGAGCCTACGCCGGGGCAACGACGGTTCGGGTGCCATCGGGATGACGCAGGGTGCATCGCCGAGCGTCAAGATGTTCCAGCAGAGGCACGACGATCCGGCGCGTGCTGCCGAGTGCGGTGCGCGCGTCGGCCACAGTGAACGGTGCCGGCAATGCGCGCAATGTCGCGATCGCATCATCGACCGCCGCCGATGACAGGACCAAGCCCGCGGCCAGCCGGACTGCCAGGCCATCGCGAACAGCGCGGGAGAGATCCGCGCTGCGGACGCCAAGGGTGGCGAGCTCCTCCGCTGCGGGCGGGTCATACGGGCGCTCGACCAGACGCTTCATCAACGGCGCGAGGTCGGTCCGGCCCACACCTGGCGACGACCGGCGCAGGCGACCATCGACGTGCTCGATCGTGGCCACCTCGCCGGTCAGCGCGATGACGACGTCGTTGCTCGGAGCGCGCAGTTGGCGGGCGGCTGCGGCGACGGGCAGCCCGTCCGTTGCTGTTTCGACGATGCCGGCGAGCTGCTCGCGCCAGGCATCCCACGTGGAGTTCGCCACCCACTGGTCGCCGACCAGGCGCGCACGGGTGGGCGGCGTGGTGAAGCCACGCGCGATCAAGTCACCGCGGGCGCAAACTCCGCGCCGACCGACCTCTTCGTCGGCGTCGCGCGGCACGGCCAACGCCCTCGCGACCTGTGCTGCGGCGCCGCGCCGACGCAACACTGCCGGCGCAAGATCGGCGACGTCGGCGGCCACCAGGCGTCGGCTGGCCGGATCGCGGAGCAGCAGCCGGTCCCCTATGTGCAGTGGCAGCGGTTGGACGAGCCGCAGGCGTGCCGCATGCGCGCCGAGGACCCGGAGCCTCGTCGCGATCGACGCGGACCCGATGTGCGTGACCAGGTCGGCCGACGCGCGCGGCGGGTCTGCACAGACAACGTCGACCTCGGTCGCGACCGTCCAACGTCCGGGGCTGACAAGGGCCATCCCCCGGTGCAGGTCGTCGCGGTCGACGCCGCGAAGGTTGAGGGCGACTCGCGCAACAGGTTGCGCCACCGTCACGTCTTCGTGAAGGCATTGCATGCCGCGGATGACGACGTCCGCTCCACTCGGCGCGACCTGCAAGACGTCTCCGGCGCGCAGTGAGCCGGCGGCGAGTGTGCCCGTCACGACGGTGCCGGCGCCGCGCACCGTGAACACACGGTCGATCCAGAACCGCACGGGTGCCTCGCGGTCCGGCACCGGTGTTGCGGCGACAAGCGCGTGCAGAACTCGTCGTACGTCGTCGAGCCCGGCGCCTGTCCGCACGCTGGTGAACGCTGTCGCCACCGGTGAGATACCGAGCTTTTCGAGACGCCGCGTTGCGTCGTCGGCGATGGTTGTCGGCGACGACAGATCGCATTTCGTGACGACCAGCGCAACGGCTTTCCATGGCAAAGCGGCGATGGCCTGGGCGTGCTCCTCGGTCTGCGGCATCCACCCCTCGTCCGCCGCGACGATCATCAGAACGGCCGGCAGCGGGCCGACGCCGGCCAGCATGTTGGTGACGAACCGCTCATGTCCCGGCACGTCGACAAAAGCGACCGGGTCGCCGGACGGCAGGCGCGTCCAGGCGAAGCCGAGATCGATAGTGAGGCCGCGACGGCGCTCTTCCGCCCACCGATCGGGTTCCATCCCCGTTAACGCGCGAACAAGAGTCGACTTCCCGTGGTCGACGTGGCCGGCGGTCGCGATGACATGCATCAGACGGTGAGCACAGCCTTGACGATGGCCGGATCACGGTCCTCCGGAACACAACGCAGATCGATCAGACACCTGTCGTGCTCGACGCGGGTCACGATGCACGGGTCACCGTTGCGCAGCGACGCGCCGAAACCTGCCGGAAGCGCGATCGCCCAGCCCGGCAACCGGACACCCGGTGCACCGCCGCCGCCTACGACGCCGTCGCTCGCGACGACATCGACCGGGAGGCCGGCACCTCGAAGCTCGTCGGCGATTCGCGTTGCGCGCGCTCGCAACGTGCCGGCGTCCGCATTCAGGTAGGCGTGCGTCGGCGGCACCGGGCCACGCAGCGTCGCCTCCAAGGCGGCCAAGGTCAGCTTGTCGACTCGGAGCGCGCGGGCGAGCGGGTGTCGACGCAGCTGAGCGACGATTTCGGTCCGGCCGAGCAGCAGGCCACCTTGCGGTCCCCCGAGCAGCTTGTCGCAACTCGCGGTGACAAGGCTCGCGCCGGCGCGCAGACCGTCCGCAGCATTGGGCTCGTCCGGCAGCAGCGGATCCGGGCCCAACAAACCGGAACCGATGTCGACCACGACAGGAATGCCGAGCGATGCCAGCTCAGCGATCGACGCCGCCGACGTGAACCCGCTCACGACGAAGTTCGAGGGGTGCACCTTCAAGACGAACGCCGTCTGCGGCGAGATCGCCTGCCGGTAGTCAGCGAGAGTCGTGCGATTGGTGGTGCCGACCTCGCGCAGATGTGCACCGGTCGACTCGAGCAGGTCAGGCAGCCGGAAGCCATCGCCGATCTCGACCAGCTCGCCGCGGCTGACGAGGATCTCGCGCCCCGTTGCCAGCACAGTCGCCGCCAGCAGGAGTGCCGCCGCACCGTTGTTGACGACGTGCACGTCCTGGGCATCGGGTACGGCGACGGCCAACGCGTCGAGGGCGCCTCGGCCGCGGCGGGCTCGCTCGCCAGTGGCGACGTCATACTCGACGTCGACGTAGCCGGAGGCATGGTGCAACGCCTCGACGGCCGCGGGTGAAAGTGGTGCGCGGCCGAGATTGGTGTGCAGCACGACGCCGGTGGCGTTGAGGACGGCCCGCAGGCTCGTCGACGACGCCGGAAGTGAGGCAACGGCCACATCGGCGGCCTCGTCCGGCGCGATGACACCGCGACGCACCGCGTCCTGCGCTGCTGCTGTCGCAGCCTTCACGAGGTCGCGCCCGAGTCGCTGAGCGGCCGACGCAAGCCGCGGGTCGTTGAGCAGCGCATCGGTCCGCGGAACCGCGCGACGCGGATCGATGCCGTCACCCACAACAGCAGCGTAGGTGCCGCCGGTTCAGACGGTCGGATGGCCGTGAGTGACCGTCGGCCTGATCAGCCCGGTCGGCATCTCGAAACCGGCCCGCACGCGCAGCCCGGCGAGGTCGACGACGATGATGCTTCGCCCTTCGACCCGGATCAAGCCGCGCTGCGAAAGCGTCGACAGCGCGACGTTGACCGACTGTCGGCTGCCGCCGGCCAGCTCGGCCACCTTGCTCTGCGACAGCGTGATGATCGGCGCAGCCTTGGGGTCGACACTGCGTCGCACCTCGATCAACCGCACCAGGGTCTTGGCGACCCGGGCCGGCAGGTCGAGCAACGTGGCATCGGCCAGCTGTTCGGTGAGCCTGCGGATCATCCGACCGAGTTCGCGCAGGACACCTTGAACCATGCGTGGGTCGTCGGCCAGCAGGTGCAGGAAGTCCTCCCTCGGCAGTCCGAGGAGGTCGGTGTCTTCGAGCGCTTCGGCTGCTGCCGAGCGACGGGCGCCGTCGATGAGGCCGATCTCACCGAACGATCCCGGCGCCTCGATGACCGTCATCGCCCGGCGGTCGCCGCGAACGGTCCGATGAATGAGGACGGATCCGCGCGCGACGACATACAGCGTGTCGCCTGGGCTGCCCTGGCTGAAGACGAGCTCGCCGCGGCGAACCCGGCGCGGCAGCATCGTGCGAGCGAGCACCTCGCGCTCCTGCAGCGTCAGGCTGGAGAAGAGCGAGACGGACCCGAGCAGCTCGGCGATGTCCATCGTCGTGCGCGGCAAACGGGAGCGAGCCGGACGCGCCACGGCCGGAACTTTACGCTTGCCCGCATGACTGAACGTCCACTCGCGGTGGTCACCGGCGCATCAGCCGGCATCGGCCGCGAGCTCAGCCGGGTGCTGG
>DASSEQ010000171.1:0-4262 GCA_035695245.1 Mycobacteriales bacterium | reverse complement strand
CAGCACGCTGTGATCGACCTGCCGGTTTTGCTCTCCTTGTCCGGCCACCCAGTCCGTGGTGCCGTCGCCATCACTCAGCTCGAGGTCGATCTCACGGGTGTCGTAGAAGCTCACCGACGCGTCGCCGTCGACGGACGGGCGGCAGAGCTCGATCGACAACGTCACCGGATGCTTGCGATGCGCGGTCGTGGGGCCGGAGTAGAGCTCGCACCAGCCGACGACCCCGGCGGTGGGATCGCAGCCGCCTGTGTAGCTGACCGTCGTACGTCGGATCGGTGCCGCGGCCGAGTGTCGCGGTCCGGTTTGCTTCGGGCTGATGCCGCCTGTCAGCGGCGCGAGCCCAGGGATGCCTGATGCCGTGGTGCCGCCAGATGCGGCGGCGGCGCCGGCCGATGTGCCCGCGGCCACGGTCGGCCTGGTGCCGGCCGGCGTGGCCGGCCGGACCCCCGTTGATGCGGACGGCCGCGGTGACGGCGACGCCGGCACGACGGACAACCGGTCGGCACCGTTGCCGGTGCCTGGCCAGGCGAGCACCGTCGCACCGACCACGACAGCGGTGACTGCCGCCCCGGTCAGCCCGGCGGTGCGCCAGCGCCGGCGGCGGGCCCGACGGAACACGTCGAGCACCCCCGACTCGGTCGGAAAGAAGGTCGGCTCAGTCATGACGTCCACCCAGCGAGTCGGCGAGTGCCGTGCGGGCCTCGGAAAGTTGGCGTTTCACCGTGCCGGCCGGCCGACCGACGGCGGCCGCGACATCGGTGACGGACATGTCGGCGAAGTAGTGCAGCAGCACGACTTCGCGAAGGCGACGCGGCAGCTTGCCGACCGCGGCGTGCAGCCCCAGCGCGGCGGCGTCCGGCTCCGGCAGCACGTCCACGAAGGCGTTTGCCACGGCTTCGTCGGCGAGGCGTCGGTCGTCCCGCTCGCGCCAGGCCTTACGGGCCAGGTTCGTCGCCACCCGGTAGACGTAGGAGCGCGGGTCCTCGATCCGGCGCCAGCGCGCAATCATGCGGGCGAAGGACTCCTGCGCCAGGTCGTGAGCCAGCTCGCGGTCGTTGACCAACCGCCAGCAGTAGGTGGCCAGCGAGGTGTAGTGCGTTGCGTAGAACGCCTCGAACTCCTGCGCCACGAGCGTGGGCACGGCGGCGAGTCTCCCAACCTGACCGGCGACAAGCGTCACATATGGAAAGAGCCATGCAGGACCGAACCGGTTCGCACCGAATTCACTCTTTGTCGGTAAAGGGCGCCATGCCCGATACCGGTGGAGGGGTAATGCGTCGCACAGCGCTTTGGATGATCGCGCCAGCATTGCTGGTGGCCATGGCGGTGACGGCTGTGCCGTCGTCCGCACACCTGACGACCGCGGAGCCGGCCCGAGCGGTGACGACGATCACGGCAACGCACAGCGGGTCGGCAGAGATCGTGCTGTACGACGACGCGACGTTGTCCATGAGGGCAACACACAACCCCGACGTCCACATCACCGGAGCCGGCCGGCTCGTCGCGATCGAGCTGACCCGCCAGGACGGCGGCGGCGACACGCTGACGGCCATGCGCCTGCCACGGTTCGCCGGCGGACAGACCGTCGTTGCAGGATCGACAACCCCACCCGAGACGTGCACGGAATGGCCGAGCAGCGACGCCGACCTCCAGACAACATGCTCGAACCACGCGAAGGCAATCACGCTGCACGAGGGCTACTACCACCTCGTCGTGCTGACTGACGGCGCACCGGTGCATGTCGTCTTGACCATGCATGGTTTGCAAAGCGGTCGATCAAACGTGCACGTGCAGAAGACATTGCGCTCGCTCGAAGCGACGTTGCCGGAGCGTGAGTCGATCGGCTCGACCACGGTTACCTACGGCACCGACGTGTCCTTTGCCAACGCGACTCAGGCGTTCAGCATCGTGGCCGCGAAGCTGCACACCAACTCGCCGGCGACCGGTGGTTCGTTGTGCGTGCGCTCTGACACGAGTGCGCCACCGCCGTACGCCTTCAGCCCGGCCTGCCCAGGCGGCAGCAGCTCCGGCATGTTCTTTGCAACCGGCCCGGGCTCACAAGAAGGTGCAGTCGGCGTCGTGGCCCTGGGCGTGCCGGGGTCATCCACCGCGCCGAACGGCCTCGGCGGCTCGTTCATGGACTCGTCGGGTCCGACTTACATCGGTGGGCTGGGCGTGTGGATGGCCGGCGATCAGCTGGACTACTTCGGTGGGTTCAGCAGCACCGGAACCGGCACCGGGCTCGCTCACTGACCGGCAGCGAGCTCCCGGGATCGGTCGCGCGCCGCTTCCAGCGCGGCGAGCAATGCGGCGCGAACGCCGTGGTTCTCCAGCTCGCGGATGGCCGCGATCGTCGTGCCGCCTGGACTCGTGACGGCTTCGCGCAACTGCACCGGATGCTCGTCTGACTCGCGCAGCATCTTCGCCGAGCCGACCGCGGTCTGGACGATGAGCTCAGCCGCAACGGAGCGCGGCAAGCCGAGCAGAATCCCGGCGTCGATCATCGCCTCGACGAGGAAGAAGAAGTAAGCAGGACCGCTGCCCGACAACGCAGTGACTGCATCGAGTTGCGACTCCGGGACGCGGATCACTTTGCCTACCGGACGAAGCAGAGACTCGGTGCGTTCGAGGTGCTCCTCGGTTGCGTGCGCGCCGGCCGAGATGGCGCTCATCGCCTCGTCCACGAAGACAGGTGTGTTGCTCATGACGCGCACAACCGGGACGTCGTCCGCGAGTCGCTTCTCGAGGAACGACGTCGGAATGCCGGCAGCGATCGTGATGACGAGGTTTCTCGGCGTCACTGCTGGTGCTACGTCGTCGAGCAGCGCACCCATTTCTTGCGGCTTGACTGCGAGCAGCAAGGTGTCTGCCGTCTCGACTGCCTCGCTGCTGCTGACGCCGGTGACGCCGTAGCGCTCCTCCAGCAGCTTGATGCGCTCCGGGTAGCGCTCGGTGAAGACCAAGTCGCCCGGATGCCGTCCAGCCCTCAAGAGCCCGGACAGCAGGGCTTCACCCATCTTTCCGGCGCCGATGATGGCGACCCGTTCACCCATGCACGTCATCGTCCCACGCGGTAGCGGTAGGCGTTGGTCTCGCGCAGCTCGAAGCCCAAGCGTTGGTAGAGCCGGTTGGCTGCCTCGCGGCTTGGACGCGAGGTGAGGTCGACATGCTGGACGCCTCGATCCCTCGCGACCGCGAATGCGCGGAGCACGAGAGCTTCGCCAACGCCGCGACCCCGTGCCTTGTCGTCGACCACGACATCCTCGACGTGTGCCGCCGTGCCGGTGAGGGTGCGCACGATGACGAGGGTCAGCATGCCGACGAGCTCGCGCTCAAGGATCGCGAGCAGCAGATGCGTTCCTGGCTCGCTGATCGCGAGCTCCACCTGTTGGCGGGATGGTGCTGCCGACGACGACAGTTGCGGAAGCAGCCTGCAAATCGCGTCGTAAATCTCGTCGTCACATTCGGTCGCGACGACCACGGTGACTTCACTCACGCCGCGATCCTTCCGTGCACCACCTGTCAGCGTCACCTGACCCCATGGCGTCACTGCAGGCTGACAAGTCCACGGGCCGTGCACCCCTCGTGACCCCGGAGCGTCACTGCAGGCTGACAAGCCCACCGGCCATGCACCAACCTGTCAGCATCACCCGACCGCATGGCGTCACCGCTGGCTGACAGGCCACCCTCGTGGATGGCTGGTTTTTTCTTTGCACAGCAACGGTTTCCGGCTTGAACTTGTCGTAGCCCTCTGCCATACTCGAACGTATGTTCGACAGTCAGGTGGACGACCCCTCATGGGACGAGGACGCCTGGATCGACCAGCTCATCGCCAACGACCCGGGTGACGACCGACCCGCCGAGGTCCTCGCCGCCCTCGCGCCGGTCGAGGACCTGCCGGTGCCGCGCACGGTCGGGCAGGTGCTCGCCGAGGTGGAGCACGGGCCGGTCACCCCGGCGTTGTTCACCGACCTGACCCGGGTGTCCGCGCTGGCGCTGGATGATGACGAGCGGGTCGCGGTGATGATCGGCTGGCAGCGTTACGAAGCGCACTGCGTCGGCCAGAAACTCACCGCGATCGCCCGGTTCGCCGGACCGACCCCCGCCGGTGCCGGTGATACGGGTGCGGCGGCGTTCGCCTGGACCGAGATCGGCGCCGCCCTGTCGGTCGGGGAAGGTTCGGCCCGGGGTCTGGTCGCCGACGCCCGGCAGCTGACCAGCCACCTGCCCGGCACCCTGGCGGCGCTGCTGTCCGGGGCGAT
>DASSEQ010000170.1:0-10026 GCA_035695245.1 Mycobacteriales bacterium | reverse complement strand
AGCGCCGGCAGCAGGACCGCGGCGAGGACCAGCCCGAGCACCCGCCGGCGCACGTCGACAGCCGAGACGAGTCCTGTCAGGCGACCCACATCAACCAGTGTCGTCCCACTGCGACGCCGCGCAAGACGGAGCCGGGCAAATGAGGCAACCGTGCCGGCCGTTGCGGCACCGGCCAGCACGACCGCGGAAAGCTCGGCTTGGCCCGGCGTCGGGTGCAGTGCGCCGTACGGCGGACGCACGAACGAAGCGGCAGTCATCCACCCGATCAGGCTCAACGCCACTATCGCCGCTGGAGTGCTCGCCACGCCGGCCGCGACGACGACGACGGCGCAAGCGACTGCCACGTCGCCGCCAGACATGCGCCCGTGCAGCGCCGCGGCGGTCGCACCGATGCACAGCAGAAGAGATGTGCCGATGCCCAGAGCGAGATACGCCGGGACACCCGGCCAGGTGAGCGGCTGCCATCGGGCCATCGGCTCCTAGTGGACCGCGCCCATCGAGGCCCGGTCACGGTCTTGACGCCGTCCTAACGCGCGGTCGGCGAATCTTGACGCCGGCCATACGGCAACGGCTCCACCTCGCTCGTAGCGTCGATCTCGTGGGGACGGGACCGCGTTGATGACCGTTGCCGACACTCTCAAGCGCGTCGTTGTCGGAAGGCCGTTGCGCAACGAGCAAATGCCGGAGACGCTGCTTCCCAAGTGGCTGGCGCTGCCGGTTTTCGCCTCCGACCCGCTGTCGTCCGTCGCGTACGCGACCGAGGAGATCGTCCTGGTGCTTGCGTTCGGCGGCGCCGCCTACCTCACCTACGCAAAATGGGTCGCAGCCCTCATCGCGGCATTGCTCGTCATCGTGGTGTTGTCATACCGGCAGACCTGCCATGCCTACCCGAACGGCGGTGGCGCCTTCGCGGTGAGCATGGACAACTTCGGCGCCAACACGGCGTTGACCGCGGCCGCGGCACTGCTCGTCGACTACGTGATGACCGTGGCCGTCTCGGTCGTCGCCGGTGTGGTGGCCATCACCAGCGCCGCGCCGAGCCTCCACGGCTTCGCCGTCGAGTTCTCCGTCGCGGCCGTCGTCATCCTGATGGTGGCGAACCTGCGTGGTCTCAAGGAGTCCGGCCGGGCGTTCGCCATCCCGACCTATGCGTTCGTTGCCTTGACCTTCCTGCTGATCGGGACCGGGCTGGTCAAGGAGCTCACCGGGCACCTTGCAGCCGCCACGACGGCGAAGGAAGCAATACACCAGCAGGTCAAGGTCGGCGGCATTCTCACGGTGTCGTTGTTCCTCAAGGCCTTCGCGTCCGGCTGCACTGCGCTCACCGGAGTCGAGGCAATCAGCAACGGGGTCCCGGCGTTTCGGAAGCCGAAGTCACGCAATGCTGCGAACACGCTCGCCATCATGGGCCTGCTCTCCCTCACGATGTTCGCCGGCATCACAGCGCTCACCCTCGAGATGCATGCGCACGCAGAGCCGGATGGCAACCCGTCGGTGATCTCGCAGCTCGCTTCGGGAGTGTTCGGCAGCCACGCGTTGCTGTTCTACCTCTACCAGGCCGCGACCGCCGGGATCCTCATCCTCGCCGCCAACACGGCGTTCAACGGGTTTCCAGTGCTCTCGTCGATCCTTGCCCAGTCGCGATACTTGCCGCGACAGCTGCACAACCGCGGCGACAAGTTGGTGTTCAGCAACGGGATCGTCCTGCTCGGCGGCTTCGCGATCGCCCTCATCGTCGGGTTCGATGCCAACATCGACAAGCTCATCCAGCTCTACATCATCGGTGTGTTCACCTCGTTCACCCTCAGCCAGCTGGGGATGGTGCGGCACTGGAACAGGATCGCCGGCACGGCCACGCCGTACGAACGTCGTCGGATCAGGGTGTCGCGAACGATCAACCTGATCGGTGGCATCACCACCGCTGCAGTGCTCGTCATCGTGCTCTACACGAAGGTCGTTCACGGCGCCTGGCTCGCGATCCTCGCCATGCTCGTGATGTTCCTGCTCATGAAGACCATCCGCCGTCACTACGACGCTGTGGCCAGCGAGCTCGACGTGGCCCAAGCCGACCGACCGATCCTCCCCGCCCGCAACCACGCCATCGTGCTCGTGTCCCGGCTGCACCTGCCCACCATGCGCGCGCTCGCCTATGCCCGCGGCACCCGCCCCAGCAGCATCGAAGCGCTCACCGTCGGGATCGACGAAGAGGACACTCGCCGACTCGAGACGGATTGGCTGAGCCACGACATCGAAATCCCGCTCGTGGTCGTCCACTCCCCCTACCGGGAGATGGTCCGACCCGTCCTCGAGCACATCCGGCAGCTCCAACGCGAAAGCCCTCGTGACGTCGTTACTGTCTTCATCCCGGAGTACGTCGTCGGCCGATGGTGGGAGCAGCTCCTGCACAACCAGAGTGCCCTGCGCCTCAAAGCGAGACTGCTCTTCGAGCCCGGCGTCATGGTCACCAGCGTGCCGTGGCAGCTCCGCTCTGCGGGAGCAAGTCCGTTCAACGAACGCACTGCAGCTGTCAGCCGGAAGTAGCGCCCGAAGGATCCTCGTCAGCGCTGGTCGTGTGGTTGTTCCAGGCGAGCCAGTCGCAGTTCGAGGGCGTCGACGCGAGCGCGGAGGATCGCCAGTTGTCCGGCATCGTCGAGCCGCCGCTGGACGCTGTTGCGGATGCGCGCCGAGGCCGACGCCCGTTCACTGACGTTGCTCAGGGGCACGAGCCGCTGGGGTCCGTGGGGGCCGTCGACCAGTCGGGACGGGATCTGACCGGTGCGATACCAGTTCCGCAGGGTCGGGCGGGAGACGCCGGTGGCGGTGCAAGCCCGGTCGAGCGGGACCCACTCGGAGTCGTCGAGATGCGCTTGCAGCTCGAGCTCGTTCTGCCAGTCGTCGAGCCGGTCCTCCCAATCCATGCGTACGACGGTAGAAACGATCACCCTACCCTGTCAATAACAGGGTATTGACCAGGTTCAGGCAAGAGGCGGATGCTGCAGCACATGTTCGAACGGTTCACGCCCCGAGCCCGAAACGCCGTCGCCGCCGCCAGCGAGGAGGCCATCGCGCTCGGCCACAACTACATCGGCAGTGAGCACCTCCTGCTCGCGCTGCTGCGCGACCCGGAGTCGGTCGCCTACCGCGCGCTCGAGCAGGTCGGCGCGAGCGCCGAGACCATCCGCGCCGAGGTGACCAGTCGCGTGCCCCGCGGTGATCAGCCCAGCTACGGTCACCGGCCGTTCACGCCCCGCGCGAAGAAAGCATTGGAGTCGTCATTGCGGGAGTCGCTCAGCCTCGGCTACGACTACATCGGCACCGAGCATTTGTTGCTCGGCCTGGTCAAAGGCGACGGGGTCGCGGCCGATGTCCTGGCCACCGTCACCACGCCGGGCAAACTCCGGGACGCCATCGGCGACTTGGTGCCGACCACATTGCGTCGCGAGCGACCGCGACGCAGCCGGCGATTGCGTGACGTGCTCCGCAATGTCAACAGCGAGGAGACCGACGACGATCTCGTTGCCGACAGCCCCGCTGCTGCGGCCATCATCGCCACTGCGAAGGCCGCCGCCGGCAACGGACCACTCGGTTCGCACCACCTGCTCGCAGCAACGTTGCAAGACGACAACTCCGCAGCAGCGCGGGCACTCAAAGAACTCGGCATCGACCTCGAGACCTTGCGGGAGCGACTCAAGACCGCCGACCCCGCCGGCACCAGCGACGAAACCCCGGAAGACGCCGGCCGCCGACACCTCACGCTGAAACTCGACGGCGATCACGCCATCCTCGCGATCGACGACCCAACCCTCCTCAGCAAACTCCGCGCCGTCATTCAGGCACACAACCTCAACGCCGACGAGTCCATTCACGGCGAAGCCCACACCGCGTTTCGCACCCTCTGGCTCGCGATCCGCGACGTCCTCGACGACATGACCGAACCGCCAGAAGCCGCCTAGACAAAGGCCGCAACGACACCTGCCCGGACGGGTCCCTCGCACGCGGCAGGAGACTCGTAGCGGCCTGACGAAGCACGCGTCATGAACGCGTCTGTTCCGGTCCGCCGTCGTGCGGTGTTGCTGTCCGCGGTCATGGCCGCGCTGATTGCACTGGGTGGCGGCCTCGTGGTCGTCCGAGCAGGCGCAACTCCTGGTCGCGGTGTTGTGAAGATTGCGGTGCTGTCCAATCGTGCCGACTTGATCTCGGGCGGGGATGCATTGGTCCGCGTCAGGCTGCCCGCCGGGGCCAATGCCGACCGGATCATCGTCACCGTCAACGGGCATCGGGAGTCGTCACTCGAGCCCGATCATGCGCAGAGCTTGAGTGGCCTGCTCACCGGATTGCGCAACGGGCCCAACGTCGTACGCGCCGTGCTTCCGGACGGGCGAGGAGCTGAGCTGACCATCACCAACCACCCGTCGGGCGGGCCGGTCTTTGCAGGCCCGCAGGTGCATCCGTGGGTCTGTGACAACGCGTCCGGAGGAAACGGAGCCCCGAAGGACGCGCAGTGCGACACGGCACCGACGTACGAATACGAGTACCGCGCGGCGCCCGGCGAGTTCGAGACCTACGACCCGGCGAACCCGCCGGCCCTGGTGCCGACAACGACGACAGACCAGGGCAAGACCGTTCCCTACATCGTGCGGATCGAGCACGGCACCATGGACCGCGGCAACTATCTGATCGGCGTGCTGTGGGACATGAAGGCCAACCGGCCGACCGCCTGGAACCACAAGCTGCTCGTTCCCTTTGGCGCGAGCACGGCGGTGCACTATGGCTCCGGCGCGCCCACGGCCGTGACTGACGACACCGCCCTCGGTCGCGGGTACCTCGTGGCGGACAACAGCCTTGACGTGCAAGGGCAGAACGCCAACGGTGTCGTGTCCGCGGAGGCGGTGATGATGCTGAAGGAGCGCATCATCGAGCGGTATGGCTCGATCCGATTCACCATCGGCAACGGCTGTTCGGGCGGCGCGATCCAGCAGAACCTTCTGGTGTCCATGTATCCGGGTTTGTTGGACGGGATCCAGCCCAACTGCAGCTTCAGTGACATGTTCACCACGGGTCTCGACGTGCTCGACTGCCATCTACTGCTCAACTACTTCGACAACACGTCCCCGTCGATGTGGGCGAACGAGACGCAGCGTGCGGCAGTAGACGGTAACCGGGACAGCACCGACTGCGAAGCCTGGGATGCGCTGTTCGCCGGCGCCTTCGATCCCACGAAGGCGAGCAACTGCAACCTGCCGCAGGCCGAGGTCTATGACCCCAAGAGCAATCCCAAGGGCGTCCGTTGCACTATCCCGGACTACATGGTCAGCGTTCTCGGACGCCGACCGAAGTCGTTCTGGGGTGCCGTCGAGAAGGAGCTCGGCCACGGCTTTGGACAGTTGCCGCTCGACACCGTCGGGGTACAGTACGGGTTGAAGGCTCTGCAAGCCGGCACTATCTCGCCAGCTCAGTTCGCCGACCTCAACGCCAAGATCGGCGCCATCACCATTGACGACGTCTACACACCGCAGCGGCTCGCCGCTGTCCCGGCCGGCGTCGCGAGCACCTATCGCAGCGGCCTGATCGCCGATCCCCGCCAGTGGGCGAACGTCCCGATCATCGATCTGCGGGGCTACAGCGAGAGCAGCGAAATCCATACCAGCGTCTACACCTACGCCTCGCGCGCACGCCTCGACGACGCAGTAGGCAATCACGACAACCAGATCGTGTGGACCTTCGACCCCGCCGTACCGATTGCGCCGACCCCGACCTCAGCCATGGCAGCGAAGGCGTTCGATCTGATGGACCGCTGGCTGACCGCAGTCGAGGCGGACCACCGCCACGTGCCGAAGGCGCAGAAGGTGCGTCAGGACAAGCCTGCCGACGCGAAAGACGAGTGTTTCGCCGGCGACCAGCAACTCCCCGCAAGCAGCTGCGCCACGGTCTACCCGTACTACTCCACGCCTCGCATCCAAGCCGGCGAGTCACTGCGCAACGACAACATCAAGTGCCAACTCAAAGCACTTCGCAGATCCGACTACAAAGTCGCCTTCACCGCCGCGGAATGGACCGAACTCGAGCGAGCGTTCCCGACCGGAGTCTGCGACTGGAGCAAGCCTGCAGTCGGGCAACAACCCGCCGTGACCTGGCTCACCTATGCAACGGGCCCGGGTGGAACCCCACTCGGCGCAGCGCCGGCATCAATCCCGTTCCGACTCCCGATGCGTCGAGGGACCGCCGCGACCACAAGCGCGCTCCCACCATCGCTGCAACCCGACCGGCGCTCCCTCACGAGCCTGCGCACTTCCCAATAACCAGCGACGGCAGACATTGGGAGGCATCGTCAGACGCTGAGAGCACAGCGTTAGCGCGTCAGCCGTTACCGCACGAGCAGATCGACGCGAAGCTGCCGGCGTCTAAGGCGGCTAGTCCGTAGCCTGACAGGATCAGCGCCAGACCAAGAACCGCGACGACATGCCAACGTCGCGCGCGCCGGTCCACAACGGTCAGGGCCGTCAGGACAAGTGCGGCAGCGCACAAAACCAGCTCGGCGATCCCGAACCCACGTTGTGTGCTGGCTCGGTGCGATTGCAGGACGCCGTAGTGCGGATGCGACCACCGATAGCCCGCCACTAGGGGTGGCGCGAGCGACACGAGGCACAGGAGGGAGAACACGACACGAGCAATGGACCGGCGAGTCGGCACCAAGTCGCGTCTGGTCTCCCCCGTTCTCACGCATCGACGGTATAGGGCTTTGAGAGCGGCGCCTGGCAAACGGCCTCGTTCGGCTTTCGTCCGCTTGCGCCGGCGCTTGAGTTTTGAACTCGCGACAAATGGCGGCCGTGTCCACGACGGAACGGGCCGAAGAGTCGAGGATCGTGATGCTTGCTGCGAAGCAGTTGCGGCGGGACCTGCCGTGCTCTTCGTGCACGGCAGTCTTGACTGACCCTACGGACCGGATTGAGCTGAGTCCCTTCGTGCCTTTACGGTCCAAGCCCGCGCCGTTGTAGAGAAGCGTGATGTTGGCTGCAACGCTCGGCACCGCTCGCGCAGCGCATCCCGACTCTCGCTGTCCAGGCTGCCTTGCACGTAGGCGCCGGCCGGACCGACGCCAAGGGTGAACGGCTCCCACCACTCGTCGAAGCCCTCGTGGACAACGCTGATGGAGACCGCCGTATCCACGTCGACAACAAGGCCGGCCGTCTCACACAGTGCCCTGAGCTGTCCTTGCTGGACACCCACCCGGCCGGACTCGTTGTCGGCATGGGGATCGAGCTCACGCACTGCGCGCCAGAACGCGGCGAGCGGTCCTGCGTCACTCGCGTGGTCCCACACGTTCAGCACCACTGTGCCGTCCGGTCGGATCACCCGCGCCATCTCGCGCACGCCCGCTTCCGGATCGGTCATGAAATGGACAACGAGCTGCGCAGCGGCGACGTCGAACACGCCATCGGCGAACGGCAGCTGCTCGGCCACGGCGACAATTACCGGCAGATCGAGCCTTCCGCGGACAGCCGCGACAGAAGACTCCACCGGATCCATCGCAACCACTCTTCCCGGCGCAGCCAGTCGAAGCACCTGCTCGGTCAGCATGCCCGGGCCGGACCCGACATCCAGCCACCAGGCGCCGGCCTTCGCGTCTGCGACCTCGATCAACGTCGCGGCAAGCGGCGTCGAGAAGCGGCCCATGAACCGCGCATAGGCGTCCACCGACACCTGAAACGACACCGCCGCAATGTACGCCGCACAGTCAAGGCCCTTGACCTTGCGAATCTATCGACTATCGTCGATCATCGATGGACATCGACCGTAGCTCGGCGGAGGTATGGGCGTCCTGGTTCCGCTGCCTCGGCGACCCGTCGCGGATCATGCTGCTGCACCGGTTGGCGGTCGAGCGGCGGGCGATGACGGTGGGCGAGTTGGTGGACCAGGCTGACATCGGGCAATCGACCGTGTCGCATCATCTGGCGACGCTGGCCGAGGCCGGTTTCGTCGTACGCGAGCGTGAGGGCACGTCGAGCCGGTATTCGGTGAACGAACGCTGTCTGGAACGGTTCCCGTCCGCGGCAGAACTGATCATGGGTCAGCTGCCTCGGTATGCCGTCGCGGACGTGGCGTGTACGCCGCCTTGGTGCGAGCCGGAGCCGAAGAGAAAGCCTGGTCGTAGCGGCAGGAGGCGGGTGCATGCCTGACGACAGCACAGTTGAGGCGGCGGTCCGGGAACACTACGCGGCGGCCGCAGTCGCCGCCAGTGCCTGTTGCCCGGGCGAGTCGGTGGTCGACCCGGCTGAGGCGGGGGTGTTCGGTGCCAGCAGGTACGACGCGGGTGACGTTGCCGCGATACCGACCGAGGCACTGGCGGCCAGTATCGGCTGCGCCAACCCGGTCGCATTGGCCGAGTTGACGCCCGGCGAGATCGTCTTGGATCTCGGGTCGGGTGGTGGCATCGACGTGCTGCTCTCCGCGCGACGGGTCGGACCCGCGGGCAAGGCCTACGGGTTGGACATGACCGACGAGATGCTTGATCTGGCTCGGGCCAACCAGCGTCGCGCCGGGGTTGCAAACGTCGAGTTCCTCAAGGGCCGCATTGAGCAGATCCCGGTGCCACCTGCGAGTGTCGATGTCGTCTTGTCCAACTGCGTGATCAACCTGTCGACAAACAAGGCGGCCGTGTTCGCCGAGACGTATCGGGTGTTGCGGCCGGGCGGTCGGTTGTGCATCGCGGACGTCGTGGCTGACGCTGCTGACAGTGACGCAAGCGATCCCATTCGCGACGACATGGCGGCCTGGGTCGGCTGTCTTGCCGGCGCAGTCACACGCGAGGTCTACCGAAGGGAACTGGAAGCAGCCGGCTTCGTCGACATCAGCATCCGGGACAGTCACCCGGTGGCGGACGGATTCACCTCGGTGCTGGTGCGAGCACAGCGATGCGTCGGACCAAACGCCATCTTGGCCGAAATGGCGGCGGCACGAGACGCATTCCGTCACCTCGCCGAATCTGATGCCGACGCCCTGCGTCGACTCAGCAACGGCACGCGGTGGACCAACCAACAGCTCCTGTTCCACATGCTGTTCGGCTATCTCATCGTGCGTGCGCTGCTTCCGCTCGTCCGGCTCTTCGGCGTACTACCCGAAAGCGCAAGCCGGGCATTCGCCGCCGCGCTCGATCGAAGCTGCCGACCGTTCAACTGGATCAACTACAGGGGATCGGTGGCAGGGTCGCGGCTGTTGCGCCCACGACGCATGGCGACGACGTTGGACCGGGTCATCACCGCGCTGCAGCGACGGCTGGAACACGAGAACGACTCAGCGCTGCGTCGCGGGATGCACTTTCCCACCAGTTGGGACCCGTTCTTCCGGCCCTACATGACACTCGCCGACCTCTACCACTACCCAACCCAGCATTTCGATTTCCACCGACAACAACTCACGCTCTAGAAACGAGAGTGGATCTTCAGCGGCATCACGGTCAGGTTGCTGCGACGAGATGGGTCAGGAGTGCCTGCAATACGGCGGAACGATCCCCTTGGTCTTTGGGAGACGGGATCGTCGCCGTAGCGATCTCGTTGGTCAGCCCGTAGTGGACCCAACACGTCATCGTGTTCGACGACTGCCTTCCGCAGAACGCCGGAGCCGCGGGGTGCAGATGCACAGTCCGAAAGCCGCCTGGCGAGTTGCTGTGAAAGGTGCAGCGTGCGTTTTCGAATACATCGAACGCCTGGGCGGCACGGCCGAACACGTCGTACACGCTGACGATCGATTCACCGCGGACGTCCGACCGGATCACGACCTGGGCAGAACCCAGGTAGCCAGCTCCGGCGTGGCCGGCGTCGACGTAGTGCCAAACACCGACGCGGGTCACGTGCAGATGGGACGGCAGAGCCGGATGGCTCAAGCGCTGGGTTTGCAGCCGGCGGAGCAGTCCGGATGCGGACGCGCTCGCCGGCCGGGTGACCGACGGCGAGGGGCAAAGCGACTGAGGCGCTGGCCGGCTCGGAGACGACGACGGGCTCGATGACGTCGCAGGCGTCGGCGACGCAG
>DASSEQ010000169.1:0-4872 GCA_035695245.1 Mycobacteriales bacterium | reverse complement strand
GCGAAGTTGCGCGTCTCCAGCGTGATGTTGATGCCATCCGCGTGCGCCTCGTTGGTGACCAGCGAGACCTGCTGGTAGACCCAGTCCGGCACGTGCTCCTCCACGGTGAGCCGGACGGGTTGGCACGCGTGGCCCCAGGGCCGGCCGACGGCGAGCCACTTGCCATGCGGCCCGCCGAAGCGACGGTAGCCAGACGCGCCGGGAATAGCCGCCTCCCGGTTGCGGTGATAGATGAGCCAAGCGCCGGTGCCAACCGCGGCCAACGGCAGCACCAGTCCGAGGAGGATCGCCAACGCGCGCTGCGCCCGCCGTGGACGCAGCGGCTGAGCAGAGAACGCTCCGTCCAGGAGTGCACGTGCTCGCGGTGCCCACTGCACGCTCGGCGACCCGAGCCAACCGCGCAGGTGGTCACGTGCGGCCGGGGACAGCGAAAAGCCGCGCGCCGCCACTGCCAGCCGCACCGGCTCCTCGGAGCCAGGCGCGGACAGCAGCAATGACACCGACCGGGCACCGACGACGGTGACCTTGTCGAGCGACAACCGATGCAGCCGACCCCAGTTGCGGTAGTAGAGCACCGGACCGTCGACCCACCGCGCGAACAGCAACGCGAAGACCGGCGTGAGCAACAACCCGATGCCGAGACCGAGTCCGCGCCCGTAGACGTGCAGCCGCACATCGAAGGCGATGGCCAGAGCGCCGCCGACAGCCGGGCCGATGGCGTGCTTCCACGAAAGACTCAGCCTGTGCCGGTCTGATCCAGTGCACGCAACTGACGTGACCCAGGTGGCCGGATTGTTCGGGTCGCGCGGCACGGGATGTTGTCCCGGAAACGACGGCGTCCAGGCGACCGGCTGCTGCACGGGAGCTGCAGGCACCGGCACGAAGTCGGGGTGAACCGGCACCGGCTCGAACAGGCGCCGGCGCAACATCAGCGCCCGCACGAAAGCGACAACCGCGGCAGCGACGGCCAACGTCGCGCCCGCGTCCGACACCGCCGAAGAGTGTTGGCCGGCCAGCGTGATCCAGACGCCGCACACCACGAGATACGCCCACGCCTCCAAGACGAGCGCGCGACTGCGCAGCCGATGCGCCGCCCACCAGAAGCAGAACGGCGCGGGCAGTGCGAGCAACAACGGCAGAAGCGCCCAGATCCACCCGATCCAGGTGCGCACGCGCGACTTGTTGCTCATTTCGGACCTCCCCGGCGCTCGTGATGGTGCCACCCGCACTCGTGCGGCGCGGGCTATCGGCAAGATCGCGATTTGGGCAGCGACAGCACAGAGAAGTGCCTAACCTCGGGGTCACACGGGTGGTGCTTCGCGCTGTCCGTCAAGGAGTGCCGCGCACCACCCCGGAGAAGGGGGATGCGCGATGGTGCGAAGACTCGCCGCCGAGGCGGTCGGCACTGCACTGCTGGTCGTGGTCGGCGTCGGCGTGGCGACACTGTCGTTCGGCTTCGGGGCGGCCGGATCGAGCACATCAGCCGGCGTCGTCGCCACGGCGTTGGCGTTCGGGCTGGTGCTCGCCGTGCTGGTCTACGCGATCGGCCCGATTTCCGGCTGCCACATCAATCCGGCCGTGACGATGGGGGCGCTCCTGGCCCGGCGTACGACGCTCAAAGACGCCATCGGCTACTGGGCCGCGCAAGTCATCGGCGGCATCCTCGGCGCACTGCTGCTGTGGGGAATCTTCGACAGCTCGTCGCGCTACAGCCGCTCCGGCACCGGCCTCGGAACAGATGGCTACGGCGTCCACTCGATGATCAGGCTTCGGGGCGGCGGGGCCTTCCTCGCCGAGGTCGTGCTGACGGCGATCTTCGTCTTCGTCGTCCTGGCGATGACTCGCCCCGACTCACCGGCAGCGACCGCCGGCCTGGTGATCGGTGTGTCACTGACGTTGGTGCACCTGATCGGCATCCCGCTCACGGGCACCTCGGTCAACCCGGCCCGCAGCATCGGGCCCGCGTTGATCGTCGGAGGCGCGGCGTTGTCGCAGCTGTGGGTCTTCATCATCGCGCCGATGATCGGCGGCATCGTTGCCGCTGCTGCGCACGAGCTCTTCTACCCATCGCGCGCGCAGCAGGCAGTCGTGACGCTGCCCGAGCAACCCACGCCGGCCAAGGCCGCGGCGCCACCGCGACGACGCGCGACGACCACGAACAAGTAGCCGCGCGCCTCCGGGACTCGCGACGCTCGCCGCCCTACGCTCCAAAGCGTGTGGCACGGGATAGCCATTTGGCTCGGGCTGACGAACCCGTCCGGGCACGCCTACTCGTTCTGGTCAGGCATCGGCGCCGACATCGGCGAGGTGACGATCATCGGCGGGATGATCGCCATCTATCGCAAGCACAACTGCCACGTGCGCGGATGCTGGCGCGTCGGCAAGCTCTCCGTCGAGGGCACGCCGTACATCGTTTGTCACCGGCACCATCCCGAGCACGAGGGCAGTCGGCAGGCGACTGCCGAGGCGATCCGCAAGGCGCATGCCGACGCGCACAGCGTGAGCTGATGCGGGGTGTTGTCGTCGCGGTGATTCCGGCGGGCGCATCGCATCCGACGTGCAGCGGGGTCTGGACCTACGTCGGCAACGGGCGCCATGTGGTGGTCACGGACGCGCACTGCGTCAGCTCGCATCGGGGCGCTGGAGTGCATGTCTACTTCGGCACGAGCTGGTCGCCCGGCGCGCGCACGGTCTACGGGCACAGCTACCGGCACCCGTCGTATGACGCGCGCACGCATCGCGACGACGTCGCGGTGATCGAGCTGACCAGCACACCGCGGGTCTCGAGCGCGACCTTGGCCGGCGCGGGGACGGCGACTCGTACGGCGAAGGTGACGACGGTCGGCTACGGCACGCCGCATCTCGGGCAGCGCCGCAACGCGTCCGAAGTCGTCACGTCGTGGTCGAGCTGGCGGCTCTACCTGCGTCCGGGCAACGGCAACTCCTGCGACCGCGACGAGGACACGCGGCTCGACCAGGGCGATGCACGCACGTTCGTCGTGTCCCGCCCGTAGCCAAAAGGAGCTACTCGACGCGGCGTCAGTGTTGGCAAAGACTCAACTGCGAGACATTTGGGCGCAAGGTGCGCCAGGCTTAACAGATCCAGTAGTCAACCGGGGGCTTGCTGATGGAGACGGTCAAGGTCCTCGTTGTCGAGGATGTCCCGGAGCTGTCCCGGCTGTTGGACATCACCTTCGAGCTGGACGGTCGCTTCGTCACCGTCGGCAACGCGACCAGCGGCGGTGTCGCGCTCGACCTCGCCGCCCGCGAGCACCCGGACGCGATCGTGCTCGACCTCGCGATCGACGGCGTCGACGGCATCAGCATCCTGCCGTCACTGCGCGCGATCGTGCCGGACGCACGGATCATCATCTTCACCGGCCATGACGAGCCACGCCTGCGTGACCGCGCGATGCAGGCCGGCGCGGACGCGTGGGTGGTGAAGGGCGGCGACCTGTCCGACCTGCTGAATCAGCTCGGCAGCACGCTCGAGGTCACCGAGCCGTCGTGACTCTTACTGGGTCGACGTAGCGCCACCGGTGTCGTGCCCGCCGTACTCGGTCACGTCTTCCATGATCCCGACGGCCCAGCCGATGATGCATCCGACGATGGCGATGCCGACACCGACCCAGAAGATCGGCCAGTTCCAGTAGATGATCGCGATGCCGCCGACGATGAACCCGGCCAGGATGACCGCGGCCGCCACCCACGACTTCAGCGTCGCGCCATGACCGGTGATGTTGCTCTGCTGTGACACGCCTTCAGGATGGCAGAGGCGACCGCGGCGGTGACGCACCGGCCGCCTGCTGCTCCTCTTCGCGTCGCGCCTCCTGGGTCGCCCGCGACGGCCACAGCCGGTCGATCTCGGCGTTGAGCTCAGCGCCGAGCAGGATCGCGAGCGCGGTCAGGTAGAGGAAGACGAGCACGGCGACCGGCGCCGACAACGGCCCGTACGTCGACGTCGACCGGAACGCCCACGTCAGCCATAGCCGCAGCAGCACCGAGCCGACCAACCACAGGCCGAGCGCGACGACCGCGCCCGGGATCGCGCGGCGCCATCGCGTCCGCACGGGTATGGCGAGGTTGTAGAGGCTGGTCAGCAGCGCCAGCGAGATCAGCACAACCGCCGGCCAGTAGCCGATGTCGACGAGCAGCCGCACGAGGTGTCGCGCGTGCCCGTGGAACAGCTTCGGGATCAGCGTCGGGCCGAGCACGAGCAGCGGCAGCAGGACGACGCCGACGGCGACGAAGCCGAGGTACATCTCCAAGGCGAGGATCCGGCTCTTCACCGCTCCGCGGTGATGCCGCAGGCCGTAGGCGATGGTGATGGTGTTGACGAACGTCGACATCGCCGACGATCCGGTCCACAACGAGATGAAGAACGAGATCGACACCACGTCGGCCCGGCCGTTGCGCAGGATGCGGTCGAGCGCCGGACGCACCGTCGACTCGACGGCGCTCGGCACGATCACGTGCTTCAGACCGTTGACGATCGCGTTTTCCAGGTCGCGCAGGTTGTCGTGGCCGAGCGAGCCGCTGAAGTAACCGATCAAGCCCAGCACACCGAGCAGCAGCGCCGGCAGGCTGACCAGCTGCCAGAAACCGGCTTCGGCCGCGAGCCCCAGCACGCGGTCGCGCCAGGCCCGCGCGAGGGTGCTGGCGATGAGGGAACCGGCGGTCGCGAGCCTGTTGCGGCGGCGCGCACGCGCCGCCGCCGATTCGCTCGCGATCGTGGCCATCACGTGAACGGTACGGTGTCGGGCGCTGCATTCCTGCGACACTGGCCGCTATGGGCGACACGCACGAGGTCACCAACCAAGTCCCGCCGCTGGTCGGATATGACGCGTTTTCCAGCGATCTGGCGCTGGTCGA
>DASSEQ010000168.1:0-4523 GCA_035695245.1 Mycobacteriales bacterium | reverse complement strand
CCTGCCAACGTCCGCTGACGGTGCGAGTGGCAGTCCAGGCCTGCCACGTGGACACCGTCTTGTCGAAGCGGGCCTCGAGTTCGGTTCGGCTCGGGAAGACCAGCGGTTCTTGATGTGCCGCGCAGAGCGCCAGCAGTGCCTGGGAGCCCTCGTTGGCCTCGAATTGCCCGCTGATGGCATCGTCGACTTGCTGCACGGCTCCGGCGTCGAACGTGCAGAGCGCGACGGCGTCACTGCCCGAGGACGCGATCGGTATGCGGCCTCGCCATCCAAGAACCGTCGGTCGCTGACCATAGCCGAACCTGGGATGCACCCGCCAGGCCATCGGGACCCGCCCGGTGACCCCGCGAACCCGTCGCTGCAGTTCGCGCGCGGGCCCGAGAGTTTCGCCGTGGACAGTCATCGCGTCGACCACGTCCACAGTTCCGCCGTCCGTGCGGAACGTGGTCTGGAGAACGTTCGTGCCTGCCAAGTAGTGACGCTCGACGTGGTAGGGCACGGTAGGTGCGAGGCTGAAACAGCCGCCAAGCCTGGCGTCGAGCGCTGCCGCGAAGACGGTCTCGGAGTCGAGGTCGGGCAGGGCGAGCCAGTCGATGGTGCCGTCGTCGGCAACCATGGCGACGGTGCGTCCGTCGCCGATTACCGCATAGGAACGTAGCGGCGCGTACCCGTCGTGGCGCGGCCACGGGCCGCGAGCTGCCACCTGACCGGTGCGCATCTCAATGCCTCGTCCACTTCGGCCGCGCGCCGGGTCGCATGGGCTGAGGTTAACGAAGGGCGTGCGTGAGCACCGCGCGCCAGCGCCGCCAGGTCGCCGTGGTCAGCGTCACCCGGCGACGGCAACTGGGGCACGTCGAGGACATCAGGCGCCTGGTTGACGACCAGAACACGAAGGAGGCCGCCGGGATCTGCTCTCGGCAGTAAAGGCACGGTACGACACGCTCTTCCCGGCGCTCATCGACCGTGCTGTCGTCATCGTCGAGGGGCCGTCGCTGTCGCGGCGTGGCACCGGGCATGGCATCTGACCCCTTTCGAACGGCCGGCGCTTGCGTGCCAAACCTCGGCCGTCGCGGGAAGAACACCCCATTGGTCTGGACGGCAGATGTCGGGCGTGAGGAGAACAGATGGAGACGCCGCAGACGGCGCATGCTTCGCGGATACTGACGGCGGGAGGGGCGCGATGGCCACCAGCACCAGACATCCGACGCTAGCGAACAGGCTGGCGTTCGCGTTCATTGCGATGGATCTGTTTACGGTCCTGATCATCGCGATTCTGGCCTTGGCGCTTGGCAATCGGGACATCAACCGGCTCGTGCAGGACCGGCAATCCGGCCTCACGGAGTCGCTTCGGGCGAGTGCTGTCGGCGCCTACAACACCGGCACTCCCGGCTGGTCGGATGTGGACCTGCAACCGGCGCTGGACGTGGCTGCCAGCAGCGGCGCGAACGCCGCGATCCTCGACGGCAATGGGCACGTTGTCGCGTCGAGCATCGTCGGCGCCCGGAACCTGGCGAACGCGTCGCGAAGCGCGATTACCTTGGATGGCAAATCGATCGGAACGTTGGCCGTCCAGTTCACTTCCCGCGGACTCGTCGAGTCGGTGGATCAGTTGCGAGCGTCATTGCTTATTGCCGCTCTGGTCGCGACCGGACTCGCTATCGCAATCTCCGTCTTTGCGGCGGTCGTCGTGGCTCGCCGGTCGACCCGTCCGATCGCCAGGCTCACCGCCGCTGCCCGTGCCATGGGCACGGGTGACCGTGAGACGCGCGTGGGTGATCTCCAGGCCGCATCGAAAGAGTTGTCCGAGTTGGCCGGTGCGTTCGACGGTCTGGCCGACGCCCTGGTTGCCCAGGAGAACCTGCGCCGGGATCTGGTCTCGGATGTTGCGCACGAGTTGCGAACACCGGTAGCGATCCTGCAGGCGAACTGTGAGGCGCTGCTCGACGGCATCGTGCCTCGCAGCCCGGAACAGATCGCGTCGTTGCATGAGGAGGTCATCCGTCTCGCTGCGCGTGTCGAGGACCTGCAGTCGTTGGCGCGCGCGGACGCGGCTGCGCTGCAACTAAATGCGATGCGGTGTGACTTGGCGGTCATTGTCGGTCTCGCCGTGGATTCGATGAGGGCACGCCTCAGCGCCGCCGGCCTGACGCTCACCGACCATCTAGAGCCGGCCGTGATCGACGGCGATGCCGCCCGGTTGCATCAAGTCGTCACGAACGTGTTGGTGAACGCGGAGAAGTACACCCCTGCTGGTGGCCACATTGACGTCGAGCTCACCAACAGTGGGCCGGGTCAGGCGACATTGCGGATCGCCGATACCGGTGTCGGGATCTCGACCGAGGACCAGCGGCATGTTTTCGAACGGTTCTGGCGCGGCGGCAACGCCGAGCTCGCCGCCGGCAGCGGCGTCGGGTTGTCGGTCGTAGCGACATTGGTGGAGGCCCACGGCGGCAGCGTCGCACTCGAGAGCCAGCCGGGGGTCGGCACATCGGTCTCGCTGACGTTTCCGTTGGCGCTGCCGTCGCTTTAGGCCGGCTGGACCTCCATCCGTTCTCCACATTGCATTCATCGCTGTTCCACGCAGCTCGATGAAGATGCGCTTGTGCGATGGCCACAGAGCTGGTGTAGCGAGTCCCCCCGGACGCGTCTCCCTCCGCTAGCCCCCGTTGGCGGGGGGAGGCGCCTGCTATCGGAGTCATGTGGACCTCGGCACGTATGACCCCGGAGAGGGACACGTGAGCACGGCCAACTCGCTCTCGCCGCTGGAGCGTCTGAAGCTACGAGATCAACTTCAGGACCTGTGGCGAACGCAGGTGGAAGTTCTCGCCGTCGTTGACGACCGGATCAGGCGCACAAGAGGGGCGGCGTCCGGAGCGGAGCGGGGCGAGATGGCGCCGCAGCGGGCAGCTGCTCGCGGCGTTCTCCTCGAGGTCGAAGCCGCGATGCGCCGGATGGACTGCCGGCGTTACGGCATCTGCGAGCGATGCGCTGAACCGATACCGACCGTCGACTTATTCGCGGTGCCGCAGCGGCGCCGCTGCTCAGCCTGCGACGGCCCCACAGTGCGGGGTCGCTGATCGGGGTCACAACTGCCTGCAGTCGAGGGCACCAAGGGAGCGTGACGATGACAAGCCAAGTCGCTGACAGACCGACCGGCTCACGTGCCCTCCCCGGCTACGAGCGGTTCGTCCTCGACCTCCGCGAAGGGCTCGAGCACGGGTGGCGGCAGCACGTTGACGAAGTCACGGAGTTGACTATTCGGCTCCATGACACCCGCGCCGCACTCGGTCAACGTCCCGCTGGCGACACTGGACTGGCGCCAGATCTCGACATGATCGAGGCCCAGCTGGAGGTTGCCCGCCGCGAACTCGCCGAGCATCACGATGCGCTGGCCCGGTTCGCCAAGGGCACTTACGGGTTTTGCGGGCACTGCGGCGTCAGCATCACTGCGGACCGACTCGCCGCGTTTCCCTCGACCCGCCTATGCGCCTCTTGCCACTTTTGGTCGCGGCGCACATGACGGGCGGGTAGTCGTTGATGGAAACGAACGTGCCTAACACCGACGGCGCCGGCGAGGATCTGCTGCCCTATCTCGAGCGCTTGTGGCGTGAACCGGCGAAGGCTCCGGCGCACGACCCTCAACGCACCGGTTGGCTGATCTGTGCCTGGGTGTTCGCGCTGATCGCGTGCGGGGGAGCGCTGGGAGCAATCGCCACTGTCAGCGTCGTACCGCTGTCAGTCACCGCCGGTGCTGGGCTGGTTGGCTTCTTCATCGTCCTACTGCATCAGCGTGCCCGCAGTCGTCGGAAGTCTCGATGGCACTGACCCATCCAGCGCGGGTCCTTCGACCGAGGCCGGTCCAGGTCGCGCCCGGCAGCCGGATCGTGCGCTGGATCACGAGCACCGACCACAAGGTCATCGGTCAGCTTTACCTGATCACGTCGTTCAGTTTCTTCCTGACCGCTGGGCTGATGGCGATGCTCATGCGTTCCGAGCTTGCGCGGCCCAATCTGCAGTTCCTGAGCAACGAACAGTACAACCAGCTGTTCACCATGCACGGCACGTTGATGCTCCTGATGTTCGCGACACCGCTGTTCATCGGGTTCGCCAACGTGATCATGCCGTTGCAGATCGGCTCACCGGACGTAGCGTTTCCCAGGCTGAACATGCTCAGCTATTGGTTCTTCCTCTTCGGTTCGCTGATCGTGCTCTCCGGGTTCCTGACCCCCGGCGGTGCCGCCGACTTCGGGTGGTACGCATACGCGCCGCTGAACGACGCCGTTCATGCACCGGGAGCCGGCGCGGACCTGTGGATCATGGGGCTTGCTCTGTCCGGGTTCGGCACGATCTTGGGAGCAGTCAACTTCATCACGACGGTCCTATGCATGCGCGCACCTGGCATGACGATGTTCCGGATGCCGATCTTCACGTGGAACATATTCATCACGTCGATCATGGTTCTCGTCGCGTTCCCGGTGCTTGCGGCTGCCTTGCTGGCGCTTGAGGCGGATCGCAAGTTCGGG
>DASSEQ010000167.1:0-5447 GCA_035695245.1 Mycobacteriales bacterium | reverse complement strand
CCGCCCTGCTGTCGAACGAACGCGAGGTCGAACAACGACATGTACGCCGTGCCGACATGGGGGTCGCCGGTCGGAGATGGAGCGACGCGCAAACGGACGCTCATCGCGCGACTACCGCGTTGGTCAGCGCGCCGATGCCCTCGATCTCGACCGACACCTCGTCACCGGTCTGCATCGGACCGACACCTGCCGGCGTGCCGGTGAGGATGACGTCGCCCGGGAGCAGCGTCATGCATGCGGTGATGTAGGCGATGAGTGCCGGCACCTTATGCACGATCTGGGACGTGCGTCCGTCCTGTTTTACCGACCCGTTCAGCGTCGTCGTGAGCCGCAGGTCGTCGATGTCGAGATCGGTCTCGATCCAGGGGCCGAGCGGGCAGAAAGAGTCGTAACCCTTCGCCCGCGACCACTGGCCGTCGCTCGCCTGCTGATCGCGAGCCGTCACGTCGTTGGCGCACGTGTAGCCGAACACCACCTCCATCGCTTTGTCCTCGGGCACGTCCCGGCAGAGCCGACCGATCACCACCGCGAGCTCGCCCTCGAAGTCGACGCGCGCGGACGAGGGCGGGTAGGCAATCGCGTCGCCGGCCCCGACGACGGCGGTGGACGGCTTGAGGAAGATCAGTGGCCGCTCCGGCACGTCGTTGCCCATCTCGCTGGCATGCTCGGCGTAGTTGCGGCCGATCGCAACGACTTTCGACGGCAGCACGGGTGCCAGGAGCCGGACCCCGGCGAGCCGACGACGCTCGCCGCTGAAGGTGATAGGACCAAACGGGTGGCCAGCGATCTCGGCGATCTCGAGGTCACCATCCCCGCCGACTTCGACGACCCCGAACGCGACGTCGCCGTCGTAGGTGTACCTCGCAATGCGCACCGATCCACCCTAACGAGAGCGGATCAGCGGGCGTCGGCGAGCAACCCGTAGGTGTATGCGTCTTCCAGCGCCTGCCACGACGCCGCGATGACGTTCTCGTCGACACCGACGGTGTCCCACTCGCGCTCACCATCGGAGGTGCGCACGAGCACGCGCGTCACCGCGCCGGTGCCATGTGCCCCTTCGAGTATGCGCACCTTGTAGTCGACCAGCTCGAGCGCGGCGAGCTGCGGATGCACGCGTTCCAATGCCTGACGGAGGGCCCGGTCGAGCGCGTTGACCGGTCCGTTGCCCTCGCCGGTTGCGACGTAGCGTTCACCTTTGGCTTGCAGCTTGACCGTCGCCTCCGACACATGCGCGCCGTCCGGCCGGGTCTCGGTGATGACGCGGTAGGACTCGAGCTCGAAGAAGCGCGGACGGGCGCCGTCGACCTCTTCCCGGAGCAGCAGCTCGAACGACGCCTCGGCGGCCTCGAACGAGTAGCCGTGCGCCTCCATCTCCTTGACCCGCTCGATCACCCGACCGACGGTCTCCCGGTCGACGTCGATGGCGAGGCTCTTGGCCTTCAACTCGACCGAGGCCCGGCCGGCAAGCTCCGACACCAGCACCCGCATGTCATTGCCGACCCGAGAGGGGTCGGTGTGCTGGTAGAGGTCGGGGTCGACCTTCAGCGCGGACGCATGGAGTCCGGCCTTGTGTGCGAACGCACTCGCACCGACCCAAGGCTGGTGCGGATCGGGCGCGATGTTGGCGAGCTCGGCGATGGCGTGGCTGACCCGCACGAGGTCGGCGACGGACTGCTCGGGGATCACCTCGCGGCCGAGCTTGATCTGCAGCGCTGCAACGACCGCGAAGAGGTCGGCATTGCCGGCACGCTCGCCGTAACCGTTCGCGGTGCCCTGCACGTGCGTCGCGCCTGCGTCGACCGCCGCCAGCGAGTTCGCCACCGCGCAGGCGGTGTCGTTGTGGGCGTGGATGCCGACGCGCACGCCATCGTCGGCGAGCTCGTGCACGATCTCGGCGACGCGCCCCGGGAGCATCCCGCCGTTGGTGTCGCATAGTGCGACGACGTCGGCACCGGCGTCGTACGCCGTTCGTACGACGGAAAGCGCGTAGTCGCGGTCGAGCAGATAACCGTCGAAGAAGTGCTCGGCGTCGAGGAACGCCCGCCGACCTTCAGCGCAGAGCAGCTCGATCGTGTCCCGGATCATCGCGAGGTTCTCCTCGCGGGTCGTGCGAAGCGCTCGTTCGACATGGCCGACATGCGACTTCGCGACGAGCGTCACCACCGGCGTCGCCGCTTCGAGCAGAGACACAACCTGCGCGTCGTCCGAGGCGCGCACGCCGGGCTTGCGCGTTGCCCCGAACGCGGCCAGCTGCGCGTGGCGCAGCGTCAGATCGCCGGCCGCGGCCCGGCGAAAGAATGCCTCGTCCTTCGGGTTCGCCCCCGGCCATCCGCCCTCGATGAAGCCGACTCCCAGGTCGTCGAGGTGCGCGGCTACGGCCAGCTTGTCCTCGACGGACAACGACAGGCCTTCGCGCTGCGAACCATCGCGCAGCGTCGTGTCGTAGACATGGAACCCGTCACCGGCGGGTGTGCGGTCTGTCATTGCGCCCTCTCATGAAAAAACCCCCGTGACCTCGCGGTCAGCAGGGGTAGCGCGTCGGCGTAGTGCTCTAGCCGACGCGCCTGTGAATGATGATGCTCACGACCATGACCCTGCCAGGGTCCGGCACGAAATGCCGCAACTCAAGACACTGTCTCAGAGGCTGAGACGCGGACGATGTCGCGCACGGACAACATGCCCACGACTTCGCGGCCCTGGCAGACGACGAGGTGACGGAAGCCGCCGCTCACCATCGCCGCCGCGGCCTTGGTCAGCGGCCAGTCCGGCGCCGCGACCACGATGTCCGCGGTCAGGTGGTCGTGCACCTTCTCGGTGTCGACATCCTGGCCTTGGCCGACCGCGTCGAGGATGTCGCGCTCGGTGAGGATTCCCGGCTGGTCCTGGTCGCCGTCCATGACCACGGCGGCGCCCACTTTGCGCGCCGACATGCGCGATGCGGCGTCACGGAGTGTGTGCGTGGGCCCGATGGTCAGGACCTCGGTGCTCATCGCCTCGCTGACCAGCATGTCTGCCTCCTCGGCCCGACTGTAGGCACCGAAACGGCTGTTGTCAGGGATTACGGGAGTGACGGAGCGGCCCCGCCTAGGGGACGGGATGCAGCCAGCCGTGCTCGTCCGGCAGCCGACCGTGCTGGATTCCGACCAGGGTCTCGCGCACCCGCGCGGCCATCGGCGTCTCACCCGGCAGCGCGACCTCCCCGCCGTTCCAGGCGAGGCGGCCGATGCTGGTGATGACCGCAGCTGTGCCGCAGGCGAACACCTCGGTCACCCGCCCGCTCTCGACGCCCTTGCGCACCTCGTCGATGTCGATGCGCCGTTCGTCGACCTCGTGGCCGAGGTCTCGCACCATCGTCAGGATGGTGTCGCGGGTGACGCCTTCCAGGATGCTGCCGGTGAGCTCGGGTGTCGCGATCGTGCCGTCGTCGAACACGACCCACACGTTCATGCCGCCGAGCTCCTCGACCCAACGCCGCTCGACCGCGTCGAGGAACAGCACCTGCTCGCAACCGTTGTCGATCGCTTCCTGTTGCGCGACGAGGCTCGCCGCGTAGTTGCCGGCGCACTTGGCCGCGCCGGTGCCGCCGGGAGCGGCCCGGGTGTATTCCTCGCTGACCCAGATGCTCACCGGCTTGGCAGCGGCAGCGAAGTAGGCGGCCGCGGGTGAGGCGATCAGCAGGAACGTCACGTCACCTGAGGGGCGCACGCCGAGGCCGACCTCGGTCGCCATCATCAACGGGCGGAGGTAGAGGCTGGTCTCCGGTGTGGTCGGCACCCAGCGGGCGTCCTGTCGCACCAGCAGGTCTGCCGCGGTCATGAAGTCGTCGACGGGAAGCGGCGGCAGTGCCATCCGCCGTGCCGACCTGGTGAACCGCTCCCCGTTTGCCCGCGGGCGGAACGTCGCGATGCTGCCGTCGGGCTGGTGATAAGCCTTGAAACCTTCGAAAATCGACTGCGCGTAGTGGAAGACGTGTGTTGCGGGATCGAGTGACAGCGGTCCGTACGCCGTGAGCCGGGCGTCGTACCAACCCTGGTCGCGGCTCCACCGCGCGATGACCATGTGGTCGGTGAAGACGCGGCCGAAGCCGGGCGCCTGCAGCACTTCCGCGACTCGCTCGTCGGAGGCGGGCGAGGGGTTCGGCTCGATCGCGAATTGCAACGGCATGCTTTGAGGGTAAGGCTCAGGACACGGAGGCGGCGAGCGCGTCACCGATCGAGGTGGTGGACCGCTCTCCGTACGACGACCGAGCGGCCAGGTCCGCGGCAACTGCCGCTTCCACCTTCGCAGCCGCGTCGGCGAGACCGACGTGGTCCAGGAGCATCCCCACCGAGAGCACGGTCGCCGTCGGGTCCGCCTTTCCCTGCCCAGCGATGTCCGGGGCGCTCCCATGCACCGGCTCGAACATGCTCGGCGCGGTGCCGTCGACGTTGAGGTTGCCGCTGGCGGCCAGGCCGATGCCGCCGGCGATCGCCGCGCCGAGATCGGTGATGATGTCGCCGAAGAGGTTGTCGGTGACGACCACGTCGAAACGCTGCGGCTGCGTGACGAAGTAGAGGCACGCGGCATCGACGTGCACGTAGTCGACAGCGACGTCGGGGAACTCCGGCGCGACGAGGTCGACGGTCCGCTGCCACAGCGAGCCGGCATGAGTCAACACGTTGGTCTTGTGCACCAACGTGAGCTTGTGTCTCGGCCGCGCGGCAGCCCGCCGGAAGGCGTCGCGGACGACCCGCTCGACCCCCCATCGGGTGTTGACGCTGTTCTCGGTCGCGACCTCGTGCGGAGTCGCGTGCCGGAGCGAGCCTCCGACTCCGGCGTAGGGGCCCTCGGTGCCTTCCCGGACCACCACCATGTCGATGTCGGCGTCCGCGACCTCTGCGAGCGGCGTGCGCACGCCCGGATAGAGCTTGACCGGCCGAAGGTTGACTGCATGCTCGAACGCGAACCGCAGCCTCAGCAACAACCCCCGCTCGAGGACGCCGGACGGCACAGTCGGGTCACCCACCGCCCCGAGCAGGATCGCGTCGTGCGAGCGCAGCTCCGCCAGCACCGAGTCCGGCAGCGTCTCGCCGGTGCGATGCCAGCGCGCGGCGCCGAGGTCGTAGGTCGTGGTCTCGACCTTCGCTCCCGTGCCGACCGCGGCGGTCAACACCTTCAGGCCCTCGGCGACGACTTCGACGCCGATTCCGTCGCCGGGGATGACAGCCAGATTGAGCGTGCGGTCCACGGCTGGCGAGACTAGCCGTCCTACACGGTGTGGCTGCGAGTCGCCGAGCTCGGGTTGAGCACCGTGCTGCCCGAGTACTTCGCGGTCAGCGTGTGTCTCCCCGAGCTCAGCGTCCGGCGTACGACGACAAGGCCACCTGTCGCGACCTTCGCGAACTCGTGCCCGTTGTCGTAGAGCCGGATGTAGCCGTGAATCGTCGCGCGCCCTGGTGACACGACCG
>DASSEQ010000166.1:0-3173 GCA_035695245.1 Mycobacteriales bacterium | reverse complement strand
TCTGACGCGGCGGCCGGATCGTCGGCGACGACGGTGACCGTCTCGCCGACGGCGACGTCGCCGATGCGGCGGGCCAGCTCGATGATCGGCAACGGGCAGAGCCGGCCGAGCATGTCGATGCGCAGGTCGGTCACAGGTCAGCCGCCCCTGCCCGCGAGCGCAGTTCGGCGACGATCGGCGGCAGCACGTCGAGAAGCCGCTCCACGTCCGCTGCGTCGGCCTCGTCGGTCAACGAGAGCCGGACGTTGCCGTGCGTCAGCGCACCCATCGCGGCCAGGACGTGCGACGGGGTCAACGCCGACGACGAGCACGACGAGCCGCTGGAGACGCTGAAGCCCGCTCGGTCGAGCTCTGTCGCCAGCGCCTCGCCGGCGACGTAGAGGCAGGAGAAGGCCACGATGTGCGGCACCCGACCTGCCGCCTCGGCCGGCCCGAGCACGTCGACGTCCGGGATCCGCCGCGGAAGCTCGTCCCGGATGCGCTGCGAGATCGCAGCGAGCCGTGCTGAGTCGTCCGCGTGGGTCGACGTGCGGGCGCGAAGAGCCGCGGTCGCAGCCACCACCAGCGGCAGGGGGGCCGGCCCGGGAAACCGTCCTGACTCGTGCTCGTCCTCGGGCAGTGGCGAGCGCCAGCGGACGCCGGTGCGCACGGCAAGCACGCCCACGCCGGTCGGGCCGCCCCACTTGCGCGCGCTCGCGCTCAGCAGGTCCCAGTCGTGCAGCGGCAGCCGGCCGACCGTCTGCGCCGCGTCGACGTGCAGCGGCACACCTCGCTCCCGGCAGAGCGCTGCCACCTCGGCTACCGGCTGCAGTGTCGCCACCTCGTGGTTGGCGCTCTGCAGCGACGCCAGCGCTGTGTCCGCGCGGAGCGCGGCGACGTACGACGCGGGGTCGACCCGCCCGGTCGCGTCGACCCCGACGGTCGTCGTCTCGCCCCCGTCGCCCTCGTGGTGGGCAGCCGCAGCGAGGAGCGTGGAGTGCTCGACGGCGCTGACGACGAGGTGCCGGCCGAACCGCCGCCGCGCCGCAAGCGCGCCCAGCACGGCCAGATGATTGGCCAGAGTCCCGCTCGCAGTGAAGCTGACTTCGTCCGGGCGCGCGCCGATCGCCTCGGCCACTGCTTCGCGCGCGCCGTCGAGCAGCAGCCGGGCTCGGCGGCCTTCGCGGTAGAGGCGCCCGGGATCGGCCCAGCCGTCGTCCAGGGCCGCTTCCAGTGCCGCTCGTGCCGCCGGGTGCAGCGGCATCGCGGTCGCGGCGTCGAGGTAGCCGGACACGCCGCGAACGCTAGTCCGACCTGCGCGTGAGCCGCGCTCAGGCCTGCGTTATGGTCAGCGTCGTGCCCGCTCGCCGTCGCACTGCTATCAAGCGGTTTGGGATCAGCGCCCTGGGTCTCGTAGTTTTTGCACTCGCCACGACCGGGTGCAGCGGTGCCGCCAAGCGCATCGGCTTCCCCGACCCGGTCACGCTCGAGGGCAAGAAGACCCTCAACGTCTGGTACGGGTCGTTCACGACCGCATGCATCGTCGGCGGCTTCGTGATCATCCTCATCCTGTGGGCGGCGCTCTGGTACCGCCGCCGCAGCCCGGACCAGCTGCCTCGCCAGGTGCGCTACAACCTGCCGATCGAGGTCCTCTACACGATGATTCCGGTCGTCATCGTGTCGATCTTGTTCTACTTCACCGCGATCCGCGAAAACGACATGGACAACTTCAAGGGCGTCAAGCTCAACGTCGGCGTCGTCGGTTTCCAGTGGTCGTGGCAGTTCAACTACCTCCAGGACGGCCTGTCAGTCACCGGCCGCCCCGGCGAGCCACCGCAGCTCGTCGTACCGGTGGGGGAGAAGATCCGCTTCTACGAGACGTCGCCGGACGTGATCCACGCCTGGTGGGTCATTCCGTTCCTCTTCAAGCGCGACGTGATCCCGGGCCGAGTCAACAGCTTCGCGGTGACGGTCGACAAGGCCGGCGTCTTCCAGGGCAAGTGCACCGAGTATTGCGGGATCGATCACGACCGGATGTTGTTTACCGTGAAGGCTGTGAGCCCCGCTGACTTCCAGACCTGGCTGGCGCAGACGAAGTCGATCGCCGCTGCCGGGCAGGACTCGCGCTACAGCGTCTACACCGGTCCGGCTGTGCCCGCCAAGAACCAAGGGAGCTCGTAGTGACCGCGGTCGAACCCGTCCGCCGCGTCCGGCCGCGCCGCGTCTACGTCGCGCCGGGCAACCGCGTCGTCAAGTGGATCACCACGACCGACCACAAGACGATCGGGCACCTCTACCTCGTCACGTCGTTCGTCTTCTTCCTCGTCGCTGGCATCATGGCCGAGCTGATGCGGACCGAGTTGGCCCGTCCGGGCCTGCAGTTCCTGTCGAACGAGCAGTACAACCAGCTGTTCACCATGCACGGCACGCTGATGCTGCTGATGTTCGCGACGCCGCTGTTCGTCGGCTTCACCAACGAGATCATGCCGCTGCAGATCGGTGCGCCTGACGTCGCGTTCCCGCGGCTCAACATGCTGTCCTACTGGTTCTTCCTCTTCGGCTCGCTGATCGTCATGGGCGGGTTCCTCACGCCCGGCGGCGCGGCCGACTTCGGGTGGTACGCCTACTCGCCGCTGACGTCCGCGGTGCACTCACCCGGCTACGGCGCGGACATGTGGGTCATGGGTCTCGCGCTGTCCGGCTTCGGCACGATCCTCGGCGCGGTCAACTTCATCACCACGGTGCTCTGCATGCGCGCGCCCGGCATGACGATGTTCCGGATGCCGATCTTCACCTGGAACGTGTTCGTGACGTCGATCCTCGTGCTGGTCGCGTTCCCGGTGCTCGCCGCCGCTCTGCTCGCGCTCGAGGCGGACCGGAAGTTCGGCGCGCACATCTTCGATGCGTCATCCGGCGGCGCGGTGCTGTGGCAGCACCTGTTCTGGTTCTTCGGCCATCCCGAGGTCTATATCGTCGCGCTGCCGTTCTTCGGGATCATCACCGAAGTCATACCGGTCTACTCGCGCAAGCCGATCTTCGGTTACAAGGGCCTGGTCTTCGCGACCATCGGCATCGCGGCACTGTCCATCACGGTGTGGGCGCACCACATGTTCTCGACCGGCGCGGTGCTGCTCCCGTTCTTCTCCATCCTGACGTATCTGATCGCGGTGCCGACGGGGGTGAAGTTCTTCAAC